>JBDSSS010000047.1:0-13543 GCA_039928615.1 Terracoccus sp. | reverse complement strand
GGCCGGGCCCCGCTCCCTCGACGCCGCGACGTCACGACGTCGCTCAGAAGGTGATGACGACCTTGAGGCAGCCGTCCTGCTTCTGCTGGAACGTCTTGTACATCTCGGGAGCCTCGTCGAGCGAGACGTGGTGGGTTGCGAGGGTCTCGAGGCCGAGGACGTCCTCGGCGCCGCTCGCGATCTCGAGCAGCTCGTCGGTCCACTGCTTGACGTGGCACTGGCCCATCTTCATCGTCAGGCCCTTGTCGAAGATGTCCATCATCGGCATGGGGTCGGCCATCCCGCCGTAGACCCCGCTGACGGAGACGGTCCCGCCGCGGCGGACGGACGAGATGGCGGTGTGCAGCGCGCTCAGCCGGTCGATGCCGGCCGTCTCGATCGCCTTGCGGGCGATCGGGCCGGGGAGCCGCTTGGCGCCGCCGATGAGCAGCTCCGAGATCGGGTTGCCGTGGGCCTCCATGCCGACGGCATCGAGGGTGGAGTCGGCGCCGCGGCCGTCGGTCATCTCCTTGATCGTGTCGGCGACGTCGTCGACGACGCTGAGGTCGACGACGCGCGCGCCGGCAGCCCGGGCGAGCTCGAGGCGCTCCGGCACGAGGTCGACGGCGATGACGTCGGTGATGCCGCGGTGCAGCGCCGACCGCACGGCGAGCTGGCCGACCGGTCCGAGGCCGAAGACGGCGAGCGACCCGCCCTCGGGGACGCCGGCATACTCCACGCCCTGCCAGGCGGTGGGCAGGATGTCCGAGAGGTAGAGGAAGCGCTCGTCGGGCAGCTCGTTGGGCAGCTTGATCGGGCCGAAGTCGGCGTGCGGCACGCGGACCCGCTCGGCCTGGCCACCGGGGACCGCGCCGTAGAGGCTCGTGTAGCCGAAGAGGCTGGCGCCCTTGCCCTGGTCGACGTTCTGCGTCGTCTCGCACTGCGCGAAGAGGCCGCGGTCGCACATCCAGCAGTGTCCGCAGGAGATGTTGAAGGGCACGACGACGCGGTCACCGACCGAGAGGTTCGTCACACCCGACCCGACCTCCTCGACGATGCCCATGAACTCGTGGCCGAGGACGTCGCCCTCGGTGAGGTAGGGCGCGAGCACCCCGTAGAGGTGCAGGTCCGAACCGCAGATCGCGGTCGAGGTGACCCTGACGACCGCGTCCGTGGGCTGCTCGATGCGAGGGTCCGGGACCTCGGTGATGCGGACGTCTTCGATACCGTGCCAAGTGAGTGCCTTCATCCCCCGACCGTATGCCGCCCAGGCTCGGATTGCGACACCCACAGGGGTGGTGCATTGTGAGGACCGTTGGTGCGCAAGGGTGTTCACCACTCTCTGTCGAGCCTTGATGGTTGAGGATGAGCCCGAACGGGTAGGAATCGGGGATGACCGACCAACCGCTCGCCCTCGTCGTCGGAGCCTCTCGGGGCCTCGGCCTGCTCATCGCCCGCGAGCTCGTCCGGCGCGACCACCGGGTCGTCGTCGCGGCCCGCGACGCCGCCGAGCTCGACCGCGCGACGGCGATGCTCGGACCCCGCGCGACGGCCCGCGTCTGCGACGTACGCGACCGGGACGCGGTGCGCGCCCTCGTCGCCGGCGTGGAGGAGTCCGTTGGGCCGATCAGCGTGGCGATCACCGTCGCCGGCATCATCCGGACGGGCCCGGCCGAGGCGATGGAGCACGAGGACTACGTCGACGCGGTCAACACCATGGCCTGGGGCCCGATCCACGTCGCGCTGGCCGTCCTGCCGGCGATGCGCGAGCGTGGATCGGGCCGGATCGGGACGGTCGCCTCGATCGGCGGCATGGTCTCGCCGCCGCACCTGCTGCCCTACGCGACAGCGAAGTTCGCCGCCGTCGGCTTCTCCGACGGGCTGGCCGCGTCGCTGTCGGGCACGGGGGTCACAGCGACGACGATCGTCCCCGGCCTGATGCGGACCGGCTCGCACGAGCGGGCCGACTTCACGGGCGACCCGGCGGCTGAGTACGCGTGGTTCGGGCCGGCCGCCTCGCTCCCCCTCGTCTCGATGGACGCGGAGCGGGCCGCCGCGCGGATCGTCTCGGCCGTGCTCGCGGGCCGCCCGATGGTCGTGCTCACGCCGCTCGCCTGGATCGGGATCCGGGTCCGCGGGCTCGTGCCCGGCACGACGACCCGGGTCATGGGCCTGGCAAACCGGCTGCTGCCCGACGCCCCTGCCGGTGGGGGGACCCCGGCGCAGGGACGCGAGGCCGCCCGCAGACTCGACTCGCGCGTGGTCCGCGTCCTCACGACGCTGGGCCGACGGGCCGCCCGTCGCAACAACGAGCGACCCGCCTGAGGCTGGCCGGGTCTAGCTGGCGCCGGCCCTGCTGCGCACGTGCGGCGGGGTCGCCGACCGGTGCTGGAACGACAGGATCGCCGGGTTCTGGATGACACCCTCGCGGATCTCGATGGCCCGCTGGATCGTCGGCTCCTCGTCCCACGCCGCGCCACCGCCCATGACGGTCGGCAGGAAGGGCAGGATCGCCTCGCTGTTCTCCCACGTCGCGGAGTTCCACAGGTAGGACGGGCTGTGGTCGACGGCGTAGTAGAGGATGTTGTCGCCGACGATGAAGCTCGGGTCCTCGAAGCCGGTGGGAGAGGCCCAGCTGAAGCCCATCCCGGCATCGCACGACACGTCGATGAGGATGCTGCCCGGGACGAGCAGGGGCAGATCGTCCTCGGTGAGGAACATCAGCGGGGCATCCGGGTCCTGCAGGACGCAGTTGACGATGATGTCGTGCTCGGCGAGGAAGGGCGCGAGCGGCAGGCGCTCCTCGTCGACGACGGCGTGGGTCGGTCCGGTGTGCTCGGCCTCGGTGTCGTCCTGCTCGTCGCTGTCGAGCTGGACCATGCGCACCGAGTGGATCGGGCTGGCGACCGCGGCGACGTCACGGTGGGTCAGCACATCGACGTCGTGGATCCCGAGCGCGTTGAGGGCGGTCACCGCGCCGCGCGCCGTCGCGCCGAAGCCGATCACCGCGGCCCGCATCCGGCGCCCGTAGTGACCGGTCGTGCCCGCGATCTGCAGCGCCTGGAGCACCGAGCAGTAGCCGGCCAGCTCGTTGTTCTTGTGGAAGACGTGCAGGTTGAAGGAGCCGTCGCTCTTCCAGTGGTTCATCGCCTCGAAGGCGATCAGGGTGAGGTGCTTGTCGATGGCGACCTGGGTCAGCTCGGCGTCCTGGACGCAGTGCGGCCACCCCCACAGGGTCTGGCCGTCGCGCAGCTGCTGGACGTCACTGAGCAGCGGCTTCGGCTGGAGGATGACGTCGCATTCCGCCACGAGGTCCTCGCGGGAGCGGAACCCGCCGACGAAATCGGCGAGCTGCTCGTCGGAGAGGCCGAAGCTCGAGCCGTAGCCCTCCTCGAGGAAAACGCGCGACCGCAGCTCCTCGGGGATCCGGCTCAGGTGCTCGGGGTGCAGGGCGAGCCGGCGCTCGTTCTCCTTCAGCGACCGGGCCATCACCCCGAGGCTCAGCTGCGGCTCGGCGGCGGTCTGCTCGCTCATCCCTGCTCCGTTCCTGTCGTCGTCCGTGGTCTCGCCCCGACGGGCGGCGCTGTCGCGACCCTACGCTGTCGGGGACCGACACCAGACCCCCGACGGAGGAGACCACCGTGCCGGACTACGGCCACGACCTGCAGTTCGGTCTGTTCCTCAGCCCGGACGCCGACCGGGTCCACGACACCCTCGAGCTGGCCCAGCTCGCCGACGTCACGGGCCTCGACCTCGTCACCGTCCAGGACCACCCCTACCAGGCCCGTCACGTCGACGCGACGACGCTGCTCACCGCCATCGCGGTGCGCACGACGAACGTGCGGGTCGCGGCCAACGTGGCAAACCTGCCGCTGCGCCCACCGGTCGTGCTCGCCAAGTCGGTCGCCAGCCTCGACGTGATCAGCGGCGGCCGGGCCGAGCTCGGCCTCGGGACCGGCGCCTTCTGGGACGGGATCGCCGCCGCCGGTGGCGAGCGCCGCTCACCCGGCCAGGCCGTTGACGCGCTCGTCGAGGCGATCCGGGTCATCCGCGGGGTCTGGGGGCAGGACCCCGACCGTCCCGACGGCCGGAGCGTCACCGTCGACGGTGAGCACTACCGCGTCACGGGCCTGCACGCCGGGCCCGCTCCGCTCCACCCCGTCGAGATCTGGCTCGGCGCCTACAAGCCGCGGATGCTCCGGGTGACCGGCCGGCTCGCCGACGGGTGGCTGCCCAGCGCCGCCTACGCCGGTCCGGGGACGCTGGCGGCGAGCAACGCCGCGATCGACGAGGCGGCCGACGCCGCCGGTCGCGGACCACAGGCCATCCGGCGCCTCTACAACGTCTCGGGCACCTTCGGCTCCGGCGGCGGCTTCCTCGAGGGGACGCCGGACGACTGGGCCGAGCAGCTCGCGGGGCTCGCCCTCGACGACGGCATGTCCACCTTCATCCTCGCCGCCGACGACCCCGACGACGTGCGCCGGCTGGCCGAGGAGGTGGCCCCCGCCGCTCGTGAGCTCGTCGCGGCGGAGCGGGCCCGGCGGGCAGCACCGCCGGTGGCGGCGGATCCGGTATCGACTGACACGGCACCGGCAGCGGGCGCACCGCCTGCCGCAGCGCCGGTCGTCCGCGCCGGCGCCGAGCCGCTCGCGGTCCGGCCCACGCCCGACGACGGTCAGCGACTGCTCGGCGAGATCCCCTGGCACGAGGAGGAGCGGCCGGTGGGCACCCAGCCCGAGCACGCGGCATACACCGCGCACGAGCAGGCGGTGCCCCAGCACCTCGTCGACGTCCACGACCACCTGCGGCGCGAGCTCGACCAGGTGCGCGACATCGTGGGCCAGGTGCGCCAGGGCCTGCTCACGGCCGGGGCCGCCCGCTCGGTCATCAACACGATGGCTATGCGCCAGAACAACTGGACGCTCGGGGGCTTCTGCCAGTCCTACTGCCGGGTCGTCACCGGCCACCACACCCTCGAGGACCGCAGCATCTTCACCCACCTGCGGAGGGCCGAGCCCGACCTCGGGCCGGTGCTCGACCGGCTGCACGAGGAGCACGAGGTCATCGCCGACGTCCTCGAGCAGGTCGACGAGGCCCTCGTGAGCCTCGTCGGGGACGACCCCTACGGACGATCGGGAGGGGCCGCCCTCGATGAGCTGCAGCGGGCGCTCGACCTGCTCACCGACACGCTGCTGTCACACCTCGCCTACGAGGAGCGGGAGCTCGTGCACCCGCTCGCCCGCCACGGCTTCGGCTGAGCGTCAGACGCTCGCCGCGGCTCCGTGCTCGAGCGCCTCGACGACCGCGCCACAGAAGGCGGGGAGGTCATCGGGGTTGCGGCTCGTGATGAGGTTGCCGTCGATGACGAGCTCCTCGTCGGTCCACTCGCCACCGGCGTTGCGGATGTCGGTCTGCAGGCTCGGCCACGAGGTGAGGCGGCGACCGTCGAGGACCTTGGCCTCGATGAGGGTCCACGGGGCGTGGCAGATGGCCGCGACGGGGCGACCGGAGGCGAAGAAGTCGCGCACGAACGACACGGCTGCGTCGTCGGTGCGCAGGGCGTCGGGGTTCGCGACACCGCCCGGGAGCACGAGGGCGTCGTAGTCCTCGATCTTGGCGTCGGCGACCGTCACGTCGACAGAGCGCTTCTCGGCCTTGTCGAGGTGGTCAAACGTCTGGACCTCGCCGGAGTCGGGGCTGACGAGGACGGCCTCGTGGCCGGCGTCGAGGACGGCCTGCCAGGGCTCGGTGAGCTCGACGCGCTCGATCCCCTCAGCGGCGACGAGGAAGGCAACCTTCTTTGACACGGGGCATCTCCTTGGTCCGGCGCGCCCTCACAGGTCACGCCAGGTCGTGCGGTTGGTCGGTTTCGTGCACGGGTGGGAGGTGGTCACGTCACGCGACCGGGCCCCCACCCACCCCTGACTCCTACCCGGCTCACCCGTCCGCGTCACACGGTTCAGCTCGTGGCGGGCGGTCGCTCTCCGGTGACGGTGATCGCGATGGCGACCCGGTCCTTGCCGCGCATGAAGATCTTCTCGACGATCCCGAAGACCGCCGTCTCGACCCGGTGCTTGCGCCTGGTCAGGTCCATCACGCGGTCGACCGTGACGGCGTCGCGGTGCACCGTGGCCGACCCCGAGACCGGGACGGCGCCCTCGGGCACCCGACCCCGGCGGTCGCACGCCACGACCTCGACGTGCGGGTCGCGCGCGAGCCGTCTGAGCTTGCCCGTGCCGTCCGGGGTCGTCACCCACAGCAGGTCGTCGTCGCCGACGACCCAGACCGGGGTCGGGACGGGGTCGCCGTTGCGGCGGAAGGTCACGAGGGAGACGAAGTGCTCTTCGGCGAGGGTCGGCGCCTGCCCGGGGCTGGTCATCCTCCGATTTTAGGACCCCGACCCCTGCGGCGACAGGGCCCGGGAGCCTCAGACGCCGACGCCCTGGGCGGCCTGCGCCGTCAGCTCGAGGGAGCGGAGCCGGTCGGTCGTGTCCATCGACTGGAAGGCGACGATGAGCTCGTCGGCGTCAGCGTGCACGGCGAAGTCGTCGAGATAGGTGCGCACGTCGTCGACGGTGCCGACCGCTGTGTAGCGGAGCATGTCGGCGAGCTGTCGGCCCTGGTCGGTGAGCAGGAAGCCGTCGACCTGCTCGTCGGTGAAGCTCGTGCCGGCCGGGCCGCGGCTCAGCATGCCGCGGACCCAGGCCCGGCGGCGCACGGTGAGCTGGTGCTGGGCCTCGGCGGCGTCGTCCGCGGCGACGGCGTTGACGGCGGCGAGGACGTAGGGCTCGGAGAGCTGCTCGGACGGGCGGAACTCCCGGCGGTAAGTCGCCACCGCCTGCTCCAACGCGGCGGGAGCAAAGTGCGAGGCGAAGGCGTAGGGCAGGCCGAGGGCCGCCGCGAGCTGGGCGCCGAAGAGTGAGCTGCCGAGGATGTAGAGCGGCACACGCGTGCCCGCCCCGGGGACGGCCTGGACGCCCGGGACCCGGGACTCCCCGGCGAGGTAGGCCTGCAGCTCGAGGACGTCCTCGGGGAACTGGTTCGATGCGGCGGCGTCGCGGCGCATGGCCCGGGCCGTCGTCTGGTCGCTGCCCGGGGCGCGCCCGAGGCCGAGGTCGATCCGGTCGGGGTGGAGCGTGGCGAGGGTGCCGAACTGCTCCGCGATGACGAGGGGCGAGTGGTTGGGCAGCATCACGCCACCGGCGCCGAGTCGGATCGAGGTCGTGTGCGCCGCGACGTGGGCGATGAGCACGCTCGTGGCGGATGACGCGATCGAGGCCATGTTGTGGTGCTCGGCGTACCAGACCCGCCGGTAGCCGTTCCGCTCCGCCGCCTGCGCCAGCGCGACGCTCGCCTCGAAGCTCTCCCGGGCCGTCCCGCCGGAGGCGATCGGTGCGAGGTCAAGGACGGACAGCGGGACAGTCATGCGGGGGCTCCTCGTGTCGGGTGTGACGCGGGCCGGTGGCCCACCCTCTTCCCAACCCGCCGGGGCGTCGCCGTGTTCCCCGTTCGCTGCCGGCGCGCTGTCTGTCGGCCCGTCTCGTCTGTCCGTTGTCCGGTCCACCCGGGCGGGGTACGTCCCCGGTGATGCGGTGAGCGGCATACCCCCGGACCGTGTCAACGAACGGAAACGACGCACGACATGAAGGAGCCACCATGACGAACTTCGGCTACACCCTGATGACCGAGCAGAGCGGACCCAAGGACCTCGTCCGCTGGGCCGTCCGCGCGGAGGAGGAGGGCTTCGACTTCGAGGTTTCCAGCGACCACTACTCCCCGTGGCTCACCGAGCAGGGGCACGCGCCCTACGCATGGACGGTGCTCGGCGCCGTCGCCCAGGCGACCGAGCGGGTCGGCCTGATGACCTACGTGACCTGCCCGACGATGCGCTACCACCCCGCCGTCGTCGCGCAGAAGGCCGCGACGCTGCAGATCCTCGCCGACGGCCGTTTCACCCTCGGCCTCGGCAGCGGCGAGAACCTCAACGAGCACACCGTCGGTGAGGGCTGGCCGACCGCCAGCGTCCGCCAGGACATGCTCACCGAGGCGATCGAGATCATCCGGGCGCTGCACACCGGCGACCTCACCACGCACCACGGCGTGCACTTCGACGTCGACTCCGCCCGGATCTGGGACCTGCCCGAGCAGGGCGTCGAGATCGGGGTCGCCGTCGGCGGTCCCAAGGCGGTGGCCCAGTTCGGCCCGCTCGCCGACCACATGATCGCCACCGAGCCGAGCAGCGACCTCGTCTCGGCGTGGAACGACACCAAGGGCGCCCCGACGGTCGGGCGCGCTGCCCGCTCGATCGGTCAGATCCCGATCAGCTGGGACCCGGACCGCGAGACCGCGGTGAAGCGGGCGCACGAGCAGTTCCGCTGGTTCGCCGGCGGCTGGTCGGTCAACGCCGACCTGCCGACCCCGGCCGGCTTCCACGGGGCGAGCCAGTTCATCCGGCCCGAGGACGTCGCCGAGTCGATCCCCTGCGGACCCGACCTCGACGCCATCGTCGAGAGCGTGCGCCCCTACTGGGAGGCCGGCTTCACCGACATCGCCCTCGTGCAGGTCGGCGGCGAGGCCCAGCAGGCCTTCCTCGACGAGGCGGCCGGCCCGCTGCTCGAGAAGCTGCGGTCAGCCTCGAAGGAGGCCTGAGCCCCCTGGCGGACAGACGAATCCCCCGGATCCCCGACCACGAACGGCGGGGATCCGGGGGACCGGGGGTTTTGCGAGTCTGGGGGAGCCTGAGGGGGTCTCAGACCGTGTGCAGCCGGGACCGGCGGGTGATGTCGGCGCAGTCGAGGCAGACCTCCTCGGGCACGAGGCCCATCCGCATCAGCACGGCGAAGAGGCGGCACCCGACGCAGAAGCCGAAGACGGCCTCGAGGGCGGGGAAGGCGACCATGACGACGCCGATCACCGCGACGGCCACGAGCACACCGGTCGACCCGGTGAGGACGCTGACGAGCCACAGCGCGGTCGCCACGACGGTCAGCACGGCGCCGATGGCCGCAGCGAACTGCTTGGGCGCGCCGGCGGTGGGCCGGCGGGGCGCGTCGACGCGCGGCCGGATCCAGCGGCCCACGCTGCGGGCGATCGGGCTCGCCTGGGGGCCGAGGGCGGCCCGCAGGGAGAAGTCGACGGCGAGCACGGCATACAGCCACCACTGCGAGGCGGTGAGCGCGACGACCCCGATGACGAGGACCACGGCCGCGATGAGGCGGACGGAGACGTCGTCGACAGTCGAGGGGAAGCGCGGAAGGCGGAACGAACTCATGCCAGCATTATTGAACACATAAGCCGTGCTTATGCAATCCGGTCCGCGCGCCGGACGCGCTCCCGGAGCCGTGGCCCGCTCGACACCTACGATGGGAGGCATGGCCACCCTCTCGATCGGAGCACACGTCGACCAGCAGGACCCGATCGCGGAGGCGCAACGCCGCGGGGCGGGGCTCTCGCAGATCTTCCTCGGGGACCCGCAGAGCTACAAGGGACCGGTCGTGAGGTACGAGGGCGGGGGCGCCGCGCTCAAGGCCGATGCCGAGGCCGCCGGGGTCGACCTCTACGTCCACGCGCCCTACCCGATCAACGTGGCCAGCCTCAACAACCGGATCCGCATCCCCGGGCGCAAGCTGCTCCAGCAGCACCTCACCGCCGCCGCGGAGATCGGTGCCAAGGGGCTCGTCGTCCACGGCGGACACCTTGGCGTCGACGAGGACGCGGTGACCGGCTTCGACAACTGGCGCAAGTGCATCGACGGGCTCGACCTCGCCGTGCCGCTGCTCATCGAGAACACCGCCGGTGGCGACAACGCGATGGCGCGCCGGCTCGAGGCGATCGCCCGGCTCTGGGACGCCATCGGGGCCGCCAGCGGCAGTGAGCAGGTCGGCTTCTGCCTCGACACCTGCCACGCCCACGCCGGTGGCAACGACCTCGGCACCGTCGTCCACGACGTGCGGGCGATCACCGGGCGGATCGACCTCGTGCACGCCAACGACTCCCGCGACGAGTTCGACTCCGGCGCCGACCGGCACACCAACTTCGGCGACGGCCACATCGCCGGTGACGCGCTCGCCGGCGTGGTCCGCGCCGCCGGCGCGCCGGTCGTCTGCGAGACGCCCGGCGGGGTGGAGGCGCAGGCAGCCGACATCCGCTGGCTGCGCGCGCAGCTCGGCTGAGCCCTCCGCCGCCCGTCCCGGTCAGTCCTCGGTGCGCTTGCCGAAGGCCCGGAGCGCCAGCGGCGCGAGGACGAGGGACAGCCCGACCGACCACACGATGGTGACGAGCACCGGGTGGGTCAGCGGCCAGGCCGCGTCGGGCGGCGCGGCCGGCGCGTTGCCCCACAGCTCGCGCAGCGCCTGCACGAGCGAGCTGATCGGGTTCCACTCCGCGATGGTGCGCAGCCACGGGGTCATGTTTTCGGTGGGGGCGAAGGTGTTGGCGAGGAAGGTGATCGGGAAGATCGCCGTGAACATGAAGCCGTTGACGGCCTCGACCGACCGGAGCGAGGAGCCGACGAGGATCCCGAGCCAGATCATCGCGAAGCCGAAGAGCAGGAGCAGGCCGAAGGCGAGCAGGGCGTTGCCGAGGCCCTCCCTGATCCGCCAGCCGATGATGAGCCCGGTCACCGACATCACGAGGATCCCGATGCTCGAGTGCAGCAGGCTCGAGATGCTCCGCCCGACGAGCACCGACGACCGGGAGATCGGCAGCGACCGGAAGCGGTCGACGATGCCACGGTCGATGTCGGTGTTGAGACCGAGCGCGACGACGGCGGCCGAGAAGGTCATCGTCTGGGCCATGATCCCGGGGAGCAGCCACTCCCGGTAGCCGCTGCCCGGCGTCTGGATCGACCCGCCGAAGACGAAGGCGAAGAGCACGACGAACATGATCGGCTGGATCGTCACGTCGGCGAGCATCTCGGGCTGGCGGCGGATGTGCTTGAGGTTGCGCCAGACCATGGTGCGGACCTGTCGGACCCGTCCCGGCGGCGCGAAGGACGGCGACCCGTCGGGCCGCCGCACCGGTGACCGGTCGGGGGTGCCACCGGTCGGGACGTCGCTGCGGACGTCCGTCGTCGTGTCGCTCATCGGGACTCCTCCGGGTGCTCGATGTCAGGTGCGTCGGCAGATGGGTCGTCGCCGTCGTCCGGGGCCGCGCGGTGCCCGGTGAGGCTGAGGAAGACGTCGTCGAGGCTCGGCCGCTTGAGACCGAGGTCGTCCAGGACGATGTCGGTCCCGTCGAAGACGCCCGCGATGCGGGTCATGTCGCTCAGACCGTCGGCCGCGGCCGTGAGCTGGCGCGCCGCCTCGTCGACGTGGACCTCGGGGGCGTGCTGCTCGAGCAGCTCGCGGGCCGCCGCGAGCTGGTGGGCGTGGGAGACGGTGAGCACGATGCTCGCGCGACCGGCCCGGTCCTTCAGCTCGAGCGGGGTGCCCTCGGCGATGATCCGGCCGTGGTCGATCACGACGATGCGGTCGGCGAGCTGGTCGGCCTCCTCGAGGTACTGGGTCGTCAGCAGCAGCGTCGTGCCGTCGCGGACGAGGCCGCGCAGCACGTCCCACAGCTCGACCCGGCTGCGCGGGTCGAGCCCGGTGGTGGGCTCGTCGAGAAAGAGCACGGACGGCGCGGCGATGAGGCTGACCGCGAGGTCGAGCCGCCGCCGCATGCCGCCGGAGTAGGACTTGATCACCTTGTCGCCGGCCTCGGTCAGCGAGAAGCGGTCGAGCAGCTCCTCGCTCAGGGTGCGGATGTCGCGCCGCCCGAGCCCGTAGAGCGACCCGATGAGGCGGAGGTTCTCGCGGCCGGTGAGCAGCTCGTCGACGGTCGCCGCCTGCCCCGTCAGGCCCATCGACCGGCGCACCGCGTCGGGCTCGCGCACCACGTCGTGGCCAGCCACCCGGGCGGTGCCGCTCGTCGGCCTCGACAGCGTCGTCATCATCCGCACCGTCGTCGTCTTGCCGGCCCCGTTGGGCCCGAGCAGGCCGAGCACCGTCCCCTGCGGGACGCTGAAGCTGACGTCGTCGACGGCGGTGAGGTCGGCGAAGGTCTTGACGAGGTGCTCGGCCTCGATGGCCGGGCCGGTGGTGCTCGCGCCGGGGTCGCCCCGGCCGACGGTCATGGTCATCGCTGCTCCCCGAGTCGGTGTCTCGACCCCAGCGTAGGCCCCCGCGCCGACGGTCGTCCGATCGAAGTTAACAACGTCAACATTGGTTGGCAACCCCGCCGACAGGCTCCCGCCGATTTCGCCCTGAGCGAAGGGCCTGCCGGTCCGGGACGCCCCGCCGCCCGGAGGGTGATGATGGAGACCCGTCCCGATCGGAGGTCGTCATGACCCCTCTCACGCCCCTGACCCGCCCCACCCCGCTGCTGCGCGACGTCTTCGGGGCGCTGCTGCGCCGCCGCCGCCAACGCCAGGGCCGCACGCTCGCCGAGGTCGCCGCCGCCGCCGGCATCTCCGTCGCCTACCTCTCCGAGCTCGAGCGGGGCCTCAAGGAGCCGAGCTCGGAGATGATCGAGGCGGTCTGTGTCGCCCTCGGTTCGAGCATCGTCGACCTGCTCGGCTCGGCGCACCACGAGCTGCGCGAGCTCGCCACCTCCAGCACGAGCCCGGGCACGACCGGCCAGCCGGACCGGGCGCCGGTCACCCTGCTCAGCGCCGCCTGACCGGGCCGCGCCCCCTCAGCGCCCAGGTCGACGCCGACACCTTCGCAGCCCCGACGGCCGACGCGGGCGGGTCCGCCGCCGCGCTGACGGCCCTGGGGATCGGTGGTCTCGCCCTAGCCCTCGCCGGAGGGGGCGCCGCCCTCGCGGCCGGTCGGGGCATCGTCGGTCAGCTCCTCGCGGCGACGATCCAGGGCGACGTGCGCCTGCGTGAGGGTGACGACGGCATACTCGTCGAGCTCGTGTCGTGGCCCACCGACCTCTCCACCGAGGCCGACGGAGCGCTGTCCGTCCTCGTCCCGCGCGCCCCGGGCCTCATCCAGACCCTGGGAGGGCGGCTCCGGCTCGCGACCGACGAGACCCTCGCACGCGTCCGGGACGGGGCCTGGTCCACTCCCGCCGGGCCTGGACCGCGAGGGGGACCGAGACCCTCGGGCACCTCGAGAGCGTCACGCACTACCTCGTCAGCCCGCAGACCGACCGGATCGCCTTCCTCCAGTCGGCAACGGTCGGCAGTCACCGGGTGACGGCCGAGGAGGAGACCGACGTCTACGAGCGACTCCTGTCGTATGCCATCGTGCTCGGTGTCGAGGACATCTGGCTCACCACGGCCGAGGCCCTCGGGATCTCCGACCGGGCCTGGGTGCCCGAGAGCGGTCTGACCCGGGTCATCGAGGCGGTCACGGCCGCAGGCCTGGCGGAGCGCCTCGACGGCCGGATCGACCCGATGCCCGGGACCAGCCCCCGGGCACCCGACGCGCCGGTGACCGGGGGAACTTCTCGCCACCTTCGTCGAGCGGCGGCCAGACCGGCCTCTGACCCGCGCAGGACCGTCCGTCACCTCAGCGGCTGGTCACGTCGCGAGGAAGGCGACCAGGGCGTCGTTGAACTCCGCTGCGTGGCTGAC
>JBDSSS010000046.1:0-18431 GCA_039928615.1 Terracoccus sp. | reverse complement strand
CGTGCCTCCGTGCACGACGACGCCCGCCGAGGTGGGTGACGGCCTGGCCATCCTCGACGAGGCCCTCAGCGTTGCGGACGAGTTCACCGTCTGACCCGCCCGGTTCGTCGCCCGGGTTACCGCACGTTTGGGTAGCCGGGGCGACGAAAACGTCGGCTGAGGGGCCCTGGCCCGCACGTTTGGTAGCCGGGGCGACGAAACAGGCGGGCGGGGTATGCCGCTCAGCGCGTCGTCAGACGTCGGCCGGCTCGAGGTGGTGGGCCAAGGCAGCGATGTCGGCTGGGCCGGTGCCGCAGCAGCCGCCGATGAGACCGGCGCCGGCCTCCGCCCAGGACGCCACGAGCCCGAGGTCGAGCCCCTCCGGTCCGACCCACTCCTTGGCGACGCCGTCCCAGACCCCGCCCCGGTTGGGATAGGCGATCCCCGGTAGGCCCGTGGCACCACGGGCCGCGCGAAGGGCGCCCCCGACCTCGGACTGCGCGGAGCAGTTGACGCCGGCCGCCACGACGGAGCTCGACCCCGACAGCACGGCGTATGCCTCGTCGAGGGACTGGCCGGCGTTCGTGCGGCCCTCGCTCACCGAGTAGCAGAACCACGCGGGCACTCCGAGGTCGTCGAGCAGTGCGACGAGCACCTCGGCCTCGTCGGCGTCCGGGACGGTCTCGACCGCAAGGACGTCGGGGCCGGCCGCCGCGAGCAGCTCGAGCCTGGGTCCGTGGAAGTCGCGCAGGCGGGAAGCGGGGACGCCGTAGCGCCCGCGGTACTCCGACCCGTCCGCGAGGAACGCGCCGTACGGACCGACGGACGCGGCGACGAGCAGGCCCGGGTGGGTCGCACCGAGCTCGTCGCGCACCTCACGGGCGAGGGTGACGCTGCGGGTGATGAGCCGCTCCGCCTCGGCCGCGTCCCGACCGGCCGCCACGAAGCCGTCGACGCTCGCCTGGTAGCTCGCGGTCGTCGCGACGGTCGCACCGGCGAGGTAGTAGGCGCGATGGGCCGCGGCGATCCGCTCCGGCTCCTCGTCGAGCAGGCGTGCGGTCCACAGGCCGCCGCCCAGCCGGGCCCCGCCCTGCTCGAGCGCCGTCGAGAGCCCCCCGTCGAGCACGACAGGTTGAACGCTCGGCGCTCCGGCACCCGTTCCGGTCGACGTGCTCACGACTCGGACACCTCGAACCCGATCAGCCAGTGCAGCCCGAACCGGTCCACGACCTGACCGTCGGTGGCGCCCCACGGGCGCTCCTCGAGGTCCACCACCACCCGGCCTCCCTCGGACAGGGCGCCGAACCAGCCGCGCAGGGTCGCGGGGGAGGCGGCGCCGAGCAGGGAGAGCATCAGGCCCTCGAGACGCACCGGGGACTCGTCACCGGTGGCGTCGGCGCCCTGAAGCTCGACTGGCCCCTCCAGGTAGCCGTGAGCGACGGCATCCGCGGGGCCGTCGGTCCGGTTGAACTCGGCCAGGGTGTGCAGGTGCGCTGTCGACCCGAAGATCTCGGCGTAGCGGGTCAGGGCCTCGCGGGCCGTGCCGGGGAAGAGGACGTACGGAGTGGGGCTGGGCATCGGCCAAGTCTAGGGACCGGGGCCCGGTTGGCGGGAGCGCTCAGTCGTCGATCTCGACGAGACCCGACGAGCTCGGGTCCACGGCCAGCCGGGCGGCGTCGTCGGGCAGGGGTGGGGGCGTGCCGCCCCACGCCGGGCAGATCGCCTTGTGGTCGCACCAGTCGCAGAGCCGGCTCGGGCTCGGTCGCCAGTCGCCCGTCTCGGCCGCTTGCTCGATGGCCCGCCAGAGCGCCTTGACCTTGCGCTCGACGCCGAGCAGGTCCTGCTCGTCCGGCACGTAGCGGACGATCTCGCCGTTGCCGAGGTACACGAGCTGGAGCAGACGCGGGATCTCCCCGCGCAGCCGCCACAGCACGAGCGCGTAGAACTTCATCTGGAACAGTGCCTTGCCCTCGAAGCGCTCCGAGGGAGAACGGCCCGTCTTGTAGTCGACGACCCGCATCGCGCCGTCGGGCGCCACGTCGAGACGGTCGACGTAGCCGCGCAGGACGAGCCCGTCGACCTCGGTCTCGACGTAGAGCTCGCGGTCGGCCGGCTCGAGCCGGGTCGGGTCCTCGAGGCCGAACCACGTCTCGAGCAGCGCGCCGGCGCCGGAGAACCACTCGTCGGTGCGGCCCTCGTGCTCGGCCAGCAGCTCGAGCATCTCCGGCTCCTCCGCCGCGATGCGCTCCCACTCCTGCGGCACGAGGCCGACGGCCGCCTCGAGGGTGCGCTCGGCGGTGGGCAGGTCGAAGAGCCGCTCGAGCACGGCGTGTACGAGCGTGCCGCGGGCCATGGCAGGAGTCGGCGTCGAGCGGATCCGGTCGATGACCCGGAAGCGGTAGAGCAGCGGGCAGGTCATGAAGTCGGAGGCCCGACTCGGGGACAGTGCGGAGACCATGGCCCGACTGTATGCCGCTCTGCCGACAGTGCCGCGTCGGCGCGGGGGCACAGGGGCACGGGCACAGGCACGCCGGACAGCATGGAGACAGGCTCACGGCATAGGGTCGCGTCATGAGCACCCCGACGCGCCCGGTGGCGAGCCCCGGATGGCGGATCGGTGGGCTCGGCGGCACCCCCGTCTACCTCGCCCGGTCCTGGCCCCTCATCGTCGTGCTCCTCTTCGCCGTCGTCGCCCCGTCGCTGCTCGGCAACGGTCGCAGCACCGGCTACGCGATCTTCGTCGCCGCCGCAGCGGCCGTGATGCTGCTCGTGTCGGTCCTCGTCCACGAGGCCGCTCACGCGCTCGCCGCGCGCCAGCGGGGGCACGCCGTCGACCGGATCGTGGCCGACGTCTGGGGTGGCCACACCGTCTACGACTCCCGCGGGGTCACGCCGCTCACGACGGCCTACGTCGCGGCCGTCGGGCCGTTGTCCAACCTCGTGCTCGCCCTGCTGGCCTGGCTCGTCCAGCCACTCGTGCAGTCCGACCTCGCGAGTGGCCTGCTCGGCGCGATGACCTACGCCAACCTCTTCGTCGGGCTGTTCAACCTCCTGCCGGGCCTGCCGCTCGACGGCGGGCAGATCGTCAGCTCCCTGGTGTGGCGGGCGACCGGCCGGAAGGGGACGGGGCTCAGCGCCGCCGGTTGGCTCGGGCGCGCCGTCGCCGCGGGCAGCGTCGTGTGGTTCGTCGGGCTCCCGCTCGCTCGCGGCGAGCAGCCCAGCACCATCTCCTTCATCTGGGCGGGCATGATCGCGTTCTTCCTCTGGCGTGGCGCCTCGGCCGCGATCCGTTCCGGACAGATCCACGACGCCACGGCCGGCCCCGCCACGGCGGTGCTCGAGCCGGTCACGCTCGTCTCCGGGGCAGCGAGCCTCGCCGACCTCGACGAGCTGCTCTCCCGCCACGGCGTCCGGGCGCTCGCCGTCGAGCCGGGCGTGGACTCCGGCGCGTCCGGCGCCGCGGCCCCGGGCGGGCCGGTGGCGACCGGGGGCTCCGGGTGGGTGGCCGCGACCGACCCCACGGGTTGGCCGCTCGGTCTGCTCGACCCGTCGGCCGTGGCGAGCGTCCCGCCCGCCTCCCGGACCGGCGCCCGGGTCGCCGGCGCCGTGCTGGCCCAGCCGCCGGACTGGGTCGTCGCGCTGCCCCTGGACGCCGTGCTCACCGACCTCGTCCAGGCGATGAGCGAGCGGGCCCTGTCGGTGGCGGTCGTCGTCGACGAGCAGGACCGTCGCATCCTCGGTCTGGCCACGGCCTCGCGGATCAACGACGTCGTCGGCGCCGAGCTCGCGCGCCGCAAGGGCCGCTGACCCGAGGACTGCTGACCGAAGGCCGGACTCGTCGTCCACATCCCCTCGGGGCCCGGGGCCGCGTCCACAGCCGCCGCGACCTCTGGTCGCGTCGGCCCGCCCCTCGCAGCAGAGTCGTCGTCACGGGCCTGCGACCGCCGGGCCCGGGAGGGAGGACGGCATGAGCACGGCGTCGACGAGGCCCACGAGGGCCGAGCCCGATCGAGGGTCAGGCAGCGAGGAGGCGCCCGAGACCGACTCGTCGCGCAACGAGGTCGTCCTGGCCGGTCGGCTCTCGGCGCAGGCCGAGGAGCGCGAGCTGCCGAGCGGTAACCACCTCGTGACGTTGCGAGTCGTCATTCCTCGGAAGGGGGCCCGTCGACGACGGGCTGGGCCCGAGGGCGGCGGAGCGCGGCCGGTGGGGGTCGACACCATCGACGTCGTCTGCTGGACCGCGGTGACCCGGCGGGCCGCCCTGCGGTTGAGCGCCGGCGACATCGTGTCGGTCGAGGGGGCGCTGAGGCGGCGCTTCTTCGGTGGTCCCACCGGCCGGCAGAGCCGCTACGAGGTCGAGGCCTCGGCCCTGCGACGGGTGGGCGGGCGGGCTCGCCGTGGCACCTAGACTCTGCTGCCATGACCGATGCTGCGACCGAGCCCCGCCCCGACCGACCGGACGAGGACAGACCCACGCCGGAGGCGCCGCAGCCCGCACCCGTGGTGCGCACACGTCGGGGCAGCTTCGAGGTCGGTGAGCGGGTCCAGCTGTCCGACCCCAAGGGCCGCCTGCACACGATCACCCTCGAGGAGGGCCGCGAGTTCCACACGCACCGGGGCTTCCTGCGCCACGACGACCTCATCGGCGCGCCCGACGGGTCCGTCGTCAGCAACACGGCCGACGTCGAGTACCTCGCCCTGCGGCCGCTGCTCAGCGACTACGTGATGTCGATGCCGCGCGGCGCCGCCGTGGTCTACCCCAAGGACTCCGGCCAGATCGTCCAGATGGCCGACATCTTCCCCGGGGCCACGGTCGTCGAGGCCGGGGTCGGCTCCGGAGCGCTGTCGATGTCGCTGCTGCGGGCCATCGGTCACGAGGGTCGGCTGCTGTCCTTCGAGCGGCGCGAGGACTTCGCCGAGATCGCCAAGGCCAACGGCAGGGCCTTCTTCGGCGCCGACCACCCGGCCTGGACGGTGACGGTCGGTGACCTCGTCGAGAGCCTCGCCGACGCGACCGAGCCGCAGAGCGTCGACCGGGTCGTGCTCGACATGCTCGCGCCCTGGGAGTGCCTCGACGCGGTCGGCGATGCCCTGGCCCCCGGCGGCGTGCTCATCTGCTACGTCGCCACGACGACCCAGCTGAGCCGGGTCGCCGAGGGGATCCGGCTGCACGGCGGCTTCACCGAGCCGTCCGCGTGGGAGTCGCTCGTCCGCGGCTGGCACCTCGAGGGGCTCGCGGTCCGCCCGGAGCACCGGATGCACGGCCACACCGGATTCCTCATCACGACCCGCCGGCTCGCGCCGGGGGTCATCGCGCCCGAGCGCAAGCGGCGTCCGGCCAAGGGCGCCTACGGCGAGGTGGACACGGCCGCGTCCGGGGAGACCAACGGCTCGGACACCGCTCAGCCGGGGACCGCGGCCCCGGCACCGACGATGCCCGGCTCGACGGCATCGACCTCGATCCCGGCCGACGCCTGGACTCCTGAGGCCCTTGGCGAGCGGGTCAAGAGCGACAAGACGATCCGGCGGCTGCGGCGCTCGATGACTGGGACGTCCGACGCCAACTGACGGGCGCGGGTTAGGGTCGAATCGTCACGTGTTGCCACGGCACGACGCACGGACGAGGAGGCCGAGATGTCCGAAGAGACCCGCGAACCCCACGGTTCCCGCGAGGAGTCCCGCACGCCCGACGACGCGACGCGCCCTCCCGACGGTGAACGTGAGCTCGACGCCCTGCGTGGAGAGGTCCGGTCGCTGCGCGACGCGGCCCGCACCTCCCCGCAGCGCACCCGCGACCTCGAGGGTCGCCTGACCCAGCTG
This sequence comes from Terracoccus sp., assembly GCA_039928615.1. GTDB lineage: Bacteria > Actinomycetota > Actinomycetes > Actinomycetales > Dermatophilaceae > JBDSSS01. Next base: position 12,632 of record JBDSSS010000046.1, on the reverse strand, counting down.
CAGTCGTCGCTCGGCACGCTCTCGACCCAGAACGAGCGTCTCGTGCGGACCCTCCAGGAGGCCCGCGAGCAGATCGTCAACCTCAAGAAGGAGGTCGACCGCCTCGCGCAGCCGCCGAGCACCTACGGCCTCGTCCTCGACGACCCGCAGGACGGCACCGTCGACATCCTCACCGGCGGCCGCAAGATGCGGGTCGCGGTCAGCCCTTCCGTCGACCCCGCCGCGCTCGGCCGGGGCCGCGAGGTCATGCTCAACGAGGCCCTCAACGTCGTGTCTGCCCATGGGTTCGAGCGGGTCGGCGAGGTCGTCACGGTCAAGGACCGGCTCGGTGAGGACCGCGTCGTCGTGGTCACCCACGGCGACGAGGAGCGAGTCTGCCGCATCGCGGAGTCGCTCGCCGGTCAGCGGATCCGGGTCGGTGACAGTCTCACCCTCGACTCGAGGTCGAACTTCGTCTATGAGCTCGTTCCCAAGCTCGAGGTCGAGGAGCTCGTGCTCGAGGAGGTGCCCGACGTCGCCTACGAGGACATCGGCGGCCTCAAGGGCCAGATCGAGGCGATCCGGGACGCCGTCGAGCTGCCCTTCCTGCACCCGGAGCTCTACCGCGAGCACGCGCTCAAGCCGCCCAAGGGCGTCCTGCTCTACGGCCCGCCCGGGTGCGGCAAGACGCTCATCGCCAAGGCGGTCGCGGCCTCGCTGGCCCGCCAGGTGGCCGCCCGCAGCGGCACCGAGACGCAGCGCAGCTACTTCCTCAACATCAAGGGCCCGGAGCTGCTCAACAAGTACGTCGGCGAGACCGAGCGGCACATCCGCCTCATCTTCCAGCGGGCCCGCGAGAAGGCCTCGGACGGCACGCCCGTGGTCGTCTTCTTCGACGAGATGGACTCCCTCTTCCGCACCCGCGGCTCGGGTGTCTCCAGCGACGTCGAGACGACGATCGTGCCCCAGCTGCTCGCCGAGATCGACGGTGTCGAGCGGCTCGAGAACGTCATCGTCATCGGGGCCTCGAACCGCGAGGACATGATCGACCCCGCCATCCTGCGTCCGGGCCGTCTCGACGCGAAGATCAAGATCGAGCGCCCCGACGCCGAGAGCGCCCGCGACATCTTCACCAAGTACCTCACCGAGACCCTGCCGCTGCACGAGCACGACCTGGCCGAGCACGACGGTGACCGCGACGAGACGGTCGCCGACATGATCACCGCCGCGGTCGAGCGGATGTACGTCGAGTCGGAGGAGAACCGTTTCCTCGAGGTCACCTACCAGGGCGGCGACAAGGAGATCCTCTACTTCAAGGACTTCAACTCCGGAGCGATGATCCAGAACATCGTCGACCGGGCCAAGAAGCTGGCGATCAAGGACTTCCTCACGACGGGCCAGAAGGGCATCCGCGTCGAGCACCTGCTCGCGAGCTGCGTCGACGAGTTCAAGGAGAACGAGGACCTGCCCAACACGACCAACCCCGACGACTGGGCGCGGATCTCGGGCAAGAAGGGCGAGCGGATCGTCTACATCCGCACGCTCATCAAGGGCAAGGACGGCACCGAGCCGGGCCGCTCGATCGCGACGGCCAACACCGGCCAGTACCTCTGAGCCGGCTCCTCGTGGTGCGCCCGGGGTGTCCGGGCGTTCCAGAGCGTGAGTATGCCGCTGGGCCCGTCAGGCGCGGAGCGCGCGGCGAGCGGCATACGCGCTGACGGCCCGCCAGCCGATCAGGAACACCGCGAGCACGACCGAGGCGACGATGACGAAGGAGACCGCGGTGCCCTGACCGGTCCCCCGGCGCAGCACCATCCCGACGACCACGGCGGCGAACCAGACCGTCACGCCCGGTGCCACGGCGACGGGCCACTCGCGGCGCAGGACGCGCACGACCAGCCAACCCAGACCGACGCCGACGAGGAACGGCCAGGCCGTCAGCAGCGCGCCGACGAGCGGGTTGGTCTCGTCATGGCTCGCCCGGCCGATGGCGGCGAAGACGATGACGAGGACGACGTCGAGCAGCAGGGCGACGGCCGGTCGGCGCAGCGCCGTCACGAGAGCGGGTCGAAGGGGAGCCGGGCCTGCGGCGGCGCGTGGGTGGGGTCGACGCCCTCGAAGAGGGAGGACACCGAGCGGCCGTGGTGGATCCGGCTGATCGCCTCGGCGAAGAGCTCGGCGACGGAGCGCACCGTGAGCTCGGGCCAGTGGGTGGGCGGCGGCACGGTGTCGGTCGTGACGACCTCGGTGATGAAGGGGTGCCCGCGCAGCCGCTCCACGGCCTTGCCGGCGAAGAGCCCGTGGGTGCAGACGACGGCCGCCTCGGTCGCACCCGCGTCCTTGAGCCGGTCCATCAGCTCGAGCATCGACCCGCCCGTCGCGATCTCGTCGTCGAGGACGATGGCCCGCTTGCCGGAGACGTCACCGACGATCGCGTCGATGACGACCCGGTCGTCGGAGAGACGCTGCTTCGAGCCGGCCGCGACGGGCAGGCCCAGCAGCCGGGCGAACTGCGTCGCCACCTTGGCGTTGCCGAGGTCGGGGCTGACGACGATCGAGTCGGTGAGGTCGGTCGACCGGAAGTGCTCGGCGAGCACCCCGATGGCCGTGAGGTGGTCGACGGGGGTCGAGAAGAAGCCGTGGACCTGGGGCGCGTGCAACGCCATCGTGAGCACCCGGTGGGCGCCGGCGGTCGAGATCATGTCGGCGACGAGGCGGCCGCCGAGGGAGATCCGCGACGCGTCCTTCTTGTCGGACCGGGCGTAGGCGTAGTGCGGCATCACGGCAGTGATCTGCGCGGCGGACGCACCGCGGGCCGCGTCGATCATCAGGAGCAGCTCCATCAGGTGCTCCTGCGTCGGCGGCACGAGCGGCTGGACGATGTAGACGTCGCGCTGGCGGCAGTTGGCGAGCAGCTGGGCCTGGAGGCAGTCGTTGCTGAAGCGCTTGATGTCGACGGGGGAGCGGGTCACCCCGAGGTAGTCGCAGATCCGGTCAGCCAGGCCCGGGTGGGCCGAGCCGCTGAACACGACGAGGTCGTTCATGTCCGGGTGTCCCTTCCACGGTCCGCCTGCCACTCGCACCCTAGCCGCCGGACGGGCGGGTGTGCGCGATGACCCAGTCCGACAGCTCACGACGTGCGGAACGGCCCACCGACGTGGCTCCGGGGAAGCTCATGAAGCCGTGTGGCGCGCCGGGATAGTTGGTCCGCTGCACCTCGCTGCCGGCCTCCTGCAGCGCGAGGGCGTACTCGGCGCCCTCGTCCCGCAGCGGGTCGAGGTCAGCGGTCTGGACGAGCGCCGGGGGCAACCCGGAGAGGTCGGGGGCGTGCAGCGGCGACAGGAGCGGATCCGTCGGCGCGAGCGCGTCGGGCCCGGACCCGATGTAGTGGCCGAGGAAGGCCTCGATGTCCGCCTTCGTCAGCACCGGTGCGTCAGCGTGGAGCGTGATCGACGGGGAGCTCATCGTGGCGTCGACGCCGGGGTAGAGCAGGCACTGGTAGCCGATGTCAGCGCCGCCCTCGTCGCGCACGACCTGGCTGACGACGGCGGCGAGGTTGCCGCCCGCGGAGTCACCGGCGACGCCGAGACCGGCGGGGTCGACCCCGAGGCGCCAGGCCTGGTCGGTCACCCATCGCGTCGCGTCGACGCAGTCGAGCGCGGCCGTGGGAGCGCGGTGCTCGGGGGCGAGCCGGTAGTCGACGCTCACCACGACGATGCTCGCGTCGTGGGCGATGCGCGCGCAGAGCGGGTCGTAGCCGCGGACGTTGCCCAGCACCCAGCCGCCGCCGTGGAAGAACATCAGCACCGGGCGGGGCCGCAGGGCGGCGCGCTTGGGCCGATAGACGCGCACCGGCACCTCGTGGCCGTCGCGGGCCGTGAAGGAGCTCGTCTCGACGGCGACGTCACGCGGCACCGGCCCGGTGACCCACGTGAAGGGGGCGTGGGTCGGGGCGGCCCAGGCCCGGCTCGCCCGGATCTGCTCCGGGGTCATCTCGGCGATGGGGGGCCCGGCCCGGTCGAGTCCCTCGACGAGCAGTCGGGTCCGAAGGGGCATGTCCCACGAGGGGGAGGAGGGCCGCGTCACGCCGCCAGTGTGCCAGCCGGTCGGGTGGACGTCACCGGCGGCACGCGAGACCGCCCGGATATCGTCGAGCCATGACGGTGCGACGGGTGATGGGCCTCGAGACGGAGTTCGGCATCTCGGTGCCCGGCGACCCGATGGCCAACCCGATGCTCCTCTCGGGACAGGTGATCAGCGTGTATGCCGCTGCGCACGGCATCCGCTCCAACCAGTCGAGCTGGGACTACGCCTTCGAGGACCCGCTGCGTGACGCCCGCGGCTGGCAGCTCGACCGGCAGAGCGCCGACCCGAGCCAGCTGACGGACCTCGAGGACCCCACCCTCGCCAACGTCGTGCTGCCCAACGGGGCCCGCTACTACGTCGACCACGCCCACCCGGAGTACAGCTCGCCGGAGGTGACGCTGCCGCGCGACGCCGTGGTCTGGGACCGGGCGGGCGACGGCATCGCGCTCGAGTCGGTGCGCCTGCTCGCCGAGCGTCCCGGGCAGGTGCCGGTCAACCTCTACAAGAACAACGCCGACGGCAAGGGCCAGTCCTACGGCACCCACGAGAACTACCTGATGCCCCGGCGGACCGTCTTCTCCGACATCGTCCGTCACCTCGTGCCCTTCTTCGTCACCCGGCAGGTGGTCTGTGGCGCGGGACGGGTCGGGCTGGGGGTCGACTCACGCGGCGCGGGCTACCAGATCTCGCAGCGGTCGGACTTCTTCGAGACCGAGGTGGGGCTCGAGACGACCCTCAAGCGCCCGATCATCAACACCCGGGACGAGCCCCATGCAGTCGCGGACCGCTACCGGCGCCTCCACGTCATCATCGGCGACGCGACCCACCTCGACGTCGCCACGCTGCTCAAGGTCGGCACGACCTCGCTCGTGCTCGGGATGATCGAGGACGGCTTCCTCCGGGAGGACTGGTCGGTGCGCCGGCCCGTCGCGTCGCTGCAGGCCGTGTCGCACGACCCGACCCTGACCGAGCGTCTCGAGCTCGTCGACGGGCGCCGGCTGACAGCACTCGAGATCCAGTGGCTCTACCTCGAGGCCGCCCGCCGGTGGCTCGATGCCCGCGACGACGACCCGGAGCCGGCCGCCACCGCCGAGGTGATGACCCTCTGGGAGGACGTGCTGACGCGGCTGGGCCGCGACGTCATGGAGTGCGCCGGGATGCTCGACTGGGTCACGAAGCTCCAGCTGCTCGAGGGCTTCCGCTCCCGGGACGGCCTGGCGTGGGACGACCACCGGCTCGCCGCGATCGACATCCAGTGGGCCGACGTGCGTCCCGAGAAGGGGCTGGTCCACCGGCTCCGGGACCGCGGGCGACTCGTCGACCTTGTCGGCGTCGACGAGGTGCGGGCCGCACAGGCCACGCCGCCCGAGCAGACCCGTGCGTGGTTCCGGGGGAGCTGCGTCAGCCGTTTCCCCGAGCACGTCTTCTCGGCAAGCTGGGACTCCGTCGTCTTCGACGTCCCGGGGCGGCCCAGCCTGCAACGCGTCCCCATCCTCGAGCCCGAGCGGGGCACGCGGGCGCAGGTCGGGGACCTGCTCGAGCAGAGTCACGACGTCGAGACGCTCCTGCAGGGCCTCGCCACCTCGGACTGAGCGCCGGGATAGGGTGGCGACGAGCCCATCGGACGCCTTGGAGGTCACCATGCCCGGTCAGGAACACGCGAAGCCGCAACGCCGCGACGAGGAGCCGCCCGAGGCACCGGACGCCCCGCCTGCCGCGCCGGCGGGTGCCGCCGTCAAGGAGGGCCTCAACGACGACATCGACAGCGTCCTCGACGAGATCGACGGGGTGCTCGAGTCGAACTCCGAGGAGTTCGTGCGGGGGTTCGTGCAGAAGGGCGGACAGTGACGAGCCCGTCCCAGGGCCGCGCTCGTCGCCTCGATGACTCCTACCTCTACGCGGGGTCCTCGAGCTTCACCGACTTCGTCTCGGGGTTCCGTCCCGAGCTGCTGCCGAGCGGGCGCCCGCTGCCGGTCGGCGCGAGCATCGACGCCCCGCACGGCACGACGATCGTGTCGCTGCTGTTCGACGGCGGCGTGGTCATGGCGGGTGACCGGCGGGCGACGATGGGCAACGTCATCGCCAACCGCGACATGGAGAAGGTCTTCGCTGCCGACGGCTGGAGCGTCGTCGGGATCGCCGGGACGGCCGGAATCGCCATCGAGCTGGTCCGCCTCTACCAGGTCGAGCTCGAGCACTACGAGAAGATCGAGGGCGCCATCATGTCCCTCGAGGGCAAGGCCAACCGCCTCGCGTCGATGATCCGTGGCAACCTCGCGCTCGCGATGCAGGGCCTCACCGTCGTGCCGACGTATGCCGGGTACGACCTCACTGCGGACGCCGGACGGATCTACTCCTACGACGTCACGGGCGGGTGCTACCTCGAGGGTGGGCACCACTCGACGGGATCGGGTTCGGTCTTCGCCCGCGGGTCCCTCAAGAAGCTGTGGCGGCCGGGCCTCGTCGAGCAGCAGGCCGTCTCGGTGGCCCTCGAGGCGCTGTACGACGCCGCCGACGACGACTCGGCGACCGGCGGGCCCGACCTCGGCCGGCAGATCTGGCCCACGGTCGCCGTGATCGACCGCGCGGGAGCGCGATTCGTGCCCGAGCCGACCCTGCAGACCCAGGTCGAGCAGATCGTGGCCGCCCGTCGCGGCAACCCGGGAGGTGCCCGATGAGCATGCCGTTCTACGTCCCGCCCGAGCAGGTCATGAAGGACCGGGCCGACTTCGCGCGCAAGGGGATCGCCCGCGGCCGGTCGGTCATCGTCCTCGCCTACGACCAGGGCATCGCCTTCGTCGCCGAGAACCCCTCGCGCGCGCTGCACAAGGTGTCGGAGATCTATGACCGGATCGGTTTCGCAGCCGTGGGTCGCTACAACGAGTTCGAGAGCCTCCGGGTGGCAGGGATCCGCTACGCCGACCTGCGGGGCTACTCCTACGACCGCACCGACGTCACGGCCCGGGCGCTCGCCAACACCTACGCCCAGACCCTTGGGGCGGTCTTCACCCAGGAGAGCAAGCCCTTCGAGATCGAGATCGTCGTCGCGGAGGTGGGCCACAGCGCGTCCGGCGACCAGATCTTCCGGCTCACCTACGACGGTTCCGTCGCCGACGAGCAGGGCTTCGTCGTGATGGGTGGGGCCAGTGACAAGGACGAGGAGCGGCTCGCTGCGGCCTGGCGACCCGGCCTGTCCCTCGGTGAGGCGCTCCGGATGGCCGTCGCGGTGCTTGCCGCCGCGACGGAGGCCGGTGAGCCCCGCGTCGTCGGCGCCGCCCAGCTCGAGGTCGCGGTGCTCGACCGGGACCGTCCCCGCCGGACCTTCCGCCGGCTCGTCGGGCCGCTGCTGGAGCGGCTGCTCGCTGCCGACGACCCGACGACGGACGCCCCTCCGGCTGATGAGTCCCACCCGGGTCACCCCGAGGTGCTGAGCGGCGAGACGGATCCGGGGACACCGGCCGGCTGACCGGCCGCCCGTCAGGCAGGCGACCGGTCTCGCTAACGGGTCCCGCGGGGGCCGTACCCCCGGCCGGTGGGCCGACCCTGGGGGAGGTCCCTAGCGCTGGCTCGTCTGCTCCGGCGTGGCCGGTTGCACCGGGAGGCGCTCGGTGTCCGCTGACCCGACGTCGTTGGCGTCGTGGTCGTTGGCGGGGTCGTGGGAGTGGTCCTGCTCCGAACCGTCGAGACCGTCCGGGTCGTCGGCGCCGGCGGGTGCTGCAGGGGCCGCGCCCGCCTCGGCTGCCCCATCGGGCTCCTCGGTCGCGGGGGGAGCCACGGCGGCCAGCGGGTCGATGACGGCGCTCCCGCCGAGCGTCGCCAGCATCTGGCGGACGTTGCCGAGCTGGGCGGTGATGCTGTCGCGCTGGGCCGTGGCGGCCGCGAGCTCGCGGTCGGACTCCTCTCGCACGCGCGAGGCGTGGTCCCGGGCCTCGCTGAGCACCTGGTCGGCCTGGGCCTCGGCGCGCTCGAGCACGGCCCGCGCCCGGGCCCGCAGGTCCTCGGCATCACGCTGGGAGCGCTCGGCCAGCGCAGCGGCGTGGGTCTCCGCCTCCTCGAGGGCTGCCTGCTGCACCTGGCGCCGCGACTCGAACTCGGCGTCGGCCTGGTCGCGGCGCGCCGCGAGGGTCGTCTCGAGGTCGGCGGCGGCCGCCGAGGCCTTGGCCCGGTGCGCCTCGTACTCGGCCGACGCCTCCGCCCCCTGGGCCGCCATGACCGACTGTGCCTCGGCGACGATGGCCTGCGCCTCGCGGTGGGCCTGGGTCACCAGGTCACGCGCCTCCTCCTCGGCCCGGGTGCGAGCCTGCTGCACGGCGGTGGTCGTCGCCTCCTTGAGGTCGGCGGCGGCGCGGGTCGCCCGCTCCCGCAGGGCCGTGGCGTCCTCCGTCGCGCGGGCGCGGAGGTCGGTGGCCTCGGCGTCGGCGAGGCTGAGGATCTGGCCCACCCGCTGGCCGACGTCGGCGAAGGTCTGCCGCGGCGCCGGGGTGCTCTGCTTCTTGAGGTCGGCCATGACGCGGGACTGCTGCCCGAGCTGGCCGCGCAGGTCGGTGAGGGCCGCGTTGAGGCGGGTCAGCTCGACGCTCCGCTCCGCGGCGTCCTTCTTGGCTGCCTGCAGGGTGCGGTTCTGGGAGTCGATGAAGGAGTCCACCTCCTCCGTCTCGTAGCCGCGCCGGGAGAACTTGAAGTGGGGCCTGTCGATCATGACCGTCCAATACAGGGTCGGGATGGCGTACCGCCCCATTGTGGCAGGCCGCTGACGACGGGCGCCGGTTGCGCCGGTCCCCTGGTGCAGCGCCTACCTGCTGCCGAGGCCGGTGAGGACGGCGAGCTCGGCGGCACGGTCGAGACCCGCGCGCGACCGGGTCCGGTCAAGGCCCAGTGAGGTCTCCCACTCCAGGGCATCGGCCAGCGTGTCCTCGAGAGGTCGGGTGGCGAGTCCGCGCGCGTGGGCGGCCGCGGCGCTGCGGTCGAGGAAGGCCCGCCAGGACGGGTCAGCCAGCCACAGCGGCAGTGACCGGGGTCCCATGAACTCCTCGACCCCCGCCGCGAGCAGTGCCTCGTCGGGGACGAGCACCCGCCGGCCCTCGAACCCCGCGGCCGCGGCGGCGGCGTCGAGCAGGTCCGCGAGGGGCTCGGAGCGGCCCATCGCGTTGAGCGCACCGGACGTCCCGGCCAGGCCGGCCGACACGATCCAGCCGGCGAGGTCGAGGACGTCGATCCACTGCACCCGTCGGCCGACCGTCCCGGGCACGAGGACCGGGCCGCCGTCACGGGCGGCGAGGGCGAAGCGACCCGGCCAGTAGCCGAGGCGCTCGCTCGGGTCACCGCGTCCGACGATCAGGCCCGCGCGCACGACGAGGGCCCGCGGTCCGAGCCGGTCGCGGACTGCGTGCTCGCACGCCACCTTGCCCTCGCCGTACTGCTCCGGGGTGACGGTGTCGTCGGTGGCGGGCGGTAGCAGCTCTGCGCTCTCGTCGGCTCCCGGCTCGTCGTGGCGGGCGTAGACGGAGCACGAGCTGACGAACGCCCAGTGCCCCACCCGGTCTGCGAGCGCCTCGAGGGCGCCACGCACCTGACCCGGTTGTCGGGCCACGTCGACGACGAGGTCGTAGGACGTGGACGGGGGGAGAGCGGCATACGCCCCAGGGTCGTCCCGGTCGGCCCGGACGAGGTGCGCGCCCCGGGGGACCTCGCCCGACGCGCCGCGCGCCAGGCAGGTCACGTCATGCCCGCGGGCCAGAGCGTCCGACGCGACCGCCCCTCCGAGCCAAGAGGTTCCACCGAGGACGAGGACGTGTGACATGGCACCCAGCAGAGCACGGACCGGTGGGCCGCGGAAGCCACCTTCGCCCCCGGCAGAGGTCTCCCGCCTACAGTTGCTGCATGGAGCGGCGGATCTTCGGGATCGAGAACGAGTACGGCGTCACCTGCACGACGCAGGGGCAGCGGCGGCTCACGCCCGACGAGGTCGCCCGCTACCTGTTCCGTCGCGTCGTCGCCTGGGGACGCTCGAGCAACGTCTTCCTCGGCAACGGCGCTCGCCTCTACCTCGACGTCGGCTCCCACCCCGAGTACGCGACCGCCGAGTGCGACTCGGTGCGCGAGCTCGTCATCCAGGACAAGGCGGGGGAGCGGATCCTCGAGGGCCTCGTCGAGGACGCGCAGACCCGCCTGCGCGAGGACGGTGTCGAGGGCGAGATCTACGTCTTCAAGAACAACACCGACTCCGCTGGCAACTCCTACGGCTGTCACGAGAACTTCCTCTTCGGCCGGGGCGGTGACTTCCAGCGGGTCTCCGACATGTTCATCCCCTTCCTCATCAGCCGCCAGATCATCTGCGGCGCAGGCAAGGTCGCGACGACGGCCCACGGGGCACACTTCACGGTGAGCCAGCGGGCCGACCACATCTGGGAGGGCGTCTCCTCGGCGACGACCCGCTCGCGCCCGATCATCAACACCCGCGACGAGCCGCACGCGGACGCCGAGAAGTACCGTCGCCTCCACGTCATCGTCGGCGACTCGAACATGTCGGAGACGACGACCTTGCTCAAGGTCGGTAGCGCCGACCTCGTGCTGCGGCTGATCGAGTCGGGTGTCGTCATGCGTGACCTCACCCTGGAGAACCCGATCCGGGCGATCCGGACGATGAGCCACGACACGACCGGGCACGCGACGGTCCGCCTCGCCAACGGGCGGGAGCTGTCCGCACTCGACATGCAGCGTGAGTTCCTCGACAAGGTCATCGAGATGGTCGACCGCGAGGGCATGGACAGCCCAGACACCAAGCAGGTCATCGACCTGTGGGGCCGGGCCCTCGACGCGATCGGCCGCGGTGACCTCAGTGAGATCGACACCGAGATCGACTGGGTCATCAAGCACCGGATGATCGAGCGCTACCGCGAGCGGCACGGCCTCGAGCTGTCGGACTCCCGGGTCCTCCAGCTCGACCTCGCCTACCACGACATCAACCGGCGACGGGGGCTGTTCTACCTCCTGCAGCGACACGGCCGGGCGGCGCGGGTCGCCACCGACCTCGAGACCTTCGAGGCGAAGGTGCGACCGCCCCAGACGACCCGGGCCAAGCTGCGCGGCGACTTCATCCGTGCGGCCCAGGCGAACGGACGGGACTTCACCGTCGACTGGGTGCACCTCAAGCTCAACGACCAGGCCCAGCGGACGGTCCTCTGCAAGGACCCGTTCGCCGCCGTCGACGAGCGGGTCGACCGCCTGATGGAGTCGATCGACCGCGCCGGGACGGGGCACCGTCCGCTCTGAGGCCGGGGCCGACGGGCACCTGTGAAGGTGGCGCCGGGCTCACAGCCGGCGGCAAGGAGCCTGCTAGGTCAGCGGGTTACAGTGGCGGGGCTCTGCTCACCGGGCGTACCGCCCGAACCGACCGAAAGTCCTTCCCTGTGCGCCCCAACCGCCCTGTCCTGAGTGCTGCCGCCGCTGCGCTCGCCTTCTCACTGCTCACCGCGTGCGGCTCCTCCTCCGGTGGCGCCGACACCGGAGCCACGACGTCGGCCGCGGCCTCGGCTGCGCTGTCCGGGGTGACCGCGACGGGTGCCGTCGACCTCAAGACCGCACCGAAGGTCACCTTCGCGTCGAAGCCGGTCAGCACGGCGACGGTCGAGCAGAAGGTGCTCACCCCGGGCGCGGGCGACGCCGCGACGAAGGCGGACACCGTGGGGGTCAAGGTGCAGATCTTCAACGGCACCTCGGGCAAGATGCTCGACGACGGCTTCACCGAGGGGCGCGCGGTCGAGAACTACCGACTGGGCCGGGCCGACCTCCTGCCCGGCTTCACCGAGGGCCTCATCGGGGTCAAGAAGGACTCCCGAGTCGTCTTCACCATCCCGCCGGAGAAGGGCTTCGGCGCCGCCGGCAACGAGCAGCTCGGCGTCGCCCCCACCGACACGATCGTCGTCGTCGCGGACGTCGCTGACGTGCGGACCGGGCTCACCCAGATCGACGGCACGATGACCCCGAGCCCGGCCGGGCTGCCCACGGTGACCTTCCCCAACGGCCCGACCAAGGCCCCGACCGTCACCGTCCCCAAGACCGCGGCCCCGACCACGCTCAAGGAGGCGACCCTCATCGAGGGCAAGGGCGCCGTGGTCAAGTCCGGCCAGACGCTCGTCGCGCAGTACCACGGCCTGCTCTGGAAGGACGGCAGCGTCTTCGACTCCTCGTGGGAGCGCGGCTCGGCCGCCGACTTCCCGATCGGCGTCGGCCAGGTCATCCCGGGTTGGGACAAGGCCCTGGTCGGCAAGAAGATCGGCAGCCGCGTGCTGCTCGTCATCCCGCCGGCCGAGGGGTACGGCACGGCCGGCAGCCCGCCGAAGATCGCCGGCACCGACACGCTGGTCTTCGTCGTCGACATCCTCGACGCCTACTGACCCACCCCGCCCCGCGCTTTTCGCCGCCCGGGTTACCAAAACGGCGGCTCAGCCGCATCCGGCCGCACATTCGGTAGCCCGGGCGACGAAAACGGCGGCTGAGCGGCATCCGGCCGCACATTCGGTAGCCCGGGCGACGAAAACGGCGGCTGAGCGGCATCCGGCCGCACG
>JBDSSS010000045.1:0-8232 GCA_039928615.1 Terracoccus sp. | reverse complement strand
GCGCGCCCCAGGGGGCGCGCGAACACATCGAACCGGGGGACGAAAGGGACGCTGACGTGGACACGCGATGAACGTCAAGGAATCGGCGGCGTCCATCCCGCACTTCGGCAATGCGTGGGGCTACGTTGTCGGAGTGCAGTCACCGGTGACGAAATCGCAGCAGGCCGCAGTGCCGTCGGGAGGCCCTCCGCCCGAGCCCCCGCCCCCTGTCGGGCCGGCCCCCCGGCGTTCCAGCGGCCGGGCCTGGGAGTGGACCCTCGCAGCGGTCCTGCTGCTGCCGAACCTCATCCTGCTGATCGTCTTCACCTACCGGCCGCTGATCGACAACGTCCGCTTGTCGTTCACCGACTGGAACATCTCCTCGCCCACGCTCAACAGCGTCGGCTTCGCCAACTACGTCGAGTGGTTCGGACGCGACGACACGAAGGTCGTCCTCAAGAACACCCTGATCTTCACCGTCGCCACGGTAGGGATCTCGCTCGCAGTCGGCCTCGGTCTCGCCCTGCTGCTCGACCAGCAGCTGCGCGGTCGCAACCTCGTGCGGTCGATGATCTTCGCGCCGTTCGTCATCTCGGGCGCGGCCATCGGGGTGGCTTTCCAGTTCGTCTTCGACCCGAGCTTCGGCCTCGTGCGTGACCTGCTCGCCCGCGTGGGGATGGACTCGCCGGACTTCTACCAGCAGTCCGGGTGGGCGCTGTTCATGGTGACCGTCACCTACATCTGGAAGAACCTCGGCTACACCTTCGTCATCTACCTCGCCGCACTCCAGGGACGCCGGGCCGACCTCGACGAGGCGGCCGAGATCGACGGCGCGTCCGCGTGGACCCGCTTCCGCCGCGTCCTCATGCCGCAGCTGCGACCGACGACGTTCTTCCTGTCGATCACCGTGCTGCTCAGCTCGGTGCAGGTCTTCGACATCATCAACGTGATGACCCGCGGCGGGCCCGTCGGCAACGGCACGACCACCTTGGTCTACCAGGTCTACCAAGAGACGTTCGTCAACCAGCGGGCCGGCTACGGCGCGACCATCGCGACGGTGATGTTCCTCATCCTGCTCGTCGTGACCGTCGTCCAGGTGCGGGTCATGGACAAGGGGCGTCAGTCATGACGACAGCAGCGACCGACAGCACCCCCGCGGGAGAGTCCGCGACGAGGGCGCCGCGCCGCGAGAAGGGCGGCCGTGCGCACGGTGCCGAGGCCGCCAACCACCGCGGGACGGTGTGGACCGTCGCAGGGTACGTCGGGATGGCTCTCGCCGTGCTCGTTGTGGCCGTGCCGCTCTTCTGGATCCTGATCACCTCGTTCAAGGAGCGCGGCGACATCTACGTTCGTCCCGCCAAGTGGTGGCCGGACCCCGCCACGGCCGCCAACTACTCGGACGTGACGACGCGCATCCCGTTCTTCAGCTACGTGCGCAACTCGTTCATCATCACGACGATCACCTCGGCCATCAAGATCGTGCTCGGCGTCATCAGCGCCTACGCGCTGTCGCTGCTGCGCTTCCCGGGCCGGTCCATCGTCTTCCTCGTCGTCATCGCGGCGCTGATGGTGCCCAACCAGATCACCGTCATCTCCAACTACGCCCTCGTCGCCCAGCTCGGCTGGCGCAACACCTACCAGGGGATCATCATCCCGCTGGCTGGGGTCGCCTTCGGCACGTTCCTGATGCGCAACCAGTTCCTGGCACTGCCCGGCGAGATCATCGAGGCGGCCCGGCTCGATGGTGCCGGCCCGCTCAAGCTGCTCTGGCGTGTCGTGCTGCCGATGTCGTGGCCGACCGTCGTCGCCTTCTCGCTGATCACCGTCGTCAACGAGTGGAACGAGTACCTCTGGCCGTTCCTGATGGCCGACGACGAGCGCGTCGCGCCACTGCCGGTCGGGCTCACCCTGCTGCAGAACAACGACGGCGTGACCAACTGGGGGCCGGTGATGGCGGGCACGGTGATGGCCATGCTGCCGATCCTCGTCCTCTTCCTCTTCCTCCAACGCCAGATGATCAAGGGCCTCACGGCCGGCGCCCTCAAGGGCTGACACCACCTCACCGAATATGGAAAGGCACCACACCATGAACGAGTTCTCTCGTCGCGGATTCCTCGGACTCGCCGGCGCCGCCGGCGTCACGGGCCTCGCTGCGTGCGCCGGGACGGGCACGGCCCCCACCACCGACGGCGGGGGTGGAGCGGCCGCGAGCAACACCATCGAGTTCTGGAGCAACCACCCCGGCACGTCCAAGCCCGTCGAGCAGGCGATCATCAAGGACTTCGAGGCCGCCAACGCGGGCCTCAAGGTCAAGCTCGTCGACGCCGGCAAGAACTACGAGGAGGTGGCCCAGAAGTTCAACGCCTCCCTCGCCGGCGGACAACTGCCCGACGTCGTCGTCGTCTCCGACGTCACGTGGTTCAACTTCGCCCTCAACAAGCAGCTCGCCCCCCTCGACGACCTGCTCTCCACCGCGAAGGTCGACGTCACCGACTACGTCGACGCGCTCTACAACGACTACACGTCGGCCGACAAGCACTACGCGCTGCCCTACTCCCGCTCGACGCCGCTCTTCTACTACAACAAAGAGGTGTGGAAGAAGGCCGGCCTCGAGGACCGCGGCCCCAAGGACTGGGAGGAGTTCGCGACCTGGGCCCCGAAGATCCAGGCCGTCCTCGGCAACGGCCAGGTCGCCCTTGAGCTCGCCGACGGCTCGAACTACCTCGACTGGTACTTCCAGAACATGGCGTGGGGCTTCGGCGGCGCCTACTCCAAGGACTGGACCCCGACCTTCTCGGACCCCAACACGATCAAGGCCGGCCAATACCTCCAGGACCTCGCCAAGAACAAGGTCGTCAAGTTCAACAAGTCCCCGGAGGCCGACTTCAGCGCCGGTCTGGCCGGCTGCATCCTCCAGTCGACCGGCTCGCTCGGCGGCATCACGAAGGACGCGAAGTTCGAGTTCGGTACCGCCTTCCTCCCGGGCACGGACAACTGCCCGACTGGTGGCGCCGGCGTCGGCATACCGGCCAACATCAGCGATGCCCGCAAGGCCAACGCGGTGAAGTTCATCGAGTTCCTCACCAACGCGAAGAACACGGTGACCTTCACCCAGGCGACGGGCTACATGCCGGTGCGCAAGTCGGCCGTCGACGAGCCGAGCGAGGCGGCCTACCTCGAGAAGAACCCGAACGCCAAGACGGCCATCGACCAGCTGCCGCACACCCGCAGCCAGGACAACGCCCGCGTGCTGCTGCCCGGCGGCGGCGCCCGGATCGGCAAGGCGCTCGACCAGGTCGCCCAGGGCCAGGACGTCGCGACGGTCTTCAAGGCGCTCGACGCCGAGAGCCTGCGCGTCTACGAGTCGCAGATCAAGCCCAAGCTCGGCGCCTGACCCCAGCACCACCCGCTCGAACCCCGGCCGTATGCCGCCGGGCCGGCCTCCCGGGAGGGAGCTCGGCGGCATACGGCCCCCCTGACTGCTGGGACGCCCAGCGCACGACCACGAGGAGAGGCCTTCCATGGCAACCGTGTTTTTCGACGAGGCGACGCGTCGGTTCTCGCCGGAGCAGAAGCCCGCCGTCGACGCGATCACCCTCGACATCGCCGACGGGGAGTTCCTCGTGCTCGTCGGTCCCTCCGGGTGCGGGAAGTCGACGACCCTGCGGATGCTCGCCGGGCTCGAGCCGATCAACGGGGGCCGGATCCTCGTCGACGGGCACGACCAGAAGGGGGTGCGCCCCCGCGACCGGGACATCGCGATGGTGTTCCAGAGCTATGCGCTCTACCCGAACATGACGGCTGCCGAGAACATGGCCTTCGCGCTCGACAACGCCAAGGTGGGCAAGTCCGAGACGAAGTCCCGCGTCGCCGAGGCAGCCCAGATCCTCGAGCTCGAGGACCTGCTCGACCGCAAGCCCGGGCAGATGTCCGGAGGCCAGCGCCAGCGGGTCGCGATGGGTCGCGCGATCGTGCGCAACCCCAAGGTCTTCTGCATGGACGAGCCGCTGTCGAACCTCGACGCCAAGCTGCGCGTGTCGACGCGGTCGCAGATCGCCGGCCTGCAGCGCCGGCTCGGCATCACGACCGTCTACGTCACCCACGACCAGGTCGAGGCGATGACGATGGGCCACCGGGTCGCGGTGCTCCGCGACGGCAAGCTCCAGCAGGTGGACACGCCGGAGCGGCTCTACGACCGCCCCGTCAACACCTTCGTCGCCGCGTTCATCGGCTCCCCGGCGATCACCCTCGTCGAGTCGCCGGTGCGCGACGGCCACGCGACCGTCCACGGCATGTCGGTCCCGCTGGAGCGCGAGATCGCCGACGCCGCCGGGGGCGCTGTCGTCGTGGGGCTGCGTCCCGAGTCCTGGCACGTCGTCGACCCAGCGGCGGCGGGGGAGAGCGTGCCGCTGACGGTCGAGCTCGTCGAGTCACTCGGCTCCGAGTCCTACGTCTACGGCCGGCCAGCCGACGCAGGTCCCGAGGTCGACCGGGTCACGGTGCGCCTCGACAAGCGCACCCACTTCACCGTCGGAGACGTCATGCACGTGCGTCCCGACACCTCCGAGCTGCACGCCTTCGACGCCGCGAGCGGCGCCCGGATCGGGAGCTGACGTGGCTGGCCCGTCACCGCACCGTGGTCCGTGGGCGCAGGGCAGCCCCGGGCGAATCGGAGGTCTCGGCGTCCAGGGGCACCGGGGCGCCAAGGGGCTCGTCGTCGAGAACACCGTCCCGAGCGTGCTCGCCGCGCTCGAGGTGGGGGCCCACGGCATCGAGATCGACGTGCGGCTCACCGCCGACGGCGAGGTCGTCGTGTGGCACGACGCCACGCTGCTGCCGGACAAGATCGTCGCCCCCGACCCCGCCCTCGTCGGCGCCCGGGTCGCCCTGCTCACCTACGAGCAGCTCGCGGCAGTCGACGTCGGAGCGCGCACGTTGCCCGACTACCCACGGCAGAAGGCCGTCCCGGGCACCCGGATCCCGACCTTCCCCGAGCTGCTCGAGGCGAGCGCCGCGCTCGGTCACGCCCCTCTGTGGACCATCGAGATCAAGGTCGACCCCCGCGACCCCGCCGAGGTGGCGGGACGCGAGCGACTCGTCGGCCGCGTCGTCGATCAGGTCAATGCCGCCGGCATCGGCGACCGCTGCCTCATCCACTCCTTCGACTGGAGCGTCCTCGACCTCGCGCGTGAGCTCGAGCCTGCGCTGCGCCGCTCGGCCCTCGCCATCGTGGGACGCACGTGGGCGTCGGGCAGCCCGTGGACCGGCAGCACGAGCTACGAGGAGCACGACGGCGACCTGCCTGCGGCCGTGGCGGCGATCGGTGCGCACGTCGTGGCTCCGCATTACGCCTCGGTCGACCAGGAGCTGGTCGACCGGGCCCACGGGCTCGGCCTCGCGGTGCTGCCCTGGACGGTCAACTCCGAGGACGACATCCGGGCGATGGCTGCGATCGGCGTGGACGGGATCGTCACGGACTACCCCGACGTCGCGCTCGAGCTCGTCGGGTCGGCGGGAGTCGAGCCGGGCTGAGAGGACTTGTCTCGGAAAGGCCCACGCTGCCGTGCACCGTCGCGGTATGACTGTGGCCACGGCGCCTGACGGGGCCGCATCGGGGGAGGGGACGGCATGAAGCTCTGCGAGTGCGGGAACGCACTACCCGAGGACGCCACCGTCTGTGCTCACCGCGGCGACGCTCGACGCGGCGGCCGACGAGGGGCTCGCCAGCCTCACGATGGACGGGCACTGGGCCCTGCAGCTGGCGAGCAAGTTCGACGGCATCATCGACATCTCACAGACGACCCGGAGCGGGTCCCACCAGTTCCGCTACCCCGACATCATGGACGAGTTCACCCGGCTCGAGCGCACCTTCTCCGACACGCCCGTCGTGCTCATCCACGGTGCGAACATCAGCTCGATCCAGCGCAACCGGGGGGTCTTCGTGACGATCGCCGACCCCGGTGGGCTGAGGAGTCGCGCCGACGCGCTCGCCTGGTGTGCGGACCACTTCCCCGAGGTGACCTACGACCGGATCAACGTCTGTTATCCGCGCAGGCTCCGCCTGGACTGAACGCTCCCACTGGTCATCCGCGCGGGGGCCGGGGAACCAGCGAGGGACCAGCCGATGGCTGGCCCCTCGCTCCCCCTGTGAGGGTGACGCTCCAACGAGTGGGTGGGACCCCTGCGCCCACCCGATTCGCTTGAACGGCATTCCAATCAAAGCATATGCTGAAGTCGAGGGGGTTGCATGTCGAGCGAACGGCCGTATGACAACTCGTCGCGGACCCGTGCGGCCCGCGAGACGAGGGCGCGGGTCCTCGACTCCGCACGCGACCTGCTCCTGTCCGAGGGCTACCACGCGATGTCGGTCGCGGCGCTAGCCGCGCGGGCCGGCGTCAGCTCGCAGACCGTCTACAACGCCGTCGGCGGCAAGGCCCAGGTCGTCAAGGCGGTCTACGACGTGCTGCTCGTCGGGGACGACGAGGAGATCCCGATGCCGGAGCGCCCCGAGTTCCAGGTCATGTCGTTCGCGACCGACCGGGAGTCCTTCCTCACGGCGTATGCCGCTCTCTGCGCGACGATCTACCGTCGCACCGGACCGCTGCTCGGTGTCCTGCTCGGGCGGGGGGCGGGGGGCGATGCCGGCCTCCAGGAGTTTGTCGCGACGATCGAGCAGGAGCGGCGGACCGGCACGACCAACGTGCTCGCGGCCCTCGAACGGGCCCACGGGCTGCCCACCCGGGTCGACCGCGACGGCTTGATCGACATCGTCTGGACCCTCACGGCCCCCGAGATCTACGACCGCTTCGTCCGCCGGTGCGACTGGAGTCACGAGCGCTACGCGCAGTGGCTCGGTGAGGCCTTCATCGCGACCTTCGACCGGGCGTCCCGCGGCGATCACCTCTAGGGGTGCACAATCGGGGGATGGCCCGATCCATCGCAACGAACACGTCCGTCGACATCACCGAGCTGCTCGCCTTCGTCCGGCCCCGGCACTCCATGGTCGTCATGACCACCCGCTCCGACGGGCGGCCCCAGGCGTCCCCCGTCACCGGCGGCGTCGACGAAGAGGGCCGGATCGTCATCTCGACCTACCCCGAGCGGGCCAAGGCGGCCAACCTGCGCCACGACCCGGCCGCCACCGTCGTGGTGCACTCCGACGACTGGGACGGCCCCTACGTGCAGATCGACGGCACCGCCGAGGTGCTCGAGGGTGAGGACGCCGTCGAGCCGCTCGTCGAGTACTTCCGTTGCATTGCCGGCGAGCACGACGACTGGGACGAGTACCGCCAGGCCATGCGCGACCAGGGCAAGTGCCTGATCCGGATCACCCCCCAGCGGTGGGGTCCTATCGCCACTGGCGGCTTCCCCCCGGAGAACGAGCCGCAGGGCTGAGCAAGCCACTCCGCTCGCGAGACCTGATGGTGGTCGTGGTCGCCTACCCCGGCTTCGAGGCGGTGGCAGACCTGGTCAGCATCGGCACCCCGTTCGCCTTCGTGGTCCTGCGATGCACCGAGCGCGAGACGCAGCGGCCCTTGCGGACCCCGCAGACGCCGCCCCTGCCGATCATCACCGCGGTCGCCTGCGTCGGGCCCGATGGCCAACCTGGCCGTCGACTCCTGGCTGCGGTTCCTGCTCTGGCCGGTCATCGGGCTGGTGAGCTACCTCGCCCACGGAACGTACGAGCTCCACGCTGGTGCCAGGTCCCTCGCCGGAGGAGGCGGTCGAGCGCGAGGTCTGAGGCGTCCTGCGCCCCCGGCCGGCGTACACCGGTGATGCGTTTGCACTCACCTGGGGCGAGTGCTAGACATGAGGCTGGCAGTCTCCCCTGGAGAGTGCCAGCCATTTCGATCTCGACCGGTGAGGTCGGAGACGGCGCCGGGAAGGGTCCGGCGCACGTGCCGACCGTCCGTCGCGGGCACCGCCGAGGTCATCCGACTCAACTGTGAGGAATCGCAGGAGACATGCCCAAGCTGATTGCTTTCAACGAAGAGGCCCGCCGCGGTCTCGAGCGCGGGATGAACACCCTCGCCGACGCGGTCAAGGTCACCCTCGGTCCCAAGGGCCGCAACGTGGTGCTGGAGAAGAAGTGGGGAGCCCCCACGATCACCAACGACGGTGTGAGCATCGCCAAGGAGATCGAGCTGGAGGACCCCTACGAGAAGATCGGCGCCGAGCTGGTCAAGGAGGTCGCCAAGAAGACCGACGACGTCGCCGGTGACGGCACGACGACGGCCACCGTCCTGGCCCAGG
>JBDSSS010000044.1:0-68206 GCA_039928615.1 Terracoccus sp. | reverse complement strand
GGTGCCCAACATCGGCGAGCGGGAGCGCCACTACGTCCTCGAGGCCGTCGAGTCGGGCTTCGTCTCGTCGGTCGGTCCCTTCGTTGCGGAGTTCGAGGACCGCTTCGCCCACCTCGTCGGCGCGAAGCACGCGATCGCCTGCTCGACCGGCACCGCGGCCATCCACATCGGCCTCATCCTGCTCGGTGTCGAGCGCGGTGACGAGGTCGTCTGCTCCGACTTCACCTTCGTCGGGTCGGTCAACCCGATCGCCTACCTCGGGGCCGAGCCGGTGCTCGTCGACTCCGAGACCCGCACCTGGAACCTCGACCCCGAGCTGCTCGCGGCCGAGCTCGACGCCCGCGCTGCCGCGGGGGCCCCGCTGCCCCAGGTCGTCGAGATCGTCCACGTGCTCGGGCAGCCCGCCGACATGGGACCGCTGATGGCCGCCTGCGAGCGGCACGGCATACCCGTGCTCGAGGACGCCGCCGAGTCGCTCGGGGCCACGTGGACGACGGGGCCGTATGCCGGTCGGCACACGGGGACCGTCGGCGCCGTCGGCTGCTACTCCTTCAACGGCAACAAGATCGCGACGACCGGCGGTGGCGGCATGCTCGTCACCGACGACGACGACCTCGCGGCCCGGGCCCGGCACCTGACGACCCAGGCCAAGGTGCCCGACGTCGGCTACCTCCACGACGAGGTCGGCTACAACTACCGGCTCACCAACATCGCGGCCGGCCTCGGGCTCGCCCAGCTCGAGCGGCTGCCGTCCTTCATCGAGGCCAAGCACCGGATCGCGGCCCGCTACGACGAGGCCTTCGCCGACCTGCCGCTCGTGCTCCCGCCCCGGGTCGAGGGGCTCGACGCGACCTACTGGCTCTACTCCGTCATGGTGGCGCCGGAGCGGGGGCGGGATGCCTTCCTCGACCACCTCAACGCGCGCGGGGTCGGCGCCCGGGCGCTGTGGCGGCCGCTCCACGCGCAGCCGCCCTTCGCCCACGCGCAGGTCGTCGGGGACGCCGCGGGCGGTCTCGTCGGCGACGACCTCTTCGCACGAGGGGCGTCCCTGCCGTGCGCGACCGAGCTCACCGAGGCCGACCAGGCGCGGGTCATCGGGGCGGTCCGCGACTTCTTCGCCTGAGGCCGGCCGGCCGCAGGATGGCGCGTGGCCGCGCCGTGCCCCCGGGTGGTGGATCATGGCGCCGTGGACATCGCCATCGGACTGCTCGTCGTCGCCGGGACCGTCCTCGCCGGAGCGTGGCTCGCGGACCGGATCCGGGTCCCCGCGCCGCTCGTGCTCATGCTCCTCGGGATCATCGGCTCCTACCTGCCGTTCGTCCCCGAGGTGTCGGTCAGCCCCGAGCTGATCCTGCTCGGCTTCCTGCCGCCGCTGCTCTACGCCGCGGCCATCCAGACCTCGCTCATCGACTTCCGGGCCAACCGGATCTCGATCGTCAGCCTCTCGGTCGGGCTCGTCCTGTTCACCGCGCTCGGGGTCGGGCTCTTCCTGTGGTGGATCCTGCCCATCCCGTTCGCCGTCGCCTTCGCCCTCGGCGCCGTCGTGGGGCCGCCGGACGCCGTCGCCGCGACCTCGATCGGGCGCCAGATCGGGCTGCCCCGCCGGATCGTCTCGATCCTCGAGGGCGAGTCGCTCGTCAACGACGCCACGGCCCTCGTCTCCCTGCGCACCGCGCTCGCGGCCGCGGGCCTGGCGAGCAGCCTCGGCGGCAACCTCGGCGACGTCAACGCCGGCTCGATCCTGCTCGACTTCGCCTGGGCATCGGCCGGCGGCGTCGCGATCGGCCTCGCCGTCGCGGCGGTCATCGAGGTGGTGCGCCGCAAGCTGAGCCGCGACGCGACCTTCGACACCATCCTGTCGATCATGGCGCCGTTCCTGGCCTACGTGCCGGCGGAGGAGCTGCACGCATCGGGCGTCATCAGCGTCGTCGCCTGCGGGCTCATCCTCGGCCACCGGTCCCCGCGCACCCAGCCGGGTGCCTCGCGGCTCAGCGAGCGGATCAACTGGTCCTCGATCCAGTTCCTCCTCGAGAACACCGTCTTCCTGCTCATCGGCCTCCGGGTCTTCTACGTCATCGACAGCGTCCGGTCCTCCGACCTGCCGCTCGGCCAGATCATCGCCGCGGCGGGCGGGACGTTCGTGCTCGTGCTGCTGCTGCGCCCGGCCTGGGTCTTCCCCTACAGCCTCCTCTCGACGCGGATCCTGCGAGCCGAGCCGAAGGCGCCGTGGTCCTACGCGGCGATCGTCTCGTGGGCTGGGATGCGCGGGGTGGTGACGCTCGCGGCAGCGCTGCTGCTGCCGGAGGACACCCCGCAGCGCGACGTGCTCGTGCTCATCGCCGTCGTCGTCACCATCGGCAGCCTGCTGCTCCAGGGGACGACGCTGCCGGCGCTCGCCCGGCTGCTCGGCGTCCAGGGCCCCGACCCGCGCGAGGACGTGCTCCAGGCGGCGAGCGCCCTGCAGGCGTCGGCCGCCAAGGGGCTCGAGGTCCTCGAGCACGAGCCCGACGTGGGCGACTCCACGCGCGAGCTGCTGACGAGCCGGTCGCGCGACCGGGTCAACGCGATGTGGGAGCGGCTCGGCCGCCGCGACGAGGACGCCGACGAGACCCCGAGCGAGCAGTACCGTCGGGTGCGCAGCAAGATGATCGCCGCCGAGCGCGACGAGGTGCTGCGGATGCGCGACGCGGGGCAGGCCGACTTCGAGGTGCTCCGCGACCTGCTCGGCGCCCTCGACCTCGAGGAGACGGTGCTCGAGCGGATAGACGAGGCGGACGAGCGCCGGGAGGGCGAGCTGCGCCTGCCGCCCCAGGGCTCCGACGCGGGGTGCGAGCACCTCGCGGCCGCGTCGCTGCACGTCAGTCCGCGCACGCCCCAGGGCTGCGAGGAGTGCCTGCGCGACGGCACGAGCTGGGTGCACCTGCGGATGTGCCTCGAGTGCGGGCACGTCGGCTGCTGCGACTCCTCCGAGGGCAAGCACGCCGACCGGCACTTCGAGGAGACGCAGCACCCGGTCATGCGCTCGATCGAGCCGGGTGAGGCGTGGCGCTGGTGCTACGTGGACGAGCTCCTCGGCTGAGCCGGCTCAGGTGAGGGACTGACGGATCGAGCTCTCGCTCGCTGAGTGCACGACGGTCGTCGGGGCGCCGTGGACGAGGGCGAGATAGGGCGCGACGTGCCCGCACTCGACGTCGGCGACGATCGGCAGGTCGAGCATGCCGAGGGCGTCGCGGACCGCGTCGTGCTGGCTGAAGCCGGGGTGGCCGGGCGCGCTCGTGCGGCTGACGACGACGCCGTTGGCGGCCTCGAACCAGCCGGCGAGCCGCATCGCGTGGATGGCCCGGGCGATGTCGTAGGAGCCCCACTCGACGACGTCGAGCGCGACGACGAGGCCCTCGGGGGCGTACTCGGCCGCGAAGGCCCGCACGTCGCCCCACTCCGTCCCGCCGGTGAAGCTCACCGTCTCGACGCAGCCGCCGACGAGCCGCCCGGAGAAGGTCGCGTCCTCGCCCTCGTGGCCGGGGTCGATTCGGGTCCACCCGCCGCTCGCGTCGAGGGTGTAGGTGTCAACCTCCGGGTGGGTCGCGTAGTCGTCGTGCCCCTGAGCCCGGTGGCGGCCGGGGGAGTGCTGGGTGAAGTCCCCACCCTTCGACAGCGTGGCGACGTCGGCCCAGTGGCGGATGCCGCTGGGCGGGCGGAAGGGGGTGTCCATCAGGTTCTGCCCGTGGATCGTCGCGATCCCGGTGCGCAGCAGCAGCGGCGTGAGCCACGTCGAGGTGTCGGAGAAGCCGACGGCCCAGGTGGGCTCGGCCGCCGCGACCGCGTCGAGGTCGAGCAGGTCGAGCAGGTCGATCCCCGTCTCCCCGCCCCACGGCGGCACGACGGCGCGCACGGTGGGGTCGAGCAGCATGCCCATCAGCTCGGCGGCCCGCTCCTCTCGCGGGGCGCTGACCTGGGTCGGGGCGTGCAGGCACTCGCCGAGCCGCACCTCGTAGCCCCGCTCCTGCAGCGACCGGACGGCCACCTCGAGGCGCGGCCAGAGCTCGTCCTCCACGCCGGAGCTCGGGGCGGTGACGCCGATGACGTCACCGGGTCGCAGGGGCGCGGGGTAGCGGATGGGGCTCATCGGGCCACCCTGCCAGACCGACGGGCCCCACGGCATACGCGGTGGGGCCCGTCGGGCTGTCGGTCGTGCGGAGGTCAGGCCTTGGCGGCGGTGAAGCCCTGCTCGAGGTCGGCGATGATGTCGTCGATGTGCTCGATGCCGACCGAGAGGCGGACGAGGCCGGGCGTGACGCCGGCCGCCAGGCGGTCCTCGTCAGGACCCTGGGAGTGGGTCGTCGACGCGGGGTGGATGACGAGCGAGCGCACGTCGCCGATGTTGGCGACGTGACTGTGCAGGGTGAGCGCCTCGACGAAGGTCTTGCCCGCATCGAGGCCGCCAACGATCTCGAACGAGAGCACGGCGCCCGCTCCGCGCGGGGTGTACTTCTCCGCGAGCGCGTGGGAGGGACTGCTCGGCAACGACGCCCACACGACGCGCTCGACCTGGTCGTGGCCCTCGAGGAACGCCGCGACCTTGTGGGCGTTCTCGAGGTGGCGCTCGATGCGCAGGCTCAGCGTCTCGATGCCCTGCGCGATGAGGAAGGCGTTGAAGGGGGAGACGGCCGCGCCGAGGTCGCGGAGCAGCTGCACCCGCGCCTTGAGGATGAAGGCGAGGTTGGCGCCGAGAGGGCTGCCCACGCCGAGGTCCCGGGCGAAGACGAGGCCGTGGTAGCTCTCCTCCGGGGTGTTGTAGTTGGGGAACTTCTCCGGGTCGGCGCCGAAGTCGAAGTTGCCGGAGTCGACGATGGCGCCGGCGATCGAGGTGCCGTGGCCGCCGAGGTACTTCGTCGCGGAGTGCACGACGATGTCGGCGCCCCACTCGATCGGGCGGATCAGGTAGGGCGTCGCGACGGTGTTGTCGACGACGAGCGGCACGCCGTGCTCGTGGGCGAGGGCCGCGACCGCCTCGATGTCGAGGATCTCGCTCTTGGGGTTGGCGATCGTCTCGCCGTAGAAGAGCTTGGTGTTGGGCTGCACGGCCGCGCGCCACGAGTCGATCGAGGTCGGGTCCTCGACGAAGGTGACCTGGAGGCCGAACTTCGGCAGCGTGTGCTTGAGCAGGTTGTAGGTGCCGCCGTAGAGCGAGGGGGAGGCGACGACGTGGTCGCCGGCTTCGGCGATGTTGAGGATCGCGAGGGTCTCGGCGGCCTGGCCCGACGCGACGAGGAGGGCCGCGACGCCACCCTCGAGGGCCGCGATGCGCTGCTCCACGACGTCGGTCGTGGGGTTCATCAGGCGGGTGTAGATGTTGCCGAACTCCTTGAGCCCGAACAGGTTTGCGGCGTGCTCGGTGTCGTTGAAGACGTAGCTCGTCGTCTGGTAGATCGGCAGGGCACGCGCCCCGGTGGTGGGGTCGGGGCTCTGCCCGGCGTGGATCTGCTTCGTCTCGAACGACCAGTTGGGGGTCTCGCTCATGGTCCCGTCTCTCTGCCTGGTGCGGTGGCCGAGGACCCGGTCACCGGGTCCGGCGCACCGACGTGTCGGTGCGGGAGAGGTCTCTCCGCGCTTGCCTGCGGACGATCGTCCACGGGCCAGGTCCTCACCCGGGGCACCCCACCGCGATAGGAGGGTTGCCGGCCAGCGAGCCGGGGCTTGTCGCTGGCACTCATGACCTCCGCAGAGGATACGACGCGGTGACCGCCCGGTGGGACGGGGCGTCCTCATCGTGGACAGCAGGGGAGGGGTCGGTGCGGATGGAGCAGCGGCGTGGGGTGGATCACGAGGACGTCCTACCAAGTCGAACTGGCGAGTAGCATTTGGTTCGTGAGCGCCAACACCGACTTCGACCTGTTCCGGATCAACGAGGACCACGAGGCCCTGCGCGAGGCGGTGCGCGCCGTGTCCGAGGACAAGATCGCGCCGTATGCCGCTGCCGTCGACGAGGACCCCCGCTATCCCCAGGAGGCCCACGACGCCCTCGTCGCCTCCGACTTCTTCGCCCCGCACGTGGCCGAGGAGTACGACGGGGTCGGCGCCGACGCGCTCGCCACCTGCATCGTCATCGAGGAGGTGGCGCGGGTCTGCGCATCGTCCAGCCTGATCCCGGCGGTCAACAAGCTCGGCTCCATGCCGCTCATCCTCGCCGGCAGCGACGAGATCAAGGCGCGCTATCTGCCGCCGCTCGCCCGCGGCGAGTCGACCTTCTCCTACGGACTGTCCGAGCGCGAGGCCGGCTCCGACACGTCCGCGATGAAGTGCCGGGCCCGCCGCGACGGCGACGACTGGATCCTCAACGGCCAGAAGTCGTGGATCACCAACGCCGGCGTCTCGGAGTTCTACACCGTCCTCGCGGTCACCGACCCCGACGGCAAGCGCGGCAGCAACGTCACGGCATTCGTCGTCGAGAAGTCCGACGAGGGCTTCACCTTCGGTGAGAAGGAGCGCAAGCTCGGCATCAAGGGCAGCCCCACCCGCGAGCTGCACTTCGACAACGTGCGCCTGCCCGGAGACCGCGTCGTCGGCGAGGTCGGCGACGGCCTCAAGATCGCGCTGAAGACGCTCGACCACACCCGCGTGACGATCGGGGCGCAGGCCGTCGGCATCGCCCAGGGCGCGCTCGACCACGCCGTGGCCTACGTCAAGGAGCGCCAGCAGTTCGGCAGGGCCGTCGCCGAGTTCCAGGGCGTGCAGTTCATGCTCGCCGACATGGCGATGGAGCTCGAGGCCGCGCGCCAGATGGTCTACGTCGCGGCGGCGAAGTCCGAGCGCGGCGACAGGGACCTCTCCTTCTTCGGCGCGGCGGCCAAGTGCTTCGCCTCCGACGTCGCGATGAAGCTGACGACCGACGCCGTCCAGCTGCTCGGCGGCGCCGGCTACACCCGCGACTTCCCGCTCGAGCGGATGATGCGCGACGCGAAGATCACCCAGATCTACGAGGGCACCAACCAGGTCCAGCGCATCGTGATGGCCAGGCACCTGCTCAAGGGCTGAGGCTGCGGTCCCCCGGGGTCACGAACGCAGCGAGGGCTGACAAAGGGCCACGATCGCAGGCCCGCCCGGCTCCGCAACGTGCGATCACGACCCCTTGTCGTTCGCCGGCTGCTCCCGATAGGTGCGGGCCCAGGGAGTGGTGGCGGGCACGGAGCAAGCGCACCGCCCTGCTCTGAGGGCACCGATGTTGATGACCGTCTCCTGACGGGTTTTCCACAACTTCGAGATTATCGACCCACAGGTCCGTGGGTTGGTCCTAACCTGAACGGGCCGGACTGCGGGGACCGGTGCACCGCCTGGGGCCATGGGTCACGTGTCACGTGTCAGGGGACAGGGATGTCGACGCACGAAGCGGTTCGGACCGTCGAGGGCGAGGTCAGGGAGCTGATCCGCCGCTCCGGACTGGATCCCGCCCGGGACTCGCTCGAGGTGCGCCGGCTCGTGCAGGACGTCGTGCAGGACTACGACGAGCGCAGCCTCCACGGTGGACTGGCGCCCCTGGGTGACCCGGCCGCCGCCGTGCACTCGGTGCTCGCGGTCGTGGCCGGCTACGGCCCGCTCCAGCAGTACTTCGACGACCCCACGGTCGAGGAGGTGTGGATCAACGACCCCAGCAAGGTGTTCGTGGCGCGGGGCGGCGTGGCCGAGCTGACCTCGACGATCCTCACGGCGGACGACGTGCGTGACCTCGTCGAGCGGATGCTCAAGGCATCCGGTCGGCGGGTCGACCTCAGTAGCCCGTTCGTCGACGCCACCCTCGCTGACGGGTCGCGCCTGCACGTCGTCATCCCCGACATCAGCCGCACGCACTGGCAGGTCAACGTCCGCAAGTTCGTCGTCAAGGCCGACCACCTCGAGGACCTCGTCCGGCTCGGGACGCTGACCAAGCAGGCGGCCACCTTCCTCGACGCCGCGGTCGCGAGCGGCCTCAACATCCTCGTGGCAGGCGGGACGCAAGCAGGAAAGACAACGCTTCTCAACTGCCTCGCGGCGGCCATCCCGCCCCGGGATCGGGTGGTCACCTGTGAAGAGGTCTTCGAGCTGAAGATCCCACTCCGCGACGTGGCCGCGCTCCAGTGTCGGCAGCCGAGCCTCGAGGGCACGGGGGAGGTGCCGCTGCGGCGGCTCGTGAAGGAGGCGCTGCGGATGCGTCCCTCGCGGATCATCGTCGGTGAGGTCCGGCAGGAGGAGAGCCTCGACCTGCTGATCGCGCTCAACAGCGGAGTTCCCGGAATGTGCACCCTCCACGCCAACAGTGCGCGCGAGGCGGTCACCAAAATGTGCACGCTCCCGCTCCTGGCCGGGGAGAACGTGTCGAGCCGGTTCGTCGTCCCCACCGTGGCCGCCTCGGTCGACCTCGTCGTCCACGTCGCTCTCGAGCGGGACGGCAAGCGGCGGGTGCGCGAGATCGTCGCCGTGCCGGGGCGCGCCGAGGGTGACGTCATCGAGATCGCCGACCTCTTCGTCACCCGGTCCGGTGTCCTCACCCGCGCTGACGGCTACCCGCCGCACCGGGAGGCGTTCGAGCGTGCGGGCTACGACGTGATGTTGCTGCTCGGGCAGGCGGGTGAGTGATGTCCCCGCTCGTCGTCGGTCTGCTGCTGGGCGCTGGGGTGTTCTGCATCTACTGGTCGTTCTGGCCGCAGGTGCCGGCGGCGGATCGGTCGAAGCGCCGTCCCGGCATCATGCTGGACCTGCGCGATCACCTCCACCAGGCCGGCTTCTCGTCGGTCACACCGACGAACCTCGTCGTCGGATCGACGGTGCTCTTCGCGCTCGCCTTCCTCGCCGTCGTCGTCCTGACCGGTGTTGTGCCCGTCGCCGTGTGCTTCGCGGTCATCGCGGGGTTCGCGCCTGTCTCCCTCGTCCGGATGCGCGCCCGTGCTCGACGCCAGCGCCTCCGTGACCTGTGGCCCGACGCCGTCGACAACATCACCTCGGGAGTGCGGGCCGGTCTGGCTCTGCCGGAAGCGTTGTCGCAGCTGAGCGTCCGCGGACCGGAAGAGCTCCGTCCGGCCTTTGCCGCCTTCGCCGAGGACTACCGCACCACTGGACGCTTCAGCGACTGCCTCGACCGGCTCAAGGACCGGTTGAGCGATCCGGTCGCGGACCGCCTCGTCGAGTCGCTGCGGATCGCGAGGGAGGTCGGTGGGAGCGACCTCGGCCGCCTGCTCCGCACCCTCTCGGTCTTCCTCCGTGAGGACGCGAGGACCCGATCCGAGCTCGAGACGAGACAGGGTTGGACCGTGAATGCCGCTCGCCTCGCCGTCGCCGCCCCCTGGGTGGTGCTCGCGATGCTCGGGCTCAAGAGCGACTCGCTCGCCGCCTACTCCTCGCCGACCGGCTGGGTCATCCTCGCGGTGGGCGCCGGTCTCTGCGTCCTCGCCTACCGGGTCATGGTGTGGGTCGGCCGCCTTCCCGACGAGGAGAGGGTGCTGCGATGACCGGCATCCTCGACCCCGCGGCCCGGTTGACGACCGTCGGCTGGTCCTGGGCGGGGGCCATGGCCGGGCTGCTGTTCGGGATCGGGATTGTCCTCGTCCTCGCCGGTCTGCCCGTCATGAAGCGACCGAGCCTCGACGACCGGCTCGAGCCCTACCTGCGCGACACTCCTCGCCCGTCCAGGCTGCTCGCACCGCCGTCGGCCCCCAGGGGTCCGTTCGGTCTCGGCGAGCTGGCTGCGCCCATGGTCCGGGCGGTCGGTCGCCGGGTCGAGCAGGCCCTCGGCGGAGCCACGTCCGTCACCCGGCGCCAGCAGCGTGCCGGGGTGTCAGCAGATCTGGAGCGGTTCCGCGCCGAGCAGGTGCTCTGGGGCGCTATCGGGCTCGCCGTCGGCCTCGCGCTGACCGGGCTGACGGCGGTCACCCGCCACCAGTTCTCGGTGCCGGTTCTCGTCGGCTTCGTGCTCGTCGGAGGTCTGGGCGGCATCGCCGGTCGGGACTACGCCCTGAGCCGGGCGGCGACCCGTCGTGAGGCGAAGATGCTGATCGAGTTTCCGACGGTCGCAGAGCTGCTCGCCCTCGCGGTGAGTGCCGGAGAGGGTGCTGCCGGAGCCCTCGAGCGGGTGTGCCGTCTGTCGCACGGAGAGCTCTCCGACGAGCTGCGCCGCTGCCTCGCTGACGCGCGTGCAGGGGCAAACCTGCCCACCGCCCTGCAGGGTCTCGCAGAGCGCACCGGGCTCCCCAGCCTCAGCCGCTTCGTCGACGGCATCATCGTGGCAGTGCAGCGCGGGACGCCGCTGGCCGAGGTGCTGCGCGCGCAGGCACAGGACGTGCGCGAGGACGGGCGCCGGACCCTCATGGAGCAGGGCGGCAAGAAGGAGATCCTCATGATGATCCCCGTCGTCTTCCTCATCCTGCCCGTCACCGTGCTGTTCGCGGTCTATCCCGGTATCGACTTCCTCAGCTTTCGGCTGTGACCACCGATGTCCACGCACGACCGATTGATCCAGCGATGACAGGGAGACACCATGACCGCACTTCTCAACACCGCCCGCCGACAGCGACGGGTCCTCCTCGACGGGCTCGACGGGCTCATCGGCCGGCTGGGCGGCCGCCGCGACCGCGGTGACGTCCCGGGCTGGGTCCTCATCACGATCATGACGGCCGGGCTCGTGACGGCCCTGTGGGCCCTCGCCGGGCCCCAGCTCGGTCAGCTCTTCACCGACGCGATCTCCAACGTCCAGGGTCCGTGATCGAGGCGACCGGTCAGAGGGGACGCGAAAACGGCTCTGCCATAGCTGAGTTCGTCATGGTGGCAGGCCTCGTGCTGCTGGTGGGGATGGCGGTCTTCCAGCTGGGGATCGCCCTCTACGTGCGCAACACGCTCATCGCCTCGGCTTCTGAGGGAGCACGCTACGGGGCTCGGTTCGACGCGGTACCGGGCGACGGGGTCGCGCGGACTCGCGAGCTGATCACGTCGGCCGTCGGGACGTCCTTCGCCGGCGACGTCTCTGCGTCGACCGGCACCACGGGTGCCGGCGTGCAGGTCGTCGAGGTCACCGTGCGGGCGCCGCTGCCGGTGCTGGGTCCGATCGGTCCGTCTGGGGCGCTCACGGTCAGCGGGCGCGCCTTCCGTGAGTCCCAGGTCGTCGGCGGCCCGCCGTGAGCAGCCCCGCCCGTCGCTCGTGCGAGTCCCCGGAGGACGGTCGGGCCGTCGTCGAGTTCATCTTCCTCGGGGTGCTGCTCCTGCTGCCGCTGGTCTACCTCGTCCTCACCGCGGCCCGGTTGCAGTCGGCGGCCTTCTCCGCGTCGCTCGCCGGGCGAGAGGCGGGTCGCGCCTTCGTCACCGGCGCGAACGACGCCGACGCCGGGGCCAGGGCGCGCTCGGCCGCTGCACTGGCCTTCGAGGACTTCGCCTTCACCCGAGGAACCTCTCTCGGGCTGAGCTGCGACGGCTCCCCGTGCCTGCGCCCGGACGGGACCGTGACGGCCACCGCGAGCATCGTCGTGCAGCTGCCACTCGTCCCCGACTTCATCAGCGACCGCGTGCCGAGCGCGGTGACGATCTCCGCGACGCACCTTGCGACCGTCGACCGTTACGTCGGCCGATGAGGCGCGGTATGCCGTTCAGGTCCCGAGCGCCCATCCGCGGTCGTGGACGCGTTCACGAAGGAGAGAGCGAACCAGCCGAGGAGGGGCAGGTCAGCCTGCTCATCCTGGGCGTGTTCGCCATCGTGCTCGTGCTCATCCTCGGGGGCATCGACGTCACTGCGGCGCAGCTGGCGCGGATGCGGCTGCTCGACGTGACGGATGCGGCCGCGCTCGACGCCGCGGACTCCCTCGACGAGCAGTCCGTCTACGAGCAGGGGGTGGGCGCCCGGCTGGCGCTCACCGACGCGTCCGTCCGAGACTCGGCCTCCGCGCACCTCGCGAAGACCCCGCGGCCCGTCGGGATCAGCGACTGGGGCCTCGTGCCGCAGACCGGGTCGCCGGACGGCCGCACCGCCGTGGTGACCCTGAGCGGCCGGGCCACCCTGCCGATGACCGGGTGGGTGCTGGAGTCACTCGGCGGCGGCGTGACCATCACCGTCTCGTCGCGGGCCCGGGCCACCCTGGGCTGACGGAAAGTGGGCACTCGACCTGTGGGGTCGAGTGCCCACATTCTGGCGTCGCGGGGGCGGGGGAAAGTGGGCACTCGACGGGGCTTGAGTGGGGGAAAGTGGGCACTCGACGGATCAGGTGGGGCGGATCTGGACCACGAGGGTGCGACCGTCGGCGGCGGGGGATCCGGCTGCGCCGGTGAGGAACTCGCACCACAGCGCCGTCTGGAGGCGAGCCGCCACGAGGCCGAGCTCGTACCCCGTCTCGGCGCCCAACGTCACCGAGTCGCCGCCCACGTCGGCCGAGGCTGACTCGTGCCCGTGCAGGGCCACCCGCACGGCCCGCCCGACCGCCGCGTGCTGCGTCGTCGGCCCGGCCGGCACGAGGCCGACCTGCTCGGAGTCGGCGCTGCCGGGCTCGATCCCGAGCGCCGCCCGCACCGCCTCGACCCGGCCCATCGCGAACCAGTCGGTCGGCCCGGTCCGGACGAGGCTCCGGCCGCCGTCGTGACCAGCGCCCGCGTCGTCGACGAGCGCATCGACCAGCCCGCGCACCACCGCCGCCGGCACGGCGCCGACCTTGCCCTTGACCAGGTCCGCAGCGGCCGCGACCTCGTCGGCCAGGGCTCGGCTCGTCACCGACAGCTCGCGCCCGTCGGCGTCGACCCCGCCACGCAGGTCGTCGACGACCCGCACGCCGTGGGCACCGAGCGCGAAGTCGACCTGCCCGACCCGCCACGGACGCCCGGCCGTGTCGCTGAGCACGACACCGACCCGCACGCCGTGCGCTGCCGTCAGGGCGGCGTGCAGGTCCGCGCAGACGGCGTCGGGGTCGTGGGGCAGGAGCAGCAGCCCGCCGCGGTCACCGGTGTTGGAGGCGTCGACGCCGGCGGCCGCCATGACCGGGCCGGCCTTGGCGCGCACGACGCGCGTGACACGCCCGTCCACGTCCCGCTCGGCGACGACGGCGCCGCTCTCCCCGGCGACGACGCGCTCCCGGTCGGGGTCGTCGGTGACGAGGCCGAGGGCCTTGCTCGCGATCTTGCTCGACACGACGACGACGTCGCCGTCCTGCAGCCGCACCTCCGAGGCGGTGAGTCCGAGAGTGACCACCTCGGCGAGGTCGTCACCCTCCCGGACCTCGGGTATGCCGCTCAACGGGATGACCGAGACCGGCTTGCTCACGCGGTGGTCCGCTCCGGCCGCAGCCGGGTGCCGAGCTCCAGGGCGGCGCCGGCGAGGTCGGCGGCCGCGTCGGGGGAGGACATCAGCAGCGGGCGGTGCACGACGTCGAGGCCGGGCCGGCCGACCATCGGGTCCTCCTCGTCGACGAGCCACCCGTCGAGGAAGTCGGTGTAGAGGCCGGCGACCGCGGTGCTCGTCTCGGCCACCCCGATCGTGCGCAGGCAGGCGTCGGCGTGGCCGCGCACCGGCCGGCCGCCGACGAGGGGGGAGACGCCGACGACGGGAGCCCGGGTGCCGCGCAGGGCGTCCCGCAGACCGGGGACGCCGAGGATGATCCCGATCGAGACGACGGGGTTGCTCGGGGGCAGCAGCACGACGTCGGCCTCGCGGATCGCGTCGAGCACGCCCGGCGCCGGGGCCGCCGCGTCGAGACCGGCGACGACGAAGCGCTCGGCGGGCAGCGAGGCCTGGTGGCGCACCCACCACTCCTGGAAGTGGATGGCGCGGGTCTGCTCGCCCTCGCCGACGACGACGTGCGTCTCGACGGGGGTGTCGGTCATCGGCAGCAGCCGGACGCCCTGCTCGGGCAGCCCCCAGCGGGCGGCCAGTCTCGCGGTGACGACGCTGAGCGGCATACCCTGCCCGAGCAGCTGCGAGCGGTAGACGTGGGTCGCGAAGTCCTTGTCGCCGAGGCCGAACCACTGCGGCTGCGCCCCGAGCGCCGCCAGCTCGCCCGCGAGGCTGTGGGTCTCGTCGGCGCGGCCCCAGCCCTGGCCCTCGTGGATCCCGCCGCCGAGCGTGTAGAGCAGCGTGTCGAGGTCGGGGCAGACCCGCAGGCCGAAGAGGGTGATGTCGTCGCCGGTGTTGCCGATGACGGTCAGCTCGACCGGCTCGGCCGGGTCGCGCTGACCACCGGAGGCGGTGTCGGACAGGTGGCGGAGGAGGCCGCGAAGGAACCGGGCGCCGCCGATTCCTCCCGACAGGGCGGTGATGCGCATGGGAGTGATCCTCTCAGCCCGGAGCATGCGGGGCGTTTTGGGCTGGTATCAGGTATTACCCCAATGAGGCAAATATCATTCTACGGCTTGACGGGAGAGGTATGACACGCATGTAATTCCAGTGTTGTGTCTTTCACCGCCGGAGCGAACGGGCCTCGGCGTGAGGGTCCGACATCGCCGAAACAGCGCGGAAACAGTGCGGAACAGCGCGGAGGCACACGTGTACGTCAGGGTCGAGGAGGGGTCATGCACGATTTGATGGTGGTCACAGCAGAGCTGGACAGCGAGGAGGCGGAGCTGTCCTGGCAGGAGCGATCGCTCTGCGCCCAGACCGATCCGGAGGCGTTCTTCCCTGAGAAGGGCGGCTCCACGCGCGAGGCCAAGAAGGTCTGCGTCGGGTGTGAGGTGCGCGCCGAGTGCCTCGAGTACGCCCTGTCCAACGACGAGCGCTTCGGCATCTGGGGCGGTCTCTCCGAGCGGGAGCGTCGCAAGCTGAAGAAGCGCGCGGTCTGACCGTGCGCCCGGTGCCCGGGACGCTGTGCCCGGGACGTCGGTCGTCGCGCGGGTCGGGCTCGCCACGATGACTGACGTGCTGAGCCACCCGGCGGTTGCCGGGGGCGGCGCCGAGCCCCACTCCTCGACGGGCCGTCGCGCAGCCCCCGCGCCACCCGCGGTCGCCGTCGTCCTCGTCGTGCGCAACGGCGCGGCCTGGCTGACGCAGTGCCTCGACGGCATCGCCGCGCAGACCGTCGCGCCGGCGCAGCTGCTCGTCGTCGACGTCGCGAGCACCGACACCTCGGTCGCCATCGCCCAGGCGCACCGCGGCGTGCGCCGGGTCGTCCAGGACGTCCAGGTCCTCAAGCTGCCCAACGTCGTGCCCGTCGGTCAGGCGATCGACGCCGGCGTCGCCAACCTGCCGTCCCGCCCCGACGCGCGGGGGGAGTGGGTGTGGGTGCTGCACGACGACACCGTCGCTCGTCCGACCACGCTGGCTCGGCTTCTCGAGGCAGTCCTCCGCTCGCGCACCGTCGCCGTGGCGGGCCCCAAGATCGTCAGCTGGGACGACCCGCGCCAGCTCGTCGAGCTCGGCATCCAGGTCACCCGCAGCGGCCGGCGGCTTGCTTCGCCCGCGCTGGGGGAGGTCGACCAGGGCCAGTACGACAGCCGCGAGGACGTCCTCGCCGTGAGCACGAGCGGCATGCTCGTGCGGCGCGACGCCCACGAAGAGCTGGGCGGCTTCGACCCGACCTTCGACGACTACGGCGCAGACCTCGACTTCGGCTGGCGGGCCCAGCTCGCCGACCGGCGCGTCATCGTCGTGCCCGGCGCCGTCATCCGCGAGGCCTCGGCGGGGTTGCGTGGCGAGCGTCCCGACGGGCCCCGACCCCGCGAGGTCGAGCGGCGCACCCGCCGGGCCTCGCGCCAGGTGGCCCTCGCCCGGTGCGGCCCGGTCGTCGCGCCCTTCCTCGCGATCTGGATGGCGGTCTCCTCGCTCGTCTCCTCGCTCACCCTGCTCGTCGCCAAGCGGCCCCGGCTCGCCTGGCGCGAGCTGACCGACGTCACCGCCGTCGCCCACCCGGCCGCGACGATCGGGGCGCGCTGGCGCTTCCGGCGCACCAAGCGGCTGCGCCGCGGCGACCTCGCCACCCTCTTCGTCAGCCCGACGACCGCCGCGCGCACCACCGTGGACCACATCCAGGACGCGATCGTCCCCGAGCACAGCCGGCAGCGGCGCGAGGCCGGGTCCACGACCGAGACCGGACCGACGTCCGACGACAGCGACGCGCTCGGTCAGCTGCCGGCGTCGCTCCCTCACCGGATCGCGACCCACCCCGGTTTCCTCGCCGTGCTCACCGTCCTCGCAGCGACGGCCGTGGCCTGGCGCGTCCCGATCCGGGCCGGCGCCCTGTCCGGTGGCAACGTCGGTCTGGCCGGCGCCGAGCTGCGCGCCGTCGCGACCGGGTCGAGCGGCCTCTGGCACGCCTTCCGGGACGGCTGGCACGGCGCCGGCTTCGGCACCTCGGCCGAGTCCGGCCCCTACCTCGCCGTCCTCTCCGGACTCACCTGGCTGATCGAGCACGTGCCCGGCGTGGCCGAGAGCCGATCGAGCGCCGGCGTCACCATCGCCTGGCTCCTCTTCCTCACCCCGGCACTGTCGGCGTGGGCCGCCTACGTCGCCGGTCGGGTCGTCACCCGCTCGCGCCTCGCGCGGGCCCTGGTCGCCGTGGCCTGGGGGACCGGTGCCGTCGTGACGGACATCGTCGGCCAGGGACGGGTCACCGTCGCGGTCGCGCACATCGTCCTCCCACTCGTGTTGGCCGGCTTCAGCCTCGCCGCGCGCCGCGACGGGACGTGGACCGCCACCTTCGCGACCGTCCTCGCCATCGCGGTGCTCGGCGCGTTCGTTCCGCCGCTCCTCGTCGTGTGCGCCGTCGCCGCCCTCGTGCTCCTCCTCGTCGGGCCGGGCGTCGGGCGTCGCCTGCGCGGACTGGCCCTGCTCGTCGTCCCGATCGGGTTGCTCGGCCCGTGGGTCGTCCGCTTCGTCGACGACTGGCGGCTGCTGCTCTCCGGGCCGGGAATCGTGTCCACCTCGTCCGCGCCGACCGTCTGGTCGCTGCTCGCCGGCCAGCCCGAGGGGCTGCCGACGACCGGCGGCACCGGGCTCGTCGTGGCGCTCGCACTCGTCCCCGTGCTGCTCCTGGGCCTCGTGGGGCTGGCGACCCGGGCGCAGAGCCGCGGGGCCGCCGTCGGCCTCGTCGTGGCGGGTCTGCTCTCGCTCGTCGGGCTCGCGGTCGCCCTCGCCTCGGGCCGGGTCGTCCTCGGATCGGCCGAGACGGGCGTCGGGGCCTCGGCGCCGGCCCACCTCTGGGCCGGGGTCGGGCTCGAGCTCTGGGTCGCCGGACTGCTCGTCGGCGTCCTCGTCGGCAGCACCGTCGTGCTGCCCTCCCTCCGGCGACCGCGCAACCGCTGGGCCCTGACCGGGGCCGTGACGGCCGCCGCACTGCTCGTCGCTCCCGTGCTCCTGCTCGCCGCCGACTGGGCCGTCGTCGGGGTGGGGCGCCAGATCAGCGTCGGCCAGGCCACCCTTCCCGCCGTCGCGGTCGAGCAGGCCGGCAACCCCCTCGCCAACCGGCTGCTCCTGCTGCGCCCCTCCGACCGCGTCGTCGACTTCGTCCTCGTCGGTCAGGAGCCCGGCGAGCTGCTGCGCGACCTCGACCGGCGCAACGACGTCGACGAGTCGCCGCTCGTCACCGCGGTCGCCGAGATCGTCGGCGGTCGTGGGCAGGGGTCGCTCGACGCCGGGGGGCTCGCCTCGCTCGGCATCGGTTTCGTCCAGGCCGCCGCGCCCGTCGAGAGCCCGCTCGCACGCCGCCTCGACTCCGCCGGGGGCCTCAGCCGCCTGGGCACGAGCCAGGGCGGCATCCTCTGGAAGGTCCAGCCCCTGCCCAGCGCCGTCGGCGCCTCGGGCGGGACGGCGCCCTCGCGGGTCCGGCTCGTCGACGGGTCGGGCGCCCTGCTCGACGTCGTCCCGACGTCGGGGCCGCATGCCGCCGTCGACACCAGCCTCCCCGCCGGTGAGGCCGGACGCCGCGTCGTCGTGGCCGAGCCGGCCGAGTGGGCCGGGCAGGCGGTCGTCTCCTTCGACGGACGGGTCCTCACGCCGCTGGCCGGCGAGACCCTGCCGACGTATGCCGTCCCCGCCGCGGCTGGCGCCTTCCGGATCGACCTCGCCGCCGCCGACCCCTGGTGGCGGCTCGCGCAGGGCGTGCTCCTCGCCCTCGTCGTCTTCCTTGCCGTCCCCTTCGGCAACCGTCGGTCGAGGAGGCGCGCATGATCCGCCTGTCCGGTCCGGCGCGGACCGCCGCCGTGGGCCTGGCCGCCGCCGCCCTCGCCTTCGGGGCCGCGCGCGGCACGGCCTCCGTGCAGTTGGCCGCCCCGCACGAGGTGGCCGGCCTGCCCGAGTCCTCCGACGTCCTCGTCGAGGACGCGACGCTCGTCTGCCCCGGCCAGCAGCGGGTCGGTGGGGAGTCGCTGCGCGACGTCGCGGGAACTGTCGCCGTGGCGACCGCCGCGGCTCCGGTCGTTTCCCTGCCGCAGTCCCTCACGGAGACACCGAGCGGTGCGGGCACGGTGGCCGTGTCGAGTGGTGGCGCGCCGGCGCCCCTCGTCACGGGGACGGCCAGGGCGCAGCAGCGCGCCGCCACGGTCGCCGGCACGTCCACCGACCCGGTGCTCGTGACCGGTGCCGGCGGACTGGCGCCCGGCCTCGTCGGCACCCAGACGTGGCGCCACCGCGGCGACGACGACCGTGGTCTCGTCGTCACGCCGTGCCAGGTCCCCTCGTCGGACGTCTGGCTCGTCGGCGGCGGCGGCGGACCGTCGCGCACCGAGCGCGTCATCGTCAGCAACCCCGGCGCCAACGCGGTCGCCGTGAGCCTCGACCTCTACGGCTCCAAGGGTGCCGTCACCGCCGACCAGGCCCGTGGCCTGTCCGTGCCACCCCGGGGCCGCATCGTGCTCTCCCTCGACGCACTGGCGCCGGGGGAGGTCTCCCCGGCGGTCCACGTCATCGCGACCGGTGGCGTCGTGTCCGCCGTGCTCGACGAGGCCTGGATCGACGGTGCGACCGGGCGGGGCATCGACGACGCCACCCGCTCGGCCTCCCCAGCCACCGACCTCGTCGTGCCCGGCGTCGACGTCAACGGCGTCACCGGTCTGCGCCTGGTCAACCCCGGAGCCGCCGAGGCGCTCGTCCAGGTGCGGGTCCTCACCGCCACCGGCCCCAAGCAGCCGGCGGAGCTGCGGGCCGTTCGCGTGCCCGCCGAGTCGACCAAGGACGTCTGGCTCGACCTCCCGGCCGGCGGCGTCGGCTTCCGTCTCGTGTCGGACCAGCCGGTGACGGCCGGGGCCTACGTCGAGCGACGCGCCGCCACCGGCGCGGACCGGATGGGTGACTTCGGCTGGGCTCCGGCGACGTCCGCAGTGCGGTCGACGGCCGGGCTGCTGCTGCCGGGTCTCGAGGGCGCGGCTGCCTCGACATCGTTGCTGCTGTCCGCGGCCTCCGCGGCCTCGGCTGCCCAGGTCACCGTCACCCTCGGGACGGGGGACGCCGCCACCTCCACGGTCGTCACGGTCCCCGCCGACTCGACCGTCACCGTGCCCGTCGGGGCCGCGACGAGCCTCTGGCTCCGGGTCGACTCCGGCGAGGTGCATGCGGCCGCCACGGTGGGGGGTGTCGACGGCGGGGTGCCCTTCTTCTCCGTCGCGGCCATCACCGGCGCTCCGGTCAGCGCCCTGGCCATCCCCGTGCGCCAGGTGCGCCGCTGACGGCTCGTCAGTCGCCGAAGCCGGGGTCGAGCTCCTCCGGGGTGACGCCCATCAGACCGGCGACCTGCTCGGTGACGATGTCGGCGACGAGGGCTGCCTTCTCACGGGTGTCGGTGACCCGGGTCTCGACCGGTCGGCGGTAGACGACGATCCGGGCGGGTTGGCCGCCGGAGGCGGGGTAGAGCCGCCCGAGCGGGACCTCGTGGTGGTCCCACGGGGCCGGACCCCGGGGCACGTCCTCGACGGCGAACTCCACGACCGGGAAGGCCCGGCCGCACGTCGCCTCGAGCCGGGCGGCCGCGTCGAGGACGAAGTCGTCGAAAGCATCCCTCCGGCTCGTCATCACCGGGACGGGGGGCCAGGCCACCGGGCCGCGGTGGCCCCGACCGTGACGGTCCCGTCGGCGCGAGGGGTCGGGGCGAGTGCTCACCCCATCAGCCTAGTTCTCGCCACGCGCCCCGAGCGCCTCACCCGGCCCCGGCGTGGTGGCTCGGTGGCGCCCGCGACCCCGACTAGAGTCGACGATCGTGGGTCTGACTCGAGGATGTTCCAAGACGGGGTGCGCCCGTCCGGCCGTGGCGACCCTCACCTACGCCTACGCCGACCGCGCCGTCGTGCTCGGCCCGCTCGCGACGTACGCCGAGCCGCACACCTACGACCTCTGCCGCGAGCATGCCGAGCGGATGACGGCGCCGCGGGGCTGGGACGTCGTGCGCCTCGGCGGCGACTATCCGGAGCCGGCCCTCGCCAGCGACGACCTGCTCGCCCTCGCCGACGCCGTGCGTGAGGCCGGCCGTCCCCGCACGCCGCGCCCCGGTGCGGAGAGCCGCGCGGCCGAGGCGTCGGTGGAGCGCGGCCCGGCCCGCAGCCAGGCCGCGACCGAGGCCGGCTCGGGCGCCGTCGAGGCGGGTCGGCGCGGTCACCTGCGCATCCTGCGCGACAGCTGAGCACTAGAGTCGTCGCCGTGCCGACCCTCGCAGACTTCATCAAGGCCTACGACGTCCGGGGACTCGTCCCCGAGCAGCTCTCTCCCGAGGTCGCGCGCGCGATCGGTGCGGCCTTCGCCGAGGTCGTCGTGATCCCCGACGGCCAGCGTGGCGTGGTCGTCGGACACGACATGCGTCAGAGCTCCCCTGACCTCTCCCGTGCCTTCGCCGACGGCGTCACCTCCCGCGGCGTCGACGTCACCCTCATCGGGCTCTGCTCCACCGACGGCCTCTACTACGCGAGCGGCGCTCTCGACCTGCCCGGGGCGATGTTCACCGCGAGCCACAACCCAGCGGCCTACAACGGGATCAAGCTGTGCCGGTCCGCGGCCCGGCCCGTCGGCCAGGACTCGGGTCTCGTCGAGATCCGGGACCTGGCCCAGTGGCTGCTCGACAGCGGGTCGAGCCTCCCGGACCCGCGGGAGGCGCAGGGGGCCCTGCGCGAGCAGGACGTGCTCGCCGACTACGCCGCCTTCCTTCGCGGGCTCGTCGACATCTCCGGGTCGCGGCCGCTGACGGTCGTCGTCGACGCGGGCAACGGGATGGGCGGCCACACCGTGCCAGCCGTGCTCGGGACCGGCGCCGGCCTCCCCGCCCTGCCGCTCACGGTCATCCCGCTCTACTTCGAGCTCGACGGGACCTTCCCCAACCACGAGGCCAACCCGCTCGACCCGGCCAACCTCGTCGACCTCCAGGCCGCCGTCGTCGAGCACGGCGCCGACCTCGGTCTCGCCTTCGACGGCGACGCCGACCGGTGCTTCGTCGTCGACGCCGACGGCCGGCCCGTCTCTCCCTCGGCGATCACCGGACTCGTGGCGACCCGGGAGATCGCCCGGGCCCGGGCCGGTGGGGAGTCCGACGTGACGATCGTGCACAACGTCATCTCCAGTGCCGCCGTCGCCGAGATCGTCAGGGAGCACGGCGCCACCCCGCTGCGAACTCGCGTCGGCCACTCCTTCATCAAGGGGGAGATGGCCCGGTCCGGGGCCGTCTTCGGCGGTGAGCACTCGGCGCACTACTACTTCCGCGACTTCTGGTTCGCCGACACCGGCATGCTGGCCGCGCTGCACGTGCTCGCGGCCCTCGGTGAGCAGCCCGGCCCGCTGACGGCGCTCACCGACCAGTTCGAGCGCTACGTGGCCTCGGGCGAGATCAACAGCACGGTGGGCGACCAGGTGGCCGCGGTCGAGCGGATCCGCGGGTGGGCGACGCAGCGCGCCGCCGGCACCGACGAGCTCGACGGGCTCACGGTGAGCGCCACCCCGGGGGAGGCGCCGTCGTGGTGGTTCAACGTCCGGGCGTCCAACACCGAGCCCCTGCTCCGGCTCAACGTCGAGGCAGCCGATCGTGAGACCATGGAACGGATCCGTGACGAGCTGCTCGCGCTGATCCGCAGCAACGGAGGAGAGTCATGAGCGACAGCACGACCGAGCACGCAGGAAGTGCCG
Organism: Terracoccus sp.; assembly: GCA_039928615.1. Classification (GTDB taxonomy): domain Bacteria; phylum Actinomycetota; class Actinomycetes; order Actinomycetales; family Dermatophilaceae; genus JBDSSS01. The sequence continues at coordinate 46,185 of JBDSSS010000044.1, read as the reverse complement.
CAGGCGGCATCGAGCCCTGGCTCCGCGACATCATCCGGTGCCCACGTTGCACCGGCCTGCTGACCGACTCGCGGGGCAGCGACGGCGCCGAGCTGCACTGTCCCGCATGCTCGCTCGCCTACACCGTCGATGACGGTGTGCCGGTCCTGCTCGTCGAGCTCGCCCGCCCGCTCGGCGACTGACCGGCCCGGGGATGTTCGACGAGGCGCGGCTCGACGACGAGGAGCAGATCGCCCGGCTCGACCGGGGCGACACCCTCCGTGCCCTCGCCGGTGCGGGTGCCCAGGTGCGCCGCACGGCCGCCGCCGCGCAGGACGCTGGTCTGCACCGCCTCGACGGGCTCAACCCTCGTGGCGTCGTCGTCGCGGCCACGGGCGGGTCGGCTGCTGTCGCCGACCTCTTCGAGGCGGCCACCCGCGGTAGCGGCGCCGTCCCCGTCGAGAGCTGCCGCTCGGGACCCCTGCCGGGTTGGGTCGGGTCTCTCGACCTCGTCGTCGCGGTCTCGCAGTCGGGCCGGGCGTCGCAGTCGCTCGACCTCGCGGCCGAGGCGGCCCGGCGGGGCGCGATGCTGCTCACCGTCGGAGCGCCCGACTCCCCGCTGGCCGAGGTGTCGGCCCGGGCGCGCGGTGTCCACGTGCCCGTCTCGGCCCCCGGGTCGACCTCCCGCACCTCGATGTGGGCGCAGGCCACGCCGGTGCTCCTCGCCGCCGAGGTGCTGGGGCTGGCCGGGACCGGCGCCGACTGCCTCGCCCGGATCGCCGACGTCCTCGACGCGCGGGCGCAGGACGCGCGACCGGGCTCCGAGTCGTTCGTCAACCCGGCCAAGATCCTCGCCACCGAGGTGGCGGAGTCCATCGCGATCGTGCTCGGCGTCGGGGCTTTCGGCGGCGTGGCCGCCCGGCGGGCCGCGGCGATGTTCGGCCGCACCGGGCGGGTCCCCGTGGCATCGGGGACCCTCCCCGACATGGCCAGCCAGATCGTCGCGTGCTTCGACGGTCCGCTGGCCGGCGGCGAGGGGGGAGACGGCGGTGGCGACGATCTCTTCGCCGACCCGTTCCTCGACGGCCCCACGGCCCCACCGCTGCGCCTCGTCATGCTGGGGGAGGGCGACAGCGAGCACCGTCGCACCCCCCGTCGTGCTGCGGCCGACGGGGCCGACCCCGAGCGCGAGCTCGTGGACACCGTCGTGGAGGCCGCCCGCGACGCCGGGGTCCGGGTCTCGCACGTCGACGCCCTCGACACCGACCCGTTGCTGCGGCTCGCGTGGCACGTCGCCCTCACCGACTTCGCCGCGACCTACCTCGCGATCGGCCACGGATTCGACCCGGCCACCTCACCGCACGTACGGCTGCTCCGGGGCTCGCGCTCGCGGTGACTAGGGTGCTCGTGTGACTGAGCACTTCGACCTCGCCATCATCGGCACCGGATCGGGCAACTCCCTCGTGACCCCGGAGTTCGACGACAAGCGCGTCGCGATCATCGAGTCGGGGGTGTTCGGCGGCACCTGCCTCAACGTCGGCTGCATCCCGACGAAGATGTTCGTGTATGCCGCTGAGGTGGCCGACACGATCCGTGGCGCCGGGCGCTTCGGCGTCGACGGGCGCGTCGACGCCGTGCGCTGGCAGGACATCCGCGACCGGGTCTTCACCCGGATCGACCCCATCGCCGAGGGTGGGAAGAACTGGCGGATCGTCGGTCCCAACACGACGGCCCTCCTGGGTCGGGCCCGCTTCACCGGCGAGCGCGAGCTGACGGTCGACCTCCACGACGGCACCACGGCAACCCTGACGGCAGACCAGGTCGTCGTCGCCACGGGCGCGCACCCGCACGTCCCCGACCTCGTCCGGGACTCGGGCGTGGCCTTCCACACGTCCGACACGGTGATGCGCATCGAGGCCCTGCCCGAGCGGATGGCGATCGTCGGTGGCGGTTACATCGCGGTCGAAATGGCGCACGTCTTCTCCTCCCTCGGCGTGCAGGTCACCGTCCTCGTGCGCGGACCCCAGCTGCTCCGCCAGCTCGACGACGACCTGTCCCGCCGTTTCACCGCGATCGCACGCGGCCGGTGGGACGTCCGCACCGGCGTCGAGCTGCATGGGCTCGAGCCGCTCGGCACCGACGGTGGGGCCCGCCTCGACCTCGGCGCCGACGGCTCGCTCGAGACCGACCTGCTCCTCGTCGCGACGGGGCGCACCCCGAACTCGACCGACCTCGGGCTCGAGCTCGCGGGGGTGCGCTGCCAGCCCGATGGTCGCGTCGCCGTCGACGACTTCGGGCGCACCACCGCCGACGGGGTCTGGTCGCTCGGCGACGTCAGCTCGACCCACCAGCTCAAGCACGTCGCCAACGCCGAGGCCCGGGCCGTCGCCCACAACCTTGTCCACCCGGAGGACCTGCGTGGCTTCCCGCACGACCACGTGCCCTCGGGGATCTTCAGCCATCCCCAGGTCGCGAGCGTCGGCCTGACCGAGCAGGAGTGCCTGGCGCGGGGTCTGCGGCACGTGACGAAGATCCAGTCGTACGGCGACACGGCATACGGCTGGGCGATGGAGGACACGACGAGCGTCTGCAAGGTGATCGCCGACCCCGCCACCGGCCTGCTCCTCGGTGCGCACCTGATGGGCCCGCACGCGACGACCCTGATCCAGCCGCTCATCCAGGCGATGGCCTTCGGCACGCCCGCCCAGCTGGTGGCGCGGGGCCAGTACTGGATCCACCCGGCGCTCGCCGAGGTGGTCGAGAACGCGCTGCTCGGGCTCGAGCTCGACACCGACGAGGACTGAGGGGCGGGCCCGGCGAGGCCCGTTCCTGAACGGTGGCTGGGTGCCCCTAGGCTGGTCGCCATGTCAACCGAGGGTGGAAACAAGGCCGTCATGGCCGCGCTGCTGGCCAACTCCGGGATCGCGGTCACGAAGTTCATCGCGTTCCTGCTGACCGGGGCCAGCTCGATGCTTGCCGAGGCGGTGCACTCGGTGGCCGACTCCGGCAACCAGGGCCTGCTGCTGCTCGGGAGCAAGAAGGCCAAGCGGGAGGCCACCCCGGAGCACCCGTTCGGCTTCGGCCGAGAGCGCTACGTCTACGCCTTCGTCGTCTCGATCGTCCTGTTCAGCATCGGTGGCCTCTTCGCCCTCTACGAGGCGTACCACAAGTACGAGGAGACCCATTCGGGCGTGCCCAACCAGCTGCTCGACAGCCGGTGGTGGTGGGTCCCGATCGTGGTCCTGCTCGCCGCCATCGTCATGGAGGGGTTCTCCTTCCGCACCGCGGTCCGCGAGAGCAACCACTCACGAGGCTCGCGGTCCTGGCCGGAGTTCATCCGGCGGGCCAAGGCCCCGGAGCTGCCGGTCATCCTGCTCGAGGACTTCGCGGCGCTGATCGGTCTCGTCTTCGCCCTGCTCGGCGTCGGGCTGACCCTGCTCACCGAGAACGGCTACTGGGACGTGGTCGGCACGGCGATGATCGGGCTGCTCCTCGTCGCGGTCGCGGTCACCCTCGCCATCGAGATGAAGTCGTTGCTCGTCGGTGAGTCCGCGACGCCCGAGCACCAGCGGGCCCTCGCCGCGGCGATCAGCGGCACCGACGGGGTCGACCGGCTGATCCACATGAAGACCCTCCACCTCGGTCCGGAGGAGGTGCTCGTCGGCGTCAAGATCGCGGTGACCCGCACCGACCACGCCGACGACGTCGCCGAGGCGATCGACGCGGCCGAGCGGGCGGCCCGCGCGGCCGTGCCCGAGCTCCAGCTCGTCATGTATGTCGAGCCCGACCTCGACCGGAGCGTCACGGGCTGAGTCGACGCCGGTTCGAGACCGCCGCCCCCAGTCGCTAGACTGGGGGACTGCCGGCGTGGGTGATGACCCAACAACTGCCCAGAGGGGCGCGCCGGGTCTGCACACCCCAGGAATCAACGGAAGAGATGACTCATGTCCTTTGACTACAAGGTGGCCGACCTGAGCCTCGCCGAGGCCGGCCGTCACCAGCTCCGACTTGCCGAGCACGAGATGCCCGGCCTGATGTCGATCCGCGAGGAGTTCGCCGCGAGCCAGCCGCTCAAGGGCGCACGCATCGCCGGGTCGCTCCACATGACGGTCCAGACCGCCGTGCTCATCGAGACGCTCACCGCGCTCGGTGCCGAGGTCCGCTGGGCCTCCTGCAACATCTACTCGACCCAGGACGAGGCCGCTGCCGCCGTCGTCGTCGGCCCCGAGGGCTCGGCCGACGACCTCCAGGGCGTGCCGGTCTTCGCCTGGAAGGGCGAGACGCTGCCGGAGTACTGGTGGTGCACCGACCAGATCCTCACCTGGCCGGCCGGGGCCGACGGCGAAGTCCGCGGTCCCAACATGATCCTCGACGACGGTGGCGACGCCACGATGCTCGTCCACAAGGGGCGCGAGTGGGAGAAGGCCGGCCAGGTGCCGCCGACGACCGAGGAGGACTCCGAGGAGTTCAGCGTCTTCAAGGAGCTCGTCCGCTCGGGTCTCGGCGCACAGCCGCAGAAGTGGACGACGGTCGCCGGCGGCATCAAGGGCGTCACCGAGGAGACCACGACCGGTGTCCACCGGCTGTACCAGCTCGCCGAGGCCGGCGAGCTGCTCTTCCCCGCGATCAACGTCAACGACGCGGTGACCAAGAGCAAGTTCGACAACACCTACGGCACCCGCCACTCGCTCATCGACGGGCTCAACCGGGCCACCGACGTGCTCATCGGTGGCAAGGTCACCGTCGTCGCCGGTTTCGGCGACGTCGGCAAGGGCTGCGCCGAGGCCCTTCGTGGCCAGGGCGCCCGGGTCATCGTCACCGAGATCGACCCGATCTGCGCCCTGCAGGCCGCGATGGAGGGCTACCAGGTCGCCACGATGGAGGACGTCGTCGAGACAGCCGACATCTTCGTCACGACGACCGGCTGCTACGACGTCATCACCGCCGAGCACATGGCGCGGATGAAGAACAAGGCCATCGTCGCCAACATCGGCCACTTCGACAACGAGATCGACATGGCTGGCCTCGGCCGGACTCCCGGTATCACGAAGACCGAGATCAAGCCGCAGGTCCACGAGTGGACCTTCGAGTCGGGCAGCAGCATCATCGTGCTCTCCGAGGGCCGGCTGATGAACCTCGGCAACGCGACGGGTCACCCGAGCTTCGTGATGAGCAACAGCTTCTCCAACCAGACGATCGCCCAGATCGAGCTCTTCACCAAGACCGGTGACTACGACACGCAGGTGTACACCCTGCCGAAGCACCTCGACGAGAAGGTCGCGCGTCTGCACCTCGACGCCCTCGGCGTCCGGCTCACCGAGCTGAGCAAGGGCCAGGCCGAGTACCTCGGCGTCGACGTCGCCGGCCCGTACAAGCCGGAGCACTACCGCTACTGAGCGACCGCGGACCGTTCGGCCCGCCAGAGCCTGAGGTATGCCGCCCTTCCGACCACGGGAGGGCGGTATACCTCTGTCCGGGGTGAGCCCGGACAGCCACCTCAGCGGGGGCTCGAGTCGGGTGCGCGGAGCAGGACGTGGTCGGCGCCCCTGTCGGCGACCTCCCAGCCGGCCTGGGCCGTCAGGGCCTCGGTGACCGGCAGGTCCGTGGGCAGCAGCGCCCAGTGGCAGGACGTGCGCGCGAGGTAGGACTGCCAGCCCGGTGACGCCGTCTCGAACGCCTGGTAGGCCCGGACGTAGTCGACGGCGTAGACCTCGATCCGCCCGTCGATGGCCGGCCGCACGTTGGGGTGGCTGTAGATCAGCCATCCGCCCGATCCGTAGTCGTTGCAGACGACGGTGTCCGCCGGCAGGGCGGCGATCGCCGGGTCGAGGTCGTTGGGCCCCCAGGCGGGGAGGGCGCCGCGCGAGGGGGCGAGGGCTGCGGCGATGACGAGCCCGACGATGGTCAGGCCCAGCGTGAGGGCCACCTCGGCACGCCGGACCGGTTCGCGGGCCAGACCGGAGGACGCCTGCAGGGCCGCCGCGGCGACGGGGGCCAGCACAGCCGCCCCCACCGGGATGGTCCGCGCATAGACCAGTGCGAAGCCCGTGGCGGTGGCCAGCAGCAGCAGGCTGGTCCAGCTGGGACGGTAGCGGCCCCGGCTCCACACGAGCAGCGTCGCTCCGGCCAGCACGAGGAACGCGACGAAGCTGGCATCGGTGAGCGCGGGGGAGCGCCACTCCTCGATGAACTGCGTCGTCTCCCGCACCGCCGCGGGTGAGAGGAGCAGCCCGGGCCCGACCGGGGTCAGCGCTGCCGCCACGACCGAGCCGACCGGGACGCCGACGAGCCGCAGCCAGGCCCGTCCGCGCACCCGCCCGTCGAGCAGGATGCCGAGCAGCGCCACGGCGCCCACGGCCGGACCGACGAACCACATGCCGTGGCTGCACGCCCACAGCCACGTCAGCGGGATGAGCCACCACCGGGCCCGCCCGTCCCGCGCGGTCCCGAGCCAGGCGTGCGTGGTGACGACAGCGAGCGTGAAGGTCACCATCTGGGGTCGCAGCGACAGGCTGATCGTGAGGGAGGTCATGGTGAGGGCCATGACGATCGAGGCGATGAGCAGCGACGCCTCGCTGCGCACCGCGCGCCACGCGGCGACGGCGAACCCTGCAGCGGCGAGGGGCAGCAGCCAGGACACCCCGGGCAGGCCCAGCGCCTGCCGCATCACGCTCATCACGAGCTCGGGCAGCCACTCGTGCAGGCGCCACGGCTGGCTCGACATCGTGCTCCACGGGTCCGGGCCGGTGAAGACCCAGGTCTCCCGCAGACGGTCACCCGCGGCGATGTGCCAGAAGGTGTCCGGGTCCCCGACGGACTTGGCGGCCGAGACCACGAAGACGGCGGCCACGACTCCCGGGAGCGACTGCCGGAGCGCGATCGGGATGGCCGAACGGTGCCCGGGCGGGGTTGACGGCTCCGCGGCCACCGGAGTCGACCCTGCTGTCGCTCGCTCGTGGTCGGTGACAGAGGTGTCGGCGGTGTCGGCGGTGACAGCGCCGTCGATGACGGAGGGTTCGGCGGCCGGGGAGGGGGCAGCGTTCGTCACCCGGAGATCATCGCTGGTTCTGCCTCCTTTATGTGTTTTATGAGGTGAATTCAGCCTCTTCAGGTGCCTGTCGTCAGGCCGGGAGCACCCGGGGACGCGTGCGAGGATGGATTCTCCCGTTGCGGGGTCCCACCCGCCCCGCGGGCTCCCCACCCCTTGCTCCGACGACCCGAGGACACGATGAAGAGGTTTCCGGCCGGCGCCCTGGCGCTCGCAGTGTTGCTCGGCCTCGGTGCCTGCGGGTCCTCCGCCGACACGCCCGACACCGCCGGAACCTCCGCGCCGAGCGCCACCGGCGCAACGAGCGCGGCGAATGCGCCGACCGACGCCGCCACGGGTGTCGACAGCGGCGCGGCGACCCCCGGCCCGTCTGCCTCGACGACGCTGACCGCCGTCGACCAGACGACGCCGGAGGCCGCGATGACCTCGTGGTTGAGGGCCATGGTGGCCGGCAACGCGGCCGGTGTCTGCACGGTCATGGCCGCCGAGGGCAAGCCGATCCCGAGCATCCCCAAGGCCTCTGACGCCTGTGCGTCGTCGATCGCGTCGCCCCTGGAGGAGCTGAGCGCCCTCGGCGCGGCCTTCGACGGCCTGACCATCACGGGGGCCACGGTCAGCGGCAGCACGGCGACGTTCCAGAGCGTCACGACGGAGCCGGCCATGGCCGCTGACGTCGTCTCCCACTTCAGGGCGGTCAAGCTCGACGGCAAGTGGTACGTCACGAAGAGCTGACCGGTGTGGCGTGTGTGATGATCTGGGGCAGGACGGTGGATCCGCCGACGGTGCGGATCGGACGAGGAGTGGGCTGTGAAGGGTCGGGTTCTGGTTGTCGATGACGACCTCGCACTCGCCGAGATGCTGGGGATCGTGCTGCGCAACGAGGGTCTCGACGTCACGCACGTCGCGGACGGCTCGGAGGCGGTCGGGGCGTTCCGCGACAGCCGCCCCGACCTCGTGCTGCTGGACGTGATGCTCCCGGGCCTCGACGGCATGGAGGTCTGTCGGCGGATCCGCGCCGAGAGCGGGGTGCCGATCGTCATGCTCACCGCGCGCACCGACACCGTCGACATCGTCGTCGGGCTCGAGTCCGGTGCCGACGACTACGTCGTCAAGCCGTTCAAGCCCCAGGAGCTGATCGCGCGCGTCCGGGCCCGGCTCCGCCGCGGCGACGAGCCCGCCCCGGAGAAGCTGACGATCGGCGACCTCGACATCGACGTGGCCGGGCACTCGGTCAAGCGCGCCGAGGAGCCGCTCTCGCTGACACCGCTCGAGTTCGACCTCCTCGTCGCGCTCGCCCGCAAGCCGTGGCAGGTGTTCACCCGCGAGGTCCTGCTCGAGCAGGTCTGGGGCTACCGGCACGCCGGTGACACCCGGCTCGTCAACGTCCACGTCCAGCGGCTCCGATCCAAGATCGAGCACGACCCCGAGCACCCCGAGATCGTCGTCACCGTCCGCGGCGTCGGCTACAAGGCCGGCCCGACCTGAGATGAGCTCCTTCTCCGACGACGTCGACCTCGAGGGCGGGCCCGAAGCCGGGACCCGTCCCGTGGGCGGGTCGGCGTCCGGGTCGGCTCGCGGGTCAGGGTCCGCGACAGGGCCCGTGACAGGGCCCGTGACAGGGCCCGGGGCGGGCCCGCGGGCGTTGTCGGCCCTCGGGGCGCTGGCCCGTCGGACGACGCACCTGTGGCGCTCGTCGCTGAGCTTCCGGGTCGTGGTGATCACGACGCTGCTCGGCATCCTCGTGCTGAGCACGGTCGGGACCTACCTCTACGGGTCGATCGCCCAGGGCCTGGTCGACGGACGACAGCGGATTGCCGCCGACGACAGCCTCCGCGACGCGACGGACGCGCAGAAGCAGTTCGACTCGACCGACCAGACGGCTTCCGTGGCCGAGCTCACCCAGACGGCGACCGACCTGGTCAACAAGTACCGCCGGGACGCGGGCAACGAGGTGCGCTACGTCGTGCTCACCCGGCTCGACACCAACGACCTGCCGACGATCATCGGTCCGATCGAGAGCGGCGGGGTGGGGGTCCGGTTCATCCCCGAGGAGCTCTCGCGGCAGGTCTCGGCAGCTCCCGAGGTCCAGCACCTCCAGGTCGCCACGATCGAGGAGGACACGGGCGAGATCTCCGCGGTCATCGTCGGGCAGAAGATCGTGCTCCCGGTGGCGGGTGACTACGGCCTCTACTTCATCTACCCGATGCACCGCGAGCGGGAGATCATCAGCCTCATCGGGCGCACCTTCCTGCTGGGCGGCGCGGCCCTGATCCTGCTCGTCGGCGCGATCGCCTTCGTCGTCACCCGGATCGTCGCCGACCCGCTGCGCCGGGCCGCGATCGTGGCCGAGCGGTTCGCGGACGGCAACCTCAACGAGCGGATGCGGTCCAAGGGGGAGGACGACATCGCCCGCCTCGGCAACTCCTTCAACGCCATGGCCGCCTCCATCCAGCAGCAGATCGCCCAGCTGGAGAACCTCTCCCGCGTCCAGCAGCGGTTCGTGTCGGACGTGTCGCACGAGCTTCGAACGCCGCTGACGACGATCCGGATGGCCGGCGACCTGATCCACGACTCCCGCTCGAGCTTCGAGCCGACCGTGGCCCGGTCGGCCGAGCTGCTGCGCGGCGAACTCGACCGCTTCGAGTCCCTGCTGACGGACCTGCTCGAGATCTCCCGCTTCGACGCTGGAGCCGCGGTGCTGGATATCGAGGCGACGGACCTGCGCGCCTGCGTCGAGCGGGCGGTCGACGCCCACCGCACCCTCGCCGCCCGGAAGGGCACCCGGCTCGTCGTCGAGGAGCCCGACGCCCCGGTCATCGCCGAGATGGACTCGCGACGCATCGAGCGGATCCTGCGCAACCTCGTCTCCAACGCCATCGAGCACGGTGAGGGCAGGCCGATCGAGATCACCCTCGGCAGCAACGATTCCGCAGTGGCCGTCACGGTCCGCGACCACGGCGTGGGCCTTCGTCCCGGCGAGGCCGCACTTGTCTTCACCCGCTTCTGGCGGGCCGACCCGGCTCGCGCCCGGACGACCGGTGGCACCGGCCTCGGGCTCGCGATCTCGCTCGAGGACGCGCGCCTGCACGCCGGGCGCCTCGAGGCCTGGGGGGCCCTGGGGGAGGGGTCCTGCTTCCGGCTCATCCTGCCCCGGCAGGCGGACGCGACGATCACCGGCTCCCCGCTCCCGCTCAGCCCCCTTCTCTCCGAGGCGGCCGGCGCCCGGGCGATGGGTCCGGGTCCAGCCGGCCCCGCTGGTCCGACCGGCCCGACGGGCACCCGGGCCCTGCCTGCCGCGGCGCACTCGTCCGGGACGGCCGGACGGTGAGACGTCGCGCCGTCCTCGGCGCCGCCGTGGCGACGGTGCTGTCGCTCGCGGCCTGCGGCGGGCTCCCCCAGACCGGCCCGGTCACCGACGGTCGGCGTCTCGGGGACAACGTGGGTGACCCCGTGCGGGTCTTCGCCCAGGGCCCGGTCGACGGCTCGAGCCAGGAGGCCATCGTCCGGGGCTTCATCCGAGCGGGTGACGACAGCGACGAGACGCGCGCGACGGGCAAGTCCTACCTCGCGCCGCAGTCGCTCGACCTCTGGCGCCCGACGAGCACGGACATCGTCGTCTACGACAGCGTCGCCGACATCGAGGTGAAGAAGGTCGGCGAGGAGAGCGTCGAGGTCACGACCGACGCCGTCGCCAAGGTCACCCCGGACGGTCGCTACGACGAGCTGCCCGCCGGCACGCAGGTGAAGGCGACCTTCGGCCTGACGAAGGTCGGTGGGGAGTGGCGCGTCGTCCTCCCCCCGACCGGCTTCGGGTTATGGCTCGACTCCAACGCCTTCGACCGCCTCTTCACCAACCGCGTCGCCTTCTACGTCACGCCCACGGGTCGGCGTCTCGTGCCTGACCCGCGGTGGTTCCCCAGCGGGTCGCGGATGGCGACGACGCTGTCGCGCGCCCAGCTGAGCCCCGTCCCCGACTACCTCGCGGGGGCGCTCGTCACAGGTGTCCCGGCGGACACGAAGCTCGCGGTCAACGCCGTCCCCGTCGAGAACGGCGTCGCTCAGGTCAACCTGAGCGCGCAGGCACTCGAGGCCGATCCCGACGACCGCACCGCGATGTGGGCGCAGCTCACCGCGACACTGGGGCAGGTGGCCGGGGTCTCGTCCGTGTCGCTCTCGGCCGAGGGGTCGCCGCTCGACCTTCCCGGCGGGGGCAACGCCGTGACGGCGGCGAGCGACCTCGGCTTCGACATCGTCGTGCCGACGTCGTTCGACACCGCCCTGGTCCGCCAGAAGGACACGCTCTCGGTCATCGACCCGCGCTACATCCCGGACGACGTCGTCGGCAAGCGGCCACCGCCGTCGACGAAGACCCCCTTCACCGCCTCGATCCCCGAGGGGTGGACGCGCCTCGCGCTGTCCGCCGACGGGCGCGAGATCGCCGCGGTCGGTGGTGACCTCAAGGAGCTGTCCCGGTGGCAGGCGACGAAGCCGCCGATCCTCGTGCCGTCCTTCGCGACGGGTCTGACCCGTCCGACCTACGACGCGGCCGGCTTCCTCTGGGTCGGCGGCGTCGACCCGGCGGGCAACGCCCGGGTCTTCGTGCTCGACTCCGACACCGCCGACGCCGGCGCGGTCCCCGCCGCGATCTCCGTCCCCTGGCTCCGGGGCCGGCGCGTCGTCAGCCTCACCGTCGCGGCGGACGGCGCCAGGATGCTCATCGTCACGACGAACACCGCCGGCAAGGACGCCCAGCTGGCCGTCACCGGGATCGTCCGGTCGGCCAACGGCGCCCCGACGGCGCTCGCGGCCCCGTGGCGCCAGGCCCAGCCGCTCACCCTCATCAAGGACGTCGTGTGGCTCGACAGCACGACGTATGCCGTCCTCGGCCGGATCGCCGACACCGAGCCGGTGCGCGCGTGGCTCGGCACGATCGGGGCGGGCGTGGACGGCATCCGGCGTCGCGGCAACGCGGACCCCAAGGACAGCCGCCTCGCGGTCGTGCCCCGCGGCGCCAGCATCACGACCGTCGGCGGCCCCCGCGGACTCATCGTGATCACCGACGAGGGCAGCGTGCTGGCGCGGGCGGGAGCGACCTGGCGCAAGATCGACGAGGGCACCGACCTGCTCGTGCCCGGGCGCTGACACCCCGCCGTCCACAACCCCCGGTGCCTCGCGACCTCCTCCACCGCAGGGGGAGAGGGGTGGGTCCCGCCCCGTGCCCACGTGGTCTGCTGCCCCGGTGGGGCCGTTCCGCAGGACCGAGCCGCGCGGCGTGGCCGCGCTGCTCGACCTCGTCCTGCCGGCGGAGTGCCTCGGGTGCGGTCGCCCCGGCCGCACCTGGTGCCGTCGGTGCGCCCTCGCGCTCGAGCGGCTCGTCGCCGGCGGTGTCGTGCAGGTCCGTCCGACCCCGGCGCCGCCCGGCCTGCCGCCGGTGCACGCAGCGTGCGACTACGCAGACCCCGTGCGGGCGGTCATCGGGCGCTGGAAGGACCACGGTCGTCACGACGCGGCGCCCCTGCTCGGGCCGCTGCTCACCGCCTCGGCACGCGCCGCCGTGCGTCAGGGGGGCTGGGTCGGGCGGCCGGCGATCCTCGTCCCGGCGCCGTCGTCCGCGCAGTCCCGGCGCGCCCGGGGCGGGACGCCGATGGAGGGCCTGGCCCGACGGGTGCTGCCGGACCCCCGTGAGCCGCCCGATCTGCTCGATCCGCTCGGCCCGCTGCGGCTGGCCCCGGTCCTGGCGCACGGCCGGTCGGTGGCGGACCAGGCGGGACTCGGCACCGCGGAGCGGCGGCGCAACCTCGACGGGGCGCTGACCCTGCGGCCGCGGTGGCACGAGGTGGTCACCGGCCGCCCGGTCGTGCTCGTCGACGACGTGATGACGACCGGCAGCACGCTCGCCGAGGCGGCCCGCGTGCTTCGAGCGGCGGGCGCCTCGGACGTCGTCGCCGCGGTGGTCGCCGCGACCCGCCGGCACGGCACCTCCGGACCTCGGGGCGGGCTGTGAGATCGGTCCGTTTCGCCGTTTTCGCCTTCCCAGGTCGGGCCCCCCGAAGTAGGGTCGGGTCATGGAAACCCCGCCGGGGGTGACGGGCCGATCGTGGCCCTCGCGTCCGGGCTGATCGAGCGAGAGGGGATGGTGCCGAGGCGACACGCGGGTCTTTCCCGGGCCCGGACTGTTACCAGCAACAACCGTTCGATCAAGGAGGAAAACGTGGAGATCGTCGTCACTGGGCGTCACGTCCAGATTCCCGACCGCTTCCGAGAGCAGCTGGGCGAGCGCCTGGCCAAGGTCCCCTCACTGGCACCCAAGGTGCACCGCATCGACGTCGTCGTGACCCATGAGCGCGTTGCGCGTGGGTCCGACCGGGTCGAGATCACGTGCCATGCCAAGGGACCCGTCATCCGCGCCGAGGCCTGCCTCGATGACAAGTTCGCCGCGCTCGATGCGGCCGCGGACAAGCTCATGGAACGACTTCGCCGCGTGCATGACAAGCGGCAGGTCAGTCGAGGACGGCGCATCCCCGAGTCCGTCGGGCAGGCCACGGCCCGCTCCGAGGGTGTCGGCGAGACGAGCGCCACCGAGCCCGACGAGCCTGACGACGCCGACCTCACGCGCTTCGGCGCCGTCGGCAACTCCCCGATCGAGGTCCGGGAGAAGGTGCACACGGCAGCACCGATGTCGCTCGAGGACGCCGTCAACCAGATGGAGCTCGTCGGGCACGACTTCTTCCTCTTCCACGACGCCGACACCGACCGCCCCAGCGTCGTCTACCGCCGCCGGGGCTGGAGCTACGGCGTGCTCCACCTCGAGACCGACAGCGAGGTCGCCGCGACGGCCTGAGCTCCGCCCGCGGCGCTGGCCACCCACCCCCCAGGGGTGGGTGGCCGGTTCGCGTCAACCCGCGCGAGTCGGTCGCCGCGGTTCCGGACACGGCGTCGGTGATCTTTGCCAAGATGGCCCCGTGCCCCCGACCCAGAGCGCGACCCCGACCGACGACGCGAGCCCGACCGAGCGGATCCGCGTGCTCATCGTCGATGACCACGCGCTCTACCGGCGCGGGCTGCAGACGATCCTCGACACCGAGGAGGGGTTCGAGGTGGTCGGGGAGGCCGCCGACGGGGTGGCCGCGGTGACGCAGGCCGAGGAGACGCTGCCCGACGTCATCGTCATGGACGTCGGGATGCCCAAGCGCGGCGGCATCGAGGCGTGCCGGCTGATCCGCCAGCGCGTCCCCTCCGCCAGGATCCTCATGTTGACGAGCTCCGACGACGAGGCGAACCTCTTCGAGGCGGTGCGGGCCGGCGCGAACGGCTACCTGCTCAAGGACGTGCCTCCGGAGGAGGTTGCCGCGGGGATCGTCGCGCTCCACCAGGGGCATTCGCTCATCTCCCCGCTCATGGCAGCCAAGCTGCTCAGCGAGTTCGCGCAGATGAGCGACCGGGCGACGGTGGCCGAGGTCGTCCCGTCTCCCGCGCTCGAGCTGCCTCGCCTGACCGACCGTGAGCTGCAGATCCTGCGTCTCGTGGCCCGGGGCCGCCTCAACCGCGAGATCGCGGCTGAGCTGTTCATCTCCGACAACACCGTCCGCAACCACATCCGCAACATCCTCGACAAGCTCCAGATGCACTCACGGATGGAGGCGGCGATGTATGCCGTCCGCCAGCGCCTCATCGAACCCGGCGAGTGACCGCGGGAGCCGGCGCCGCGAGCCGGACCGTCACCCGTGGGCAGGCGAAGCGGATCGCGATCGCCGCGCAGGGGTTCCTCGACCCGCGGCCCGCACCGTTCGCGGCGACGATGCGCCACCTCCAGCGCGTCGTCGACCGGGTCGGCGTCGTCCAGATCGACAGCGTCAACGTCGTGGCCCGCAGCCAGTACCTCCCCTTCTTCTCCCGCCTCGGGCCCTACGACACCGCCCTGCTCGACCGGGCCCGGGACCGCGCGCCGCGCCGGCTCGTCGAGTACTGGGCCCACGAGGCCAGCCTCATCCCGCCCGCGACGTGGCCGCTGCTCGAGCCCCGGATGCGGGCCGCGGGGGAGCAGGCGTGGGGGTCGATGCGTCGGATCCTCGCCGAGCGGCCCGACTACGTCGACGCCGTCCAGGCGGAGGTCGAGCGGCGCGGACCGTCCACCTCGAGGGAGGTCGAGGAGGCGCTCGCCCACGACCGTCCCCGACCGACGGGCCACTGGGGCTGGAACTGGTCCGAGGTCAAGCAGGCGCTGGAGTACCTCTTCTGGGCGGGCCGGATCAGCTCGGTGGGCCGCACCACAGCCTTCGAGCGGCGGTATGCCGCCCTCGACGTCACGCCGCCGCCCGGCCTGCGGGAGGCCTGGCTCCACCGGGCCGGGCCGGAGCAGGACCCGGAGCGCTTCGTCGCCCTCGTGCGGATCGCGGCCCGTGCCCACGGGATCGGGACCGAGCGGTGCCTCGCCGACTACTTCCGGATCTCCCGGGCGCAGGCGCGACCCGCCATCGCCACGCTCGTCGCGGGCGGTGAGCTCGTGCCCGTCACCGTCCCCGGCTGGAAGCCGGCCTGGCTGCACGCCGAGGCCCGCGTGCCGCGACGGGTGGAGGCGCGGGCCCTGCTCAGCCCGTTCGACTCGCTCGTCTGGCAGCGCGAACGGGTCGAGGCGCTCTGGGACTTCCGCTACCGGCTCGAGATCTACACCCCGGTCGAGCGACGGGTGCACGGCTACTACGTGCTGCCCTTCCTCCACGGGGAGGATCTCGTGGCGCGCTGCGACCTCAAGGCCGACCGAGCCGAGGGAGTGCTGCGCTGCCACCGGACCACCTGGGAGCCGCACGCGCCGGCGGCTGCGCGCCCTGCGCTGGTCGCCGAGCTCGAGTCGATGGCGCACTGGCTCGGGCTCGACGGGGGAGTCCGCCTGCCGACCGGATGACGCCCACGGGGAACTGCCGACCGCCGCCGGGTCGTTCGTCGAGGAGCCGGGGCAGCGACTAGCCTAGGCAGGTCCCGTGACCCCTCACGGGCGACGACGCCCTTCCCGGGCGCTCCGACGTTCTTCGGGAGTGAGATCACAGATGGTCATCGAGAAGCTGCTTCGCGCCGGCGAGGGCAGGACCGTGAAGAGGCTCCAGGGCATCGCCAAGCAGGTCGCCGCGCTCGAGGCGGACTTCGAGAGGCTCACCGACGAGGAGCTGCGCGAGGAGACCCCGAACTTCCGCCGACGCCTCGAGCAGGGCGAGAGCCTCGACGCCCTCCTGCCGGAGGCGTTCGCAGCCGTCCGCGAGGCGAGCAAGCGCACCATCGGCAAGCGGCACTTCGACGTGCAGATCATGGGTGGGGCCGCGCTCCACCAGGGCAACGTCGCGGAGATGAAGACCGGTGAGGGCAAGACCCTCGTCGCGACCCTCCCGTCCTACCTCAACGCCATCTCCGGCAAGGGCGTCCACGTCATCACCGTCAACGACTTCCTCGCCGAGTACCAGTCCGAGCTGATGGGGCGCGTGCACCGGGCCCTCGGCATGGAGACCGGCTGCATCCTCTCGTCGATGACGCCGGTCCAGCGCCGCGCCGAGTACGCCAAGGACATCACCTACGGCACGAACAACGAGTTCGGCTTCGACTACCTGCGCGACAACATGGCCTGGGACCCGACCGAGCTCGTCCAGCGCGGTCACAACTTCTGCATCGTCGACGAGGTCGACTCGATCCTCATCGACGAGGCCCGCACGCCCCTGATCATCTCCGGGCCGGCTGACATCGCCACCAAGTGGTACGTCGAGTTCGCCCGGATCTCGGCCCGCCTCACCCGTGGCGAGGACGGCCGCGGGGACTACGAGGTCGACGAGAAGAAGCGCACTGTCGGGGTGCTCGAGTCCGGCATCGCCCGCGTCGAGGACCTGCTCGGCATCGACAACCTCTACGACACGGTCAACACCCCGCTCATCGGCTACCTCAACAACTCGATCAAGGCCAAGGAGCTGTTCAAGAAGGACAAGGACTACGTCGTCATCGAGGGCGAGATCCTCATCGTCGACGAGCACACCGGCCGCATGCTCGCGGGCCGCCGCTACAACGAGGGCATGCACCAGGCGATCGAGGCGAAGGAGGGCGTCGAGATCAAGAACGAGAACCAGACGCTGGCCACGATCACCCTGCAGAACTACTTCCGGATGTACGACAAGCTCTCGGGGATGACCGGCACGGCCATGACCGAGGCCGCCGAGCTCAACTCCATCTACAAGCTCGGCGTCATCCCGATCCCGACGAACCGTCCGATGGTCCGGGCCGACCAGGCCGACCTCGTGTACCGCACCGAGGTGGCGAAGTACGAAGCCGTCGTCGACGACATCGCCGAGCGGCACGAGAAGGGGCAGCCGGTCCTCGTCGGCACCGTGTCGGTCGAGAAGAGCGAGTACCTCTCCCAGCAGCTGAAGAAGCGCGGGATCCGGCACGAGGTGCTCAACGCGAAGCAGCACGAGCGCGAGGCGGCCATCGTGGCCGACGCCGGCCGCAAGGGGGCCGTCACCGTCGCGACGAACATGGCCGGCCGCGGCACCGACATCATGCTCGGTGGCAACTCCGAGTTCCGGGCGGTGTCCGAGCTGCGCCAGCGCGGCCTCGACCCGCACGAGACGCCCGAGGAGTACGAGTCGGCCTGGGACGAGGCCCTCGCCGCGTCGGAGGCCGACGTCGCCACCGAGCACGAGGAGGTCACCGAGCTCGGTGGGCTCTACGTGCTCGGCACCGAGCGGCACGAGTCCCGCCGCATCGACAACCAGCTGCGCGGTCGCTCCGGCCGTCAGGGCGACCCGGGCGAGTCCCGCTTCTACCTCTCGCTGCACGACGACCTCATGCGGCTGTTCAACTCCGGGCTGGTCGACCGCTTCATGCAGTCCGCGGGCATGGAGGACGACCAGCCGATCGAGAGCAAGATGGTCACCAACTCGATCCAGAAGGCCCAGGGCGCGGTCGAGGCCCAGAACTACGAGATCCGCAAGAACGTCCTCAAGTACGACGACGTGATGAACCGTCAGCGCCAGGTCATCTACGACGAGCGTCGCGCCGTGCTCAAGGGCGAGGACCTGCACGAGCAGCTGCGCCTGTTCGTCAACGACGTCGTCGGCTCCTACGTCGACGCGGCGACTGCGGAGGGCTTCGCCGCCGACTGGGACCTCGAGCAGCTGTGGGACGCCCTGCGACAGGTCTTCCCCGTCTCGCTCGGCATCGACGAGGTCGAGCAGATGGCCGGGGGCCGCCAGTCGATCACGGCCGAGCTGCTCCGCGAGCAGCTGATGTCCGATGCGCACACGGCGTACGACAACCGCGAGGAGAGCCTCGGCGAGGAGACGATGCGCGAGGTCGAGCGCCGGGTCGTGCTGTCCGTGCTCGACCGCAAGTGGCGCGAGCACCTCTACGAGATGGACTACCTCCAGGAGGGCATCGGGCTGCGCGCGATGGCCCAGCGCGACCCCCTCATCGAGTACCAGCGCGAGGGCTACCAGCTCTTCGAGGCGATGATGGAGGCGATCAAGGAGGAGTCGGTCTCCCACCTCTTCTCCGTCCAGGTCGACGTCACGCCGGCCGCCCCCGCCGCGGTCGGCGGCGCTCCCCGCGCCGTGTCCGACATGTTCGGCGGTCTCGATGGCGGTGCCGTCCCCGACGACGTCGTTCCCGGCGACGACGGAGACGACGACGGGGCGCCCACCGGCGAGGTGACGGTGAGCGGGGTCGACCTCGGCGACCCCGCCCAGCGGGCGACGGCGCTGCGCTACACCGCCCCGGGCGAGGACGGCCGGGCCGTCGAGACCGGTGGACAGCCGACCGTCGAGCGCAAGGCGGACCGGCGCGGCAAGAAGGTCAAGCGCAAGCGCCGCTGAGACTCGTCACCGCTCTCACCCGATGGTGAGGGCGGTGACGAGCCACCGACCGTCGAGGCCCTCCATCCGCAGCGCGAGAGCCCGGACCCTGCCCTGGGAGACGACGACGGCGCAGGCCTCGACGATGCCGTCGGCGGGCTCGCAGACGCGGACGCGACGGACCACGGCCGCCCGGCGCGCTCGGCTGGGCTGGCGGCGCGCGGCGACCATGGCGCGCCGAGCGACGACGGCATACACCGTGGGTGAGGTGTGCCGGACCAGCTGGGGTGCGGGTCGTTGGCCCGACACGACCTCGACGATGGCCTGGGCGAGCTTGGCCACGAAGGGGTGAGCGGCGGGGAGCTGGCTGGTGCGGGTCGGCTGCCGGCCGAAGTCCTCGTCGTCACGGACGCGGAAGTCGAGCGCGAGGGTCTGCTGGGTCGAGGGAGGTTGCTCGCCGTATGCCTCGTCGGCGCTGATGATCTGCGGTGCGGTGCGGGGGATGCGTCGGACCCCGAACGCCGCACCCACGTCGCCGGCGGTGGGCCGAGCGCCGTCTCGTGGGACTCCTCGCGACGTCGTCACGTCGGTGACCCGTCGGGCGGGGGGCGCAGCTGGGCGCCGGGGCGGATGAGATCGGGGTCGTCGCCGATGACCGTGCGGTTGGCGGCATACCACCGGGGCCACTCCCGGGCGATCGCGCCGACGGACGCGCCGGGTCCGAGGTGGGCGGCTGCGATGCCCCAGAGCGTGTCCCCCCGGCGAACCGTGACCGCGTCGAGGACGGCCGCGAGGGGGCGCGGTGCCGGGGCGAGGACCGAGCCCGGTCCCGGGTCGTGGGACGGGACGGGACGGGTGGCACGCCAACCCGGCGTCGGGCGCTGTTCGGTCACGGGGCCCGGGGGCGGCGTCGCCATCATCGGGGGAGGGCACCCGGTGGTGTCCGCGCTCACGGTCGCCGTGCCTGAGGACACCGCGGACACCAAGGTCACGGAGGTCACCAAGGCCACCGAGGACACCGGCGGGCGCGGTGACGCCGTCGCGCCCGACGGGAGCGACAGCGTCCCGAGTCCGACACCCACCCCGAGCACGAGCACGCGGCGCAGCACGACGGGGGTGACCCGTTCCGCCGCCGCCGCACCGAGGCGACCCAGCGCGCCCGGCACGAGAGACAAGGCCGTGAGCAGGGCGCCGGTCGCGAGCCAGCCCGACAGGGCGATCCCGCACCAGAGCAGGGCCGCCCCGAGCACGTCGTCGGGGTTCGACGTGGCGATGAGGGCCTTGGGGCTCATCGAATCGGCACCCGCCGGGGCGCCCGCCAGCGGCCACGCGTCGACCGCCAGCGCCGTGAAGGTCCGCAGAGCGAGGAGGAAACCTGCCGCAGTCACGGCCGCCCGGACCGCCGCCCCTCTGCGCGGGGAGAAGCCCTTTGCCGGGCCGATGGCGTCTGCATCCATGCCTGCTATTGAATGCCGTTTGCTTTCGTTTGGTCAAGAGTGCGTATGTTCGCTGTGGACGGAAGGCCCCCGAACGCCACGGGGGGTCAGTAGTCTGACGGGGTGCGGTGGGACCGGTTGTTCGACGACCTGGAGGCGCAGGCTGCCTCCGACGAGGCCAGGGACCTGCACTGGGAGATCGCCGACCGGACCCGGCGCGAGCGGGCCCTGATCGACCTCCACGCCCGGCTGTTGGCCGACGTGGGGACCGCGTTGACGGTGCGCCTTCCGGGCGGCCCGATCGAGGGAATTCTCGTCGACGTCGGTCCGGACTGGGTCCTGCTCGAGACACCGGCCCGGCGACCGGTGCTGATCGTCCTCGCTGCGGTCCGGTCCGTCGTGGGACCCGGGGGCCGCGCGGTCGGCCCCTCACCCGTCGCCCGACGGTTCGGCCTCGGCGCGGCGCTGCGCGCGGTCAGCCGCGACCGCTCGACGGTCGAGCTCGTCGACGTGGACGGCGGCGTCACGACCGGCACGGTCGACGTGGTCGGGGGCGACCACCTCGATCTGGCCGAACACCCGGTCGAGGTACCCCGGCGGCGCGCCAACGTCGTGGCCCACCACGTCGTCCCGTTCGCTGCCATCGCCTTCATCCGGCGGCTCTGAGATCGGCTCGCCCGAGGGCGGCAGGGCGGGGGAGGGCGGCCACGCGGCCTACCGAGCGGGGTCAGCCCTCCCCGGCACCACCGAACGGGTGGGACTCGACGAAGGACTTGGTCTCGGTGTACATCCGCTGGATGTAGCTCTCGAGCTCGGTGCGCTCGACCCGCCACTGCCCGCGGCCGCCGATCTTGATGGCGGGAAGCTCTCCGGAGCGCACGAGCGCGTAGGCCTGTGCTGACGAGATGTTGAGGATCTCGGACACCTCGGTCAGCTGCAGGAAGCGCTGGTCCACCTTGTCTCCTTCGATGTGGTCGCTGCGGGTCGTGACAGGGTCGTACCCCGCTGGAGGTGCGCACGCACGACAACCGGTGACCGGACGAGGTCATTCTAGGCTGCCGGGGGGGCTCTCGACCCGGCTCCCTCCACAAGGCTGGCGAACCACCAACGCAGGGCGGGTGGCTGCGGCAGGATGAGGACGCGGAGGTGCCCGACGTGGGGCACCCGTGCCATCCGATGCCACCAGATGCCACCAGATCAGGGGACCGGCGATGACAGTGATCGCTCAGCCGACCGCGAGGCGCCTGCAGCGTCCGTCGTGGCGCGACAGCCGGCTCGTCGTCGGAATCGTCCTCGTCCTGCTCGCCGCCGCCATCGGTGCGCGGGCGGTCGCCAGCACGGACGACCGGATCCCGGTCTTCGTCGCGGCAACGGATCTCGTGGCCGGCGACCCCGTCACGGCAGCGTCCCTCGTCCGCGCCGACGTCCGGCTCGACGACGGGGTCGCGGGCTATCTCTCGGCGGCCCGGCCCGCGCCCGAGGGGACCTTCCTGCTCCGCGACGTGCGCGCCGGTGAGCTGGTCCCCACCTCGGCCGTGGGCGCGGCCGGCGAGGTCGGTGTCCAACGGGTCACGGTGCGGTCGGACGCGACGACGACCACGGGCCTGCTGCGCGGCGCGCGGGTCGACGTCTACGTCACGCCGAAGGTGCCGATCGGCTCCCGAGACGAGCCCCCCGCCACGACGAGGGTCCTTCAGGGGGCCGGCGTCGCAGCGGTCTCGGCGGGTGGCGGCTCCCTCGGCACGAGCGGGACGGCCGCCGTGCAGCTCTACGTGCCGGCGGGTCAGGTGCAGACGATCATCGAGGCGGTCGACGCGGACGCGCGACTGACGCTCGTGCCCGTTCCCGGCGCCAGGTCGGAGCCGTCGCCGTGACCGAGGTCGTCACGGCCCTCAGCCACCAGTGGGAGTCCTCGGTCGCCGCGACCCTCGCACAGGTGAACGGGGTCTCGGTCGTGCGCCGCTGCGCCGACGTCTCCGAGCTCGTCTCGGTCGTGGAGGCCGGTGTCGGGGAGCTGGCCGTGGTCTCCGGCGACCTGCGTGGCCTCGACCTCAGCGTGGTCCGCCGGCTGCGGGCCCATGGCGTGCGCGTGGTCGGCCTCCATCCCGCTGATGACGACGTCGCGGAGCAGCGGCTCCACCAGCTGTCGATCTCGCAGGTGCTGCCCGCGGAGGCGTCGGCCACCGAGTTCGCGCTCGCGCTCGTGCTCGGCCGCGAGCGCCGCGATCCCGACCCGGCTACGACCACCACCAGTGAGACCACCGCGCCGGGAGGGGACGATGACGGGTTCTCAGCGGTTGGCGACCTCGACGACGCAGAGCCGGTCCCGGCCCGAGGGGGCGCGGACCGGGCGAACGGCACCGGGGCGTCGGCCACCGGTGGCCCGGACCCCCGCCCGGGCGACGGGGAGCCACGCCGGGCCCGGCTCCTGGCCGTCTGGGGCCCGACCGGCGCTCCCGGACGCACGACGGTCGCCACCTCCCTCGCCGCAGAGCTGGCGGGCCGGGGCGTCGACGTGCTGCTCGTCGACGCCGACACCTACGGAGGGTGCGTGGCCCAGTCCCTGGGTCTGCTCGACGAGGCGCCGGGGATCGCGGCTGCCTGTCGCGCCGCCGATCAGGGCACGCTCGACGTCTCCGGCCTGGCCCGGCTGGCGCCGGTCGTCGCGGGCCGGCTCCGGGTGCTCACCGGCATGCCCAAGGCCGAACGATGGACCGAGGTGCGGGCCGCGCCGCTCGAGCGGGTGCTCGAGCTGGCCCGCTCGCTCGTCGAGGTCGTCGTCGTCGACTGCGGGTTCTGCCTCGAGGACGACGAGGAGCTGAGCTACGACACGTCGGCCCCGCGCCGCAACGAAGCCACCCTCACCTCGCTCGCGTGCGCCGACGAGGTCGTCGCGGTGGGTGGGGCTGACCCCGTCGCCCTGCAACGCCTCGTCCGAGGTCTGCAGGAGCTCGGCACCGTGCCCTCCCCGGAGCCGGTCGTCGTCGTCAACCGGGTCCGGTCGGCCGCGGTCGGGGCCCACCCGGCGACGCGTATCGCCGACTCCCTCCGGCGCTTCGCGGGGCTCGAGACGGTGCGTTTCGTCCCCGACGAGCCCGCCGTGCTCGATGCGTGCCTGCTGGCCGGCCGCTCGGTTGTCGAGCAGGCGCCGGGCTCCGGGGTGAGGTCGGCGGTCGCGGACCTCGCGGACGCGCTGGTCCCGGCAGGAGCAGGCCGTCAGGTGGCCGGCCGCTCCTTCTGGGCGCGCGTGACCCGGCAGAAACGCACGGGGCCTGAGCTGCGGGCCTGAGCGCGGTGGCCCAGAACGGTGGCCCAGGTCAGGGGGTGAACAGGATCGTCAGCCCGGTCAGGGTGTAGACGACCATGACGACCATGAGCGGGACCTGGCCGATGACGGCCGACCGTCGGTCGAGCACGGTGACGGCCCGTTCGTGGGCGGCGAGCACCCCGAGCAGGTGGCCGGCGACGATGCTGAACGCCTGGATCGTCGCGACGAGGGTCGGCTCGATGAGCCCCACGGCCGGGGTGAGCCCGCCCGTGCCGAGCAGGTCCGACCCCCGGCCCAACGGGTCTGAGAGCAGGCCCGCGGTGACCTGGCCCTGGTAGATCCACAACGACCAGTAGTGCGCCACGACGTAGCCCCCCGCGATCGGGATGATCGAGGGGGCGAGGTCGCTCACGTAGCGCGGGGTCTCGGACAGGGGCCGTCCGGCGAGCCGGAGGGACACAGCGGCCGCGACGGCGAGGGTGAGCGCGACCGCTGCGAAGAAGGCCAGGAGGGTCGCCGTGCGCAGCAGACCGGACGGCACCGGTGAGGTCTGCACGAAGGTCGCCCACGCGAGGTTCGCGGAGAAGCCGTCGTAGGCGGTGCTGCCGAGCATGACCGACACGACCGCGAGCAGGCCGCGGCTGCCGCGCAGGCCAGACACGCCGTGCAGCGGGGTCCGCAGCACGAGTCGGCCGTCGCTGCGTCGTCCCACCGGGGAGAGCATGCCGAGCAGTCGGGACCACGCCTCGAAGGGGTCGGCCTCGTCGAACCAGACGCGACCGAAGACGACCGAGCCGAGCACGGTCACCGCGACGAAGGCACCCACGAGCAGCCGCAGGAAGGGCAGGCTGGTGTTCGTCTCGGCCACGAGCTCGACCCAGGTGAACGCGCCGAGCCCGACGGCGGCCGGCCAGAGGCCCGCGCGGTAGGGCAGCAGGGCGAGCTCGGGCGAGACGCGGGCGAGCCGGAGGACACCCGTGTGCAGGGCGCGGAACGGGTTGATCACCCGCCACACCGGCCCGAGCAGCATCGAGGAGAAGGCGAGACCGACCCAGAGCCAGACGTAGATGACGCCCGGCGCCGGGTTGGTGGCCGTGTCGGGACCCGCCGCCAGCGCGACGAGGGTCCACAGCGTGAGGGTGGCGGCCGCGAGTCGTGCCGCCCCGCGGACCCACCGGGAGTCGAGCGGTCGGGCCAGCCAGGCGGGCAGCAGCAGCCCGTCGTCCTGCCGGATCCGCGGCTCGCGCCACCGGGCCCCGACGGCGACGAAGGAAATGACGAGCACGGCGAGCGTCGCCGTGACGAGGGCGCCGAAGGGCAGCGGGAGGTCACCGCGGCTGCCGACCCCGTGGGCCGGAAGCGTCAGGATCGAGCCGGCGAACCCGGCAGCGGTGTCCGGCACGTGATCAGCGGACAGCCACGGTGAGCAGCGTCAGTGCCGGCTCGTGCGTCTCGACCTCGTAGACCCCGGCCTCCCCGCCGACGAGGCGGACCGTCGCCGGCCGGCCGGCCGTCAGCGCCGCCTCGACGTCGAAGCCGTGGGCATGCAGCTCGTCGTCGTGGTCGCTCGTGACGACGAGCTCGAGGACGGCGCCGGTGGCGAGGTCCACCTGGCTGGGCGCCGGAGTCACGGTCGAGCCGGTGATCGTGATCGCGATCCGCTGGCTGGGGGCAGCTCCCGCGGAGGCGACCGCGCCCCGGCCGGCCGGGGCGGGGTCGGCGGAGCCGCAGGCGCCGGCGGCGAAGAGCACGAGGAGGCACGCGGCATACGGCAGGGCATGTCTGGCTCGCATGGACCCCAGTGTATTCGGGCCCGTCTGGCAGAGTGTGGGCATGTCCGATCGGCTGACCTCGCTCGACGCGTCGTTCCTCTACCTCGAGGAGTCGACGACGGCGATGCACGTCGGGTCGGTGATGGTCTTCGAGCCCCCGGCGGGCGGCTTCGACCACGACCGTCTCGCGGGGCTGATCGAGAGCCGGATCGGAGCCATCCCGCGCTTCCGCCAGAAGGTCCGCGACGTGCCCGGGAGGTTCGCCAACCCGGTCTGGGTCGACGACGACGCCTTCGACATCAGCTATCACATCCGGCGGGCCGCCCTGCCCCGACCGGGCAGCGACCGACAGCTGCAGGACTTCGTGTCCCGGGTCCAGCCGCGCAAGCTCGACCGCACTCGACCGCTCTGGGAGGTCTACGTCGTCGAGGGTCTCGCCGACGGACAGTTCGCCGTCGTCACCAAGACCCACCACGCCCTCATCGACGGAGTCAACGCCCTCGACATCGCGCACGTCATCGTGGACTCGGTGCGCAGCGACGGGGAGGTCGCGCAGCCCTCCCCGTGGGAGCCGGACCGCTCCCCGTCCTCGGTCGAGCTCGTCACCGGCGCGCTCGTCGACGCGGTGCGCCGGCCCACGCAGGTCGTCGACCTCGTCCGCGGCGGGCTCAACGACGCCGTCAACGTCGGGGTCCGTGCGGTCGAGTCCGCGGGGGCCGTCCTGTCGACCGTGGCCCGGACGGCGGCGCGCCCTGCACCGGACTCGCCGCTCAACGCCGAGATCGGCACGGCCCGCCGGTGGGTCATGATCGGCACCGACCTGGAGGACTACCGAACGGTGCGCCGGCGGCTGGCCCGCGGCGCCTACGCCGAGGACGTCACCATCAACGACGTCGTCCTCGCCACGATCGCCGGGGGGTTTCGCACGTGGCTGCTCGGCCGTGGTGAGCCGGTCAGCGCGGCGACGGTCGTGCGGGCCATGGTGCCGGTCAGCATCTACGGCGACGACCCGGCCGGGATGTACGCCAACCAGGTGATGGCCTGTGTCGTCAGCCTCCCCGTCGGTGAGGCCGGAGCGTCGATGCGGCTGCACCAGATCGCCTTCGGGATGCGCCAGCAGATGGAGGGTGGCCAGGCGGTCGGCGCGACCTCTCTCGCCAACCTCGCCGGCTTCGCCCCGCCGACGCTGCACGCCCTGGGCGCCCGGCTCGGGTCGGCGATGTCGCGGCGGCTCTACAACGTGATGATCACCAACGTCCCCGGGCCGCAGACCCCGCTCTACGCCGGGGACGCCGAGATGACGGCGAGCTACCCCGTGACGCCGCTGGCCAAGGGGCAGGCCCTGTCGATCGGCGTCACGTCCTACAACGGTGGCGTCTTCTACGGCCTCAACGGGGACCGAGACGTCATGCCCGACGTCGACGTCCTCGGTCAGTCGATCGTCGAGTCGCTCGCTGAGCTGGCGAGCGGGAGGGAGTCCTGATGCCGGTCGTCCGCATCTACGTGCCCGTGGGCGGGGCCGACCTCGATCAGCTGGCCTCGACGGGTTCCCTTGCGGCCGAAGGAGGCACGCCACGCATCGCGTATGCCGTGACGCCGGCCCTCGAGCGCGCCGCCCCGGGCCTCGACGTCGAGGACCTCGAGTACTCCGCCTTCTGCGATGCCGTCGCAGCTGCCGGCGGGCTGCGCTCCGCGTCGGGCGGTCGGCGGGTCGTCACGGCCGCGGACGTCGACCCGTCGGCGGTCTCACCGGTCCCGGCGGACGCGCCGGAGGGGGGCGGAGCCATCTCGGCGGTCGCCCTGACGAGCCCCGTCCCGCTGCGTCGGATCGCCTCCTTCCACGTCGAGGACGAGGACGCGGTGGGTGACGAGGCCGACGAGATGCTCTGGTATGACGTCACCGAGCTCGACGACGTGCGCGGCTTCGTGGCCTGAGGCCAGCGTGACCGACACCAGCGCGGGGCCGACCGGGCCCCTCGACGAGGTCGTGGCTCTCTACGACGAGGCCGGCCGCGTCGTGGGCAGCGCCCCCCGGTCGCGGGTGCGCACCGAGAACCTCTGGCACGCCGCATCGTCCGTCGTCGTCCGTGACGAGGCCGGACGGGTCTACCTGCACCGGCGGACGGCGGTCAAGGACGTCTACCCCGGGCTGCTCGACCTCGCCGCCGGGGGCGTCGTGCTCGCGGGCGAGGACCCGGCCGACGGGGCGGTCCGCGAGGTCCGGGAGGAGCTCGGCGTGCACGGCCGGCCCCTGGTGCCGCTCGGGTCGGTCGCCTACGCCGACGCGCACACGCGCTACCACGCCCACCGTTACACCGTGAGGTGGGACGGGCCGATCGTGTGGCAGCCCGAGGAGGTGGCCGGAGGGGAGTGGGTGACGGTGGAGCGCCTCGTCCGGATCCTCGGGACGACCCCCGGCGCGGTCGTCCCGGACAGCGCCGCGGTCTGGGCCGCGGTCCTGCGCCGTTGGCACGAGCCCGATGTGTGCTGAGGCCGCTGCGGGCGTCCCACCCACTGGTCTTGGGGGGTCACGGCGGGCAGCGGGGTTGTTACGTTGCGCTGATGGACTACACCGCTGACGAGTACGCCCGCCGGGACGCCGAGCGACTGCGCGAGGTGCTCGCCGGTCCACCGGTCACCTGGGCGTTCCTCGGGGACAGCATCACGCAGGGCGTGGCGCACACCCGGGGTCGGCGCGGCTTCGTCGAGCACTTCGCCGAGCGGGTGCGGGGCGAACTCGGCAGGCTGGGCGACGCCGTCGTCAACTCCGGGGTGTCCGGGAGCACGACCGACAGTCTCCTGCCCGAGTTCCACTGGCGCGCGAGTCGGTTCGCTCCCGACGTCGTGCTCGTCATGTTCGGCACCAACGACATGCTCGAGGGACCGGACGGGGTGCGGGGCTACCGCTACCGCCTCGACCAGATCGTCCAGCGGTCCCGCGACGTGGGTGCGACCGTCGTCCTGCAGACCCCGCCCCCGGTCCGGGCGGCCGGGTCACGCACGCCCGAGCAGCTCGAGGCGTATGCCGCCCAGGTCCGCACCGTCGCTGCCGACCTCGGAGTCGTCCTCGTCGACCACACGGCCCGCTGGGCCCGGTCCGCCGGTCCCGACGACGTCGCACCCGACGGCTGGCTGGACGACGACGTGCACCCCAGCGCCGACGGACACGTGGCCCTCGCCCTGGAGCTCTTCCGCACCCTGGGCATCGACGACCCGACCAGTGCGGTCTGCTCGCTCGAGGTCGACGAGCCGGTCAGGGTCTGATCAGGGTCGGGTCAGGGCGGACCACCATGGTGCCCCGACCCGGCGGCGAGGACGATGGAGACATGAACGCGACCCCGAAC
This sequence comes from Terracoccus sp., assembly GCA_039928615.1. Taxonomy (GTDB): domain Bacteria; phylum Actinomycetota; class Actinomycetes; order Actinomycetales; family Dermatophilaceae; genus JBDSSS01. The sequence goes on along the minus strand of JBDSSS010000044.1, from coordinate 17,513 downwards.
CCCACCCCTCGACACGACGCTTCCCTGCCGACGACGACGAGCGCGGACGAGCGCACGTGGGCCATCGTCGCCCACGTCTCGACGCTCGCCGCCGCGGTCCTGTCCGCCGGCTGGCTCTCGATCGTCGGCCCGCTCGTCATCTGGGCGATCCACAAGGACCGCAGCCCCTTCATCCGCCAGGCCGCGGCCGGCGCCTTCAACTTCAACCTCATGATCTGGGCGATCACCCTCGTCGGCTGGGTCTGCTTCTTCACGATCATCGCCATCCCCGTCGCTCTCGTCCTCTGGGGCGTGGCCTTCGTCGCGGCGGTGTGGTTCCACGTCCGTGCGGCGATGGCCGCCAACCGCGGCGAGGGCTACCGCTACCCCTGGGGCATCACCGTCCTTTCCTGAGCGCAGCGAGGACGTGGAACGATGGGGGCGATCGCGCCCACCAGGCGACGCCCCCATCCCTAGGAGATGTCGATGGATGCAGTGACCCACGTCCCCGCCCCGGTCAACGAGCCGGTGCTCGACTACGCCCCCGGCTCCCCGGAGCGCGCCGCCCTCGAGGTGGCCCTCGTCGAGCTCGGCAGCGCCCCCGTCGAGCTGCCCCACACCATCGCCGGGGAGCGCGTCACCGGCACCGGCCGCACGATCGACGTCCGCCAGCCGCACGCCCACCGCAAGGTGCTCGGCACGCTGCGCGACGCCACCGTCAAGGAGGGCCAGGCCGCGGTGGATGCGGCGAAGGCGGCCGCCCCGATGTGGCGCGAGCTCGACTTCGACGACCGCGCCGCGATCCTGCTCAAGGCTGCCGAGCTGCTCGCCGGCCCGTGGCGGGCCCGTCTCAACGCCGCGACGATGCTGGGCCAGAGCAAGACGGCATACCAGGCCGAGATCGACGCGGCGTGCGAGCTCATCGACTTCTGGCGGCTCAACGTCCACTTCGCCCGCGGCATCCTGCAGGAGCAGCCCCCGCTCAACGCGAAGGGCATCTGGAACCGCTCCGACTACCGCTCGCTCGAGGGCTTCGTCTACGCGATCACCCCGTTCAACTTCACCGCCATCGCCGGCAACCTCCCCACCGCTCCCGCGCTGATGGGCAACACCGTCGTGTGGAAGCCGTCGCCGACGCAGCAGTTCGCCGCACAGCTGACGATGGAACTGCTCGAGGAGGCGGGGATGCCGCCGGGGGTCATCAACATGGTGACCGGTGACGGCATCAACGTGTCGAAGGCCGCACTTGCTGACGAGGACCTCGCGGGCATCCACTTCACCGGCTCGACGCCGACCTTCCAGCACCTGTGGTCGGAAGTCGGGGCGAACCTCCAGCGCTACCGGACCTACCCCCGCCTCGTCGGCGAGACCGGGGGCAAGGACTTCATCCTCGCCCACCCGACCGCCGACCCCGACGTGCTGCGCACCGCGATGATCCGCGGCGCGTTCGAGTTCCAGGGGCAGAAGTGCTCGGCCGCCTCACGCGCCTACGTCCCCGCGTCGCTGTGGAAGCGGATCAAGGGTGACCTCGTCGACATCACCAACGCACTCACCCAGGGTGACGTCACCGACCTGTCCAACTTCATGGGCGCCGTCATCGACGACCGTTCCTTCGCCAAGCACAAGGCAGCGATCGACCGGGCCCACGCGACGAAGGGCATCGACGTCGTCGCGGGCGGGACCTACGACGACTCGGTCGGCTACTTCGTGCGGCCCACCGTCCTCGAGATCGAGGACGCGACGGACGAGTCGTTCAAGACCGAGTACTTCGGCCCGATCCTGTCGGTCCACGTCTACCCGGACGCGCAGTACGACCAGGTGCTCGACCAGATGGAGCGGTTCGCGCCGTTCGGGCTGACCGGCTCGATCATCTCCCAGGACCGCCGGGTCATCGCCGACGCCACGAAGCGGCTGCGCTTCGCGGCCGGCAACTTCTACATCAACGACAAGCCGACCGGCGCCGTCGTCGGGCAGCAGCCCTTCGGTGGCGGCCGCGCCTCGGGCACCAACGACAAGGCGGGCGCCGCGCAGAACCTGCTTCGCTGGACGAGCGTGCGCTCGATCAAGGAGACGTTCGTGCCGCCGAAGACCCACGCCTACCCGCACATGGGCTGACCCAGGACGCGAGGATCGACCGAGCGCCAGCGAGGCAGGACCGGAGCGTTCGTGGGGTCAGCCCGCAGGGTGATGGGCTGACCCAGGACGCGAGGACAGAGGTATGCCGCCGAGCTCGTGAGCTCGGCGGCATACGTCTGTGAAGGGGTGGGGACTCAGGCGTTCTCGGTGAGCCACGCGGTGCCGGTGCGCTGCTCACCGCGGATGGCGTCGATGACCGCGGGTGCGGAGGCCTTCTCGACCTTGCCCCCGAAGAGCGGGATGGAGGCCTTGAGGTCGCCGTCGATCGCGATCGTGGTGCCCGAGCCACCGGGAGCCATCCGCACCGTGGCGTGCAGGGCCACCGGCGCGCCCGCGACCTCGACGGTGAGGGTCCCGGGACGGGTGCCGTCGCCGCTCTCGGCGGCCCAGACGTAGGTCTCGGTGATCGCCAGACGGTTGCCGACCATCGACTTGGCGAAGTCGGGCAGGCCGTCGGTGGGCAGGTCGCGGTTGGTGATGATCCGCGCACCGCCACCGGTCTCGGTGATGTCGACGCCGTGGCTCAGGGCTCCGGCCTCGGCGCACTTGCGCTCCTGGAAGGCCTCGGTGGTGAGCATGGCGAACACCGTGGCGGGGCCGGCCGGGTAGTCGATCTTCTCGGTGATCCTCATGGTGGACACGCTATTCCACCTCGTCGAGAACACGCGGACGCCCGGTGGCGGGGTCGGCGCCCCAGGACGCGGTGCGCGCCCGGGTGGTCAGCCGCTGGAGGGCCACGGCCGAGGACTCGAGCTCGCGTCGCAGCCGCCCCAGCCCCCGGGTCCGGGACGCCGTGAGGCGGTTGAGCCGCTCCTGCAGGCGGGCTGTCTCGCGCAGCCGGACCGTCGGGTCGACCCGGCTCGGGGCAGGGGTCTCGACGACGAGGTGCCCCTCGACCCGCAGCTCCGAGCGGGCGGCCTCGTGTGCGAGCACGCGCAGTCGGGCGCTGTCCTCGGTCGTGTCGGCGGTCCAGGCCTGCAGCGCCGCCCCGATGCGGTCGAGCTCGACCGCCGTCTCGCGGAGCAGGGCGCGCTCGGCGAGGGTGGGGTCGACGGCGCCGTATCGGACCGCGCGGCGGGCCGTCACCTCGAGCCTGTCCTCGTGGTCGGCCAGACGAAGGGCCTGCGTGCGCAGGACGCCGCCGAGGGCCGACACGCTGCCGGGGTCGGGCCAGGTCACGGGCGTCGCTCCTCGGCCGACGCCGGCCGGGTCGGGCCCGTGAGACCTCCGCCGGCTCCCTCTGCGGCGACGGCGCCGCGACCCAGCTCGAGGAGCCGCTGCTCGATCGCGGACGACACTGCCTGCAGAGTGTCCGCGGCCTGCTCGACCCAGCCGTCCAGCTCGCGTTGGGTGTCGGGGTCGCCGAGCTCGGGCAGGTGGGTGAGCAGCTCGTGCCCCATCTCCCCGGTGCCGGTGCGGGCCCGGGCCAGCCCGCGCATCGTCACCGACGCGCCCGGGGCCGCGGCGGGGATCCGGTCGGTCATGGGGCCACTCTAGGCAGGCACGGACGCCGTCCCGGCGAGTTCTCCACCGACGGGGGTGCGGGCCCGGGGTGTGATGGCGATAGGCTCACATCGTGAGATGTGCGTCACGACGCGGTGGCGCGCACGGGCCCACTGGTGAGGAATCCACAACCGCATGTCTGCGTCTCTCGAACAGTCTCGAACCGCCGTCCTGAAGGCCGCTGCCGACTCCTCGGGTCCTGCCCGGGGGCAGGGCAGCCGTGGCCCGTCGAAGGCGGCGACCGCGGAGGCCCGGGGACTGCTCACGTCCTACTTCAGGCTCGTCGCGACCGAGGACCTGATCGCCCGTGACGCCGATGAGCTCGCCGCGATCGCCTTGGGCCACAAGGCCTTCGCCAAGGAGCGTCCGGTCGGGACGAACATCGTGCGGGCCTTCAACCCGTCGATGGACGACGACGGCTGGGACTCACCCCACACCGTCGTGCAGATCGTCGTCGACGACATGCCCTTCCTCGTCGACTCCGTCGTGGCGGCCCTCGGCGGCTTCGACCGCGGGGTCCACCTCATCATCCACCCGCAGATCACGGTGACCCGATCGGTGACGGGCACCCTGGCCGGCATCGCCGCCGACGACGAGCGGACCCGTCGCGGAGTCGTCGGCCACGTGCGCGAGTCGTGGATGCACCTCGAGATCGACCGCCTGCCCGACGCGTCGCTGCCCGACGTGGTGGCGCGGCTGCACCAGGTGCTGGAGAACGTCCGCGACGCCGTCGAGGACTGGCCGAAGATGCGGGCGCACGCCCTGACGATCGCCACCACCCTGAAGCGCACGGCGCCCCCCGGCACGGACCCCCACCAGGCGCGCGAGGCGGGCCGGTTCCTCGAGTGGCTGGCGAGCAACAACTTCACCTTCCTCGGCTACCGGGAGTACTCCCTCACGCACGAGCGGGGCAAGGACGTCTCACGCCAGGTGCCGGGGACCGGTCTCGGTCTGTTGCGCTACGACCGCGCCGAGGCGCGCAACGGCCTCATCCTCACGCCCGCCGCGAGCCGAGCGGCTCGCGACGCGACGATCCTCATCATCACCAAGGCCAACTCGCGTGCGACGGTCCACCGCGACGTCTACCTCGACTACATCTCGATCAAGACCTTCGACGCCCGGGGGGAGTGCGTAGGCGAGCAGCGCTTCCTCGGCCTCTACGCCTCCGCCGCCTACAACGACGCCATCAGCGACATCCCGCTCGTCGACGTCCGGGCCCAGGAGGTGCTCCAGCTCACCGGCCTCAGCCCCGAGAGCCACTCGGGCAAGGACATCCTCCAGATCCTCGAGACCTACCCCCGCGACGAGCTCTTCCAGACGAGCGCGGAGCAGCTGGCCGAGGTGGCGACGAGCGTCCTGCACCTGCAGGAGCGGCGCAAGACCAAGCTCTTCCTGCGTCGCGACGAGTTCGGTCGGTTCATGTCGTGCCTGGTCTACCTGCCGCGGGACCGCTACAACACGACGGTCCGGCTGCGCATCGAGGCGATCCTGCTCGACGCCTTCGGCGGCGCCAACATCGACAACACGACGCGGGTCAGCGAGTCCGTGCTCGCGCGGCTGCACTTCGTCGTGCGGATGCCGAGCGGCGTCGACATCCCCGAGGTGGACGCCGCCGATCTCGAGCAGCGGATCATCGACGCGGCGCGGACGTGGGACGAGGACCTCTCCGAGGTGCTCAGCGTCACGCGGGGGGCCGAGGGCGCGGCGCGCGCGATGGTCGCCTACGCGAAGGTCCTGCCCGAGGCCTACAAGGAGGACTTCGACGTCGCGACCGCGGCCGCTGACCTCGACCGCATCGACGCGCTCGACCGTGACGGCGTGGCCACCGCGCTGCACCTCTACGAGGACGCTGCCTCGGAGCAGGCGGGAGAGCGACGGTTCAAGCTCTACCGCCACGCTGACCTGTCGCTGACCGAGGTGCTCCCGCTCTTCACCCACCTCGGTGTGGAGGTGACCGACGAGCGGCCCTACGAGGTGCGCACCGGTCCCGAGGACCTGCTCCACATCTACGACTTCGGCCTCCGTGCCGACGCCGAGGCGTGGGGCTCCGGCGCCGGGGCGGATGACGTCCGCACCCGCTTCGAGGACGCCTTCCGCGCGGTGTGGGACGGCGCCGCCGAGTCCGACGGCTTCAACGCGCTCGTGCTGTCTGCCGGGCTGACCTGGCGTCAGGTCGTCGTGCTGCGGACCGTCGCGAAGTACCTGCGCCAGAGCGGCTCGACGTTCTCGCAGGACTACGTCGAGTCCGCGCTCGTCACGCACTCCGGCATCGCACGCAGTCTCGTCGAGCTCTTCGAGGCGCGCTTCGACCCGGACGCGTTCCCCGACACCGGGCCCGGCAGGGACAAGCGCTCGACCCGTCAGAAGGCGGTGGTCGCCCGGATCAAGGAGGCCCTCGACGAGGTGGCCAGCCTCGACCACGACCGGATCGTGCGGGCCCTGCTCGGCGTGATCCTTGCCAGCCTCCGGACCAACTTCTACCAGCCCGACGAGACGGGCGAGCAGAAGTCGTACGTCTCGCTCAAGCTCAACCCCAAGAAGGTCCCGGACCTGCCCGCCCCCCGGCCGATGTTCGAGGTGTGGGTCTACAGCCCCCGCGTCGAGGGCGTCCACCTGCGCTTCGGCAAGGTGGCCCGCGGCGGGCTGCGCTGGAGCGACCGTCGGGAGGACTTCCGCACCGAGGTCCTCGGTCTCGTCAAGGCGCAGATGGTCAAGAACGCCGTCATCGTGCCCACCGGCTCCAAGGGCGGCTTCTACGCCAAGCAGCTGCCCGATCCGGCGGTGGACCGGGGCGCCTGGCTGGCCGAGGGCATCGCCTCCTACCAGCTGTTCATCTCCGGGCTGCTCGACCTCACCGACAACCTCGTCTCCGGGGCCGTCGTGCCGCCCGCGCGGGTGGTGCGGCACGACGAGGACGACACCTACCTCGTCGTCGCTGCCGACAAGGGCACCGCCAAGTTCTCCGACATCGCCAACGGCATCTCCGCCGACTACGGGTTCTGGCTCGACGACGGCTTCGCCTCGGGGGGCTCGGCCGGCTACGACCACAAGGGCATGGGGATCACGGCGCGGGGCGCCTGGGAGTCGGTCAAGCGACACTTCCGCGAGGCCGGGCTCGACACCCAGAGCGAGGACTTCACCTGCGTCGGCGTCGGGGACATGAGTGGCGACGTCTTCGGCAACGGGATGCTCCTGTCGGAGCACATCCGTCTCGTCGCGGCCTTCGACCACCGGCACATCTTCATCGACCCCGACCCCGACGCCGCGGCGTCCTTCGCGGAGCGCCGCCGGATGTTCGACCTGCCCGGGTCCTCGTGGGCCGACTATGACTCCTCGCTCGTCTCCCGGGGCGGCGCCATCATCGACCGCGCCGCCAAGTCGGTGCCGATCACGGCCCAGATGATCACCGCCCTCGGGCTGCGGTCGGGCACGAAGACGATGACGCCCGCCGAGCTGATGAAGGCGATCCTGCTCGCTCCGGTGGACCTGCTGTGGAACGGCGGCATCGGCACCTACGTCAAGGCCACGAGCGAGAGCAACGGCGAGATCGGCGACCGCGCCAACGACGCGATCCGGGTCAACGGCGCCGACCTGCGCTGCAGCGTCATCGGCGAGGGTGGCAACCTGGGGATGAGCCAGCTCGGCCGCATCGAGGCCGCCCTGGCCGGAGTCCGCGTCAACACCGACGCCATCGACAACAGCGCCGGGGTCGACACCTCCGACCACGAGGTCAACATCAAGATCCTGCTCACCGAGCTGACCCGCTCGGGCGAGCTGACGATGCGCCGTCGCAACACGCTCCTCGCCTCGATGACCGACGAGGTCGCCGAGCAGGTCCTGCGCGACAACTACGAGCAGAACGTGCTGCTCGGCAACGCCCGGGCGCAGCAGCACGAGATGCTCACCGTGCACGAGCGGCTCATCCAGTTCCTCGAGGAGAACGGCGACCTCGACCGGGGCCTCGAGTTCCTCCCGAGCGGGTCGGAGATCCTGCGCCGCCAGAAGTCGGGGGAGGGCCTCGTCTCACCGGAGTTCTCGGTGCTCGTCGCCTACGCCAAGCTCTACCTGAAGAACCAGCTCATCACGACCTCCCTGCCCGACGACCCGTGGTTTGCCACGACCTTGGCCGACTACTTCCCGAAACCCTTGCGCCGCAAGTACGCCGACGAGATCGCTGCGCACCCGCTGCGCCGCGAGATCATCACGAACGCCGTGGCCAACTCGATGATCAACCGGGGCGGCATCACCTTCGCCTACCGCGCGGGCGAGGAGACGGGCGCCAACCCGGAGCAGGTGGCCCGGGCCTACGTCGTGTGTCGTGAGATCTTCGACCTCGCCGGCTTCGTGCGTGGGGTCGAGGCCACCGACAACGTCGTGACCACGACGGCCCAGACGGCGCTCTACCTCGAGTTCCGCCGCCTCATCGACCGCTCGGTGCGCTGGTTCCTCACCTCTCGGCCCGCGGTGCTCGACATCGCGGCTGAGGTGGCGCGCTTCCGGCCCGGCATCGAGGCGTATGCCGCACGCATGCCGGAGGTGCTCCAGGGCACCGAGAGCACACGCCTGCGCACCCGGACCCGCGAGCTCGAGGCGAAGGGCGTCCCGGAGGAGCTGGCCCAGCAGGCGGCCTCGCTGCTCGACGTCTACTCCCTCCTCGACTGCGTGGAGATCGCGGAGGACACGGGGGAGGAGCTCGACGACGTCGTCGGCGTCTACTTCCTGACCTCCGAGGCGTTCTCGATCGACGCGATGCTCTCCCGGGTGACCATGCTCCCGCGCGAGGACCGGTGGGACGCCCTGGCCCGAGGAGCGCTCCGCGACGACCTCTACGCCGTCCTCGAGAGCCTCGCTCGCTCGGTGCTCGAGGTGAGCCGCCGCGGCGACGACGCGCCGGAGCGGATGGCGCAGTGGTCCGACCTCAACGCCGACGCCCTCGCCCGGGCCCGCACCGCGCTCGGCGGGATCGAGCGGATGTCGCACGCCGGCATCGCCGCGCTCTCGGTCGCGCTGCGGACCCTGCGGACCGTGACGAAGCCGGCGTCCTCGAGCGCACCGGTCTCGGTCGCGGCACCCGAGGAGGACGGCACCGTGGCGAAGAAGACCGTGGCGAAGAAGACCGTGGCGAAGAAGACCGTGGCGAAGAAGGCCGCGACGAAGAAGGCCGCGACGAAGAAGGCCATGGCCACAGAGGCCGCGACCAAGAAGACGGCGACGAAGAAGACCGCGACGCAGAAGACCGCGACAAAGAAGACCGCGACGAAGAAGACCGCCACGACGAAGGCGGCGACGCGGGCGACGAAGAAGGTGCCGGCGAAGAAGAGCGCGGCCCGTCGGTAGGGCCGGGGCCGGTGTGCCGCCGGCTCCGCCCCCTAGGCTCAAGGCGTGGCGACTCTCAGTGAACTGCTCCGTGGACGGACGAACCTGCCCGACCACGACGTGGAGTGGCTGCACCTGCTCGTCGGTGACTGGCAGCTCGTCGCCGACCTGTCCTTCGCCGACCTCGTGCTCTGGGTGCGGTCGACCAGTGACCGCTGGGAGGCTGTCGCCCACGTCCGTCCGACCACCGGACAGCTCGTCTTCGTCGACGACCAGGTGGGCCGCGTCGCCGACCGTGGGCACACGAGCGAGCTGGTCGAGGAGTCCGCCACCGAGCAACGGATCCTCCGGGTGCGCCAGGCCAAGGTCGAGCAGCCCGGCCTGCCGGACCAGTCGGTCCGCGAGGAGTACATCCCCGTCGTCCGTCAGGGCCGCGTCGTCGCGGTGATGACACGGCACACGAACCTCTGGACCACGCGGACCCCGAGCCGCCTCGAGCTGACCTACCTCGCGACCGCTGACGCGCTGTGTCGGATGGTGACGGGTGGTGAGTTCCCGCACGGCAGCGCCCCGACGGGTCTGCGTCGTGGCGCCCCGCGTGTCGGGGACGGCGTGATCCGTCTCGACGTCGACGGCATCGTCACCTACGCCAGCCCCAACGCGGTCTCCGCCCTGCACCGGCTCGGCCACCACGGCGAGGTCACGGGGTCGAGCCTCGCGCAGGTCGTCACCGACAACGTCCGTGAGTCCCACCCCGTCGACGAGGGACTGCCGCTCGTCGTGACGGGCCGTCAGCCGTGGCGCACCGAGGTGGTGGCAGGAGGCACGACGATCTCGATGCGGGCGATCCCGCTCACCGAGGCGGGCCAGCGATTCGGGGCGATCGTCCTGCTCCGGGACGTCGGCGAGCTGCGGCGCCGGGAGCGCGAGCTGATGACGAAGGACGCGACGATCCGCGAGATCCACCACCGGGTCAAGAACAACCTGCAGTCGGTCGCGGCCCTGCTGAGGCTGCAGGGACGGCGGGTGCCCGAGGGGGAGGCTCGCGAAGCCCTCAAGGAGGCGGAGCGTCGCGTGGGCACCATCGCGATGGTCCACGACCAGCTGAGCCAGGGCTTCGACGAGACCGTCGACTTCGACGCGATCGCCAAGCGCGGCCTCAACGCGGTCGTCGAGGTGTCCTCCAACGGGGCGGACGTCCGGACGGTCACGACAGGTACCTTCGGGCGGTTGCGGGCCGAGGATGCCACCTCGCTCGCGATGGTGATGAGCGAGCTGGTCCAGAACTCCATCGAGCACGGCCTCGGCGACGCGGGCGGTGAGGTCCGCATCGGTATCGAGCGGCAGTCCGACGAGCGGGGCCGGTCGACGGTCGTGGTGACCATCGACGACGACGGCGCCGGGATCGACCCGGGGCGTCGCCCCGGCTCCGGGCTGGGCACGCAGATCGTCCAGTCCCTCGTCGCCGACCTCGGGGGGCGGATCACGTGGGAGGGTCTCTCGCCACACGGCACCCGGGCGCGCTTCACCGCGACCCTGCGTCCGATCACCTGACGCGTCCGATCACCTGACGCGTCCCATTGCCTGACCCGCCCGGCGGTCGCGCACGCAGGCAAAAGCCCGGTGACAACGAGCGTCACCGGGCTTGCGGGCGGTGCTGTCAGCCGGCCCGGCGGGCGCGCGCGTTGCGGCGCTTGAGCGCCCGGCGCTCGTCCTCGGAGAGTCCACCCCACACTCCGGCGTCCTGTCCGCTCTCCAGTGCCCACTTCAGGCACGTGTCGATGACGGAACAGGTTCGGCACACGGCCTTGGCCTCTTCGATCTGGAGGATCGCCGGGCCGGTGTTCCCGATGGGGAAGAACAGCTCGGGGTCGGCCTCCAGGCAGGCAGCGCGGTCGCGCCAATCCATGTGGATCGTGCTCCTTCGTCTTCTCGATGGCACCGCCGGAAAGGTCTCGGTGATGCAGGTGCTCGGCGCCAGCGTCGTTGTCGGAGCCATCTCAGTGCGTGTCCACGAGGGCATCGCCCTCTGACCAACGACGACGCGCACGAAGTTGTTCCGTACGCGTCCCGGGCCAGGACCAGTGTGTCGGACGTCTGACGCAGGATCAACAGCGCAGGCACGGGTCACACCGAGTGCACAGCGTATCTACAGCGGGCTACCGGGCACATCCCGGGGGCCACCCATCGGACGGCCTCCAGTGTACCCATCGGTACGATGTGCTCGTGACCACGCCCGCTCCACCGTCCCCGAGCGTGCCGGAGGCAGGCCCTGCGAGGTCCGGGTCCAGCAACGCGGCTCGCCTCTGCGCCGCTCTCGTCGCGCTCGAGGCGCTGGTGCTGCTCGGCTTCGTCGGGTTCTACGGCTACGGGATCGCGTCCGGGGGCACGAGTGACACGGTGCGGGCGGTGACGTCCGGGCTGCTCATCCTCGTCTTCGCCGTCGGGCTGCTCGTCGTGGCCCGGGGCTGGGTGCAGGCCAAGGACTGGCCCCGCACGCCGACGGTGCTCTGGAACGCCTTGCTGCTCCCCGTCGGGTGGAGTCTCTGGCAGTCCGAGCGACCGCTCCTGGCGGCCGCGGTGGCCGCCCTTGCCGCCCTGACCATCATCACGGCGTTGGCCGGTGGGGGCCGTGCGGCGGGCGCGGGGTCGGAGCCCGACCGCGACGAGGGCACCGCCGAGCACTCTGACGAGCGCCCTGCGACGTGACCGCACGGTGACGGCATACCTCGACGGTATGCCGTGTGCAGCGGGCGGACGGCCGCTCAGCTCAGCGAGAGCCAGTCGTTCCAGCCGTTGTGGAGCACGAGCCAGGCAATGAGGCCGTAGCCGGCCTGTCCGGGATGGGCGCGGTCGGGGCTCGCGGCGAGGTCGGCCATCCACTGGTCGTGCCCGACGAGCGGGCGGAAGCAGTCGACGTAGGTGATGCCCCGGCGTGAGCAGACGTCGGCCTGGGCCTCGGCCAGTGCCTCGAGGCGCCGGTTCAGCTCCGAGTCGAGACTGGGGGTCAGGCCGACGACGAAGGTCTTGATGCCGGCGTTCGTCGCCTCGTCGATGACGTTGGCGAGGTTGAGCCGTGACCGGGCCATCGTCATCCCGGTCATCACGTCGTTGGTGCCGACCGACAGCACGAGGCGACGCTCGGAGCGGCCGCGCCACCGGGGGTGGCACTCGGCGACCCACCGGGCGACGACGTCACCGGAGGTGTTGCCGCGGATCCCGATGTTGTAGGCCGTGAGGTCGAGGTCGGGGTGCTGCGTCCGCGCGACGACGCGGCCGACCCAGCCCAGGCCCTTGGGGTCGCCGTAGCCGGCGGTCTGGGACCCGCCGACGAAGACCATCCCCACGTCCCGGGCGCCGTCGGGTCCGGGAACGTCGACGGACGGCGCGGACAGCAGGTGCGCGCCGGGGGACGAGCCGGAGGAGGGCGGGGGAGCGCCGGTGGCAGAGGCACCCCCGGGCCTGGTGTCGCTCGTGAACGCGGTGTGGGCCACCGGGTAGGCCGGTCCCACGCCGTAGGGGATCTGCTCGGTCTCGTTGTCGGTCACGTGCTCAGTCCTCGTCGTCATCGAGTCGTGCCAGCCACGTCGCGAATCGCTCCATCGGCACCTCGAACTCGGGGTTGAGGTCGACGAACGTCCGCAGCTGCTCGGCGAGCCACTCCAGGCTCACCGGCTCCTCGCCGCGGCGACTCGCCAGCTCCTCGATGCCTCGGTCGGTGAAGTACACGATCGGAGGCTATCGCGACTCGTGCACCTTGCGGCGCAGGCAAGCCGGTGGTGAACCGGCTCGCCGGCACGATCCGGCCCGCCCGGTGGGGCGCCGGTCGCGCCGCCGGGTCCTGCCCACGTGGTGGAGGACCCGGCGACGGCGTCGGGTCAGCGGCCGAACGCCTGCTCGAACAGGTCGGCCTGCTCGGCCTGGTGCTTCTTGGACGAGCCCGTCGCGGGGGAGGCGGAGGCCTTGCGTGCCACGACCCGCCACGGGCGGGACTCGCCCAGCTCGATGAGGTCCTCGTGCAGCCACTGGGCCATCAGCGGCCAGGCGCCCTGGTTGCGCGGCTCGTCCTGCACCCAGACCAGCTCGGCCCCGGGATAGCGGGCGACGACGTCGAGGATCTCCTTCTCGGGGATCGGGTAGAGCTGCTCCACCCGGATGATCGCCGTGGAGGTGTCCTCACGCTTGGCGCGCTCGGCATCGAGGTCGTGGACGATCTTGCCCGACGCGAGCAGCACCCGCGTCACGTCCTGGGTCACCCCCTCGTGGTCGGGGATGACCGGCCGGAAACCGCCCTCGGTGAACGCCTCGACCGGACTCGCGGCGGCCTTGGACCGCAGCATCGACTTCGGGGTGAAGACGATGAGCGGCGTGCGCGGGCGCGAGTACGCCTGCCGGCGGAGCAGGTGGAAGTACGACGCCGCCGTCGAGGGGTAGGCGACGGTCATGTTGTTCTCGGCACAGAGCTGGAGGTAGCGCTCGATCCGTGCCGAGCTGTGGTCCGGTCCCTGGCCCTCGTAGCCGTGCGGCAGCAGCAGCACGACGGAGCTGCGCTGACCCCACTTCTGCTCGGAGCTGGAGATGAACTCGTCGACGATCGTCTGGGCGCCGTTGCCGAAGTCCCCGAACTGCGCCTCCCACAGCACGAGGGCGTCGGGCCGCTCGACGGAGTAGCCGTACTCGAAGCCCATCGCGGCGAACTCCGACAGGAGGGAGTCGTAGACCCAGAAGCGGGCCTGCCCCTCGCCGAGGTAGAGCAGCGGCGTCCACTCCTCCGCAGTCTGCTTGTCGATGAGCACGGCATGCCGCTGCACGAACGTCCCCCGACGGCTGTCCTGGCCCGCGAGGCGGACGGGAGTTCCCTCCTTGAGGAGCGTGCCGAAGGCGAGCAGCTCGGCCATCGGCCAGTCGATCCCGCCCTCGCGGGTCATCTGCGCGCGACGCTCCATCAGCTGGCCGAGCTTGGGGTGGATCGTGAACCCCTCGGGCGGGCTCGCGAAGGTCGTGCCGATGTGCTCGAGCTCGCTCGCCGCGACCCCGGTCTTCGACGCGGACCGCCGCGGTGAGGTGTCGTCCTGGACCTGCGCGGCAGGCTTCTCCAGACCAGCGTTGTCGGGGGCGTCGGACTCGCTGTGCGGGTCGCGACGCGGGGCGTCCTGGTTCTTCGTCGCCTCTTTGGTCTCGACGAAGACCCGCTCGAGCTGGATCTGGTAGTCGCGCAGGGCCACCTCGGCGTCCTCGACGCTGATGTCGCCGCGCCCGATGAGCGACTCGGTGTAGAGCTTGCGGACCGAGCGCTTCGCCTCGATGAGGTTGTACATCAGCGGCTGGGTCATCGAGGGGTCGTCGCCCTCGTTGTGCCCGCGGCGCCGGTAGCAGACCATGTCGACGACGACGTCCTTGTTGAACTCCTGGCGGAACTCGTAGGCGAGCTCGGCGACCCGGACACAGGCCTCGGGGTCGTCACCGTTGACGTGGAAGATCGGGGCCTGGATCATCCGGGCGACGTCGGTGGAGTAGACGGACGAGCGCGACGAGCTCGGCGAGGTGGTGAAGCCGACCTGGTTGTTGATGACGACGTGGATCGTCCCGCCGGTGCGGTAGCCGCGCAGCTGGGAGAGGTTGAGCGTCTCGGCGACGACACCCTGTCCGGCAAAGGCCGCGTCTCCGTGCATGAGCACGGGCAGCACGGTGAAGTCCTGCCCGGCGAGGTTCAGCCGGTCCTGCTTGGCGCGCACGATGCCCTCGAGCACGGGGTTGACCGCCTCGAGGTGGGACGGGTTGGCCGCGAGGTAGACCTTGGTCTGGGCGCCGTCCTCGGCGATGAACTCGCCCTCGGTGCCGAGGTGGTACTTCACGTCGCCGGAGCCTTGGACCGACTGCGGGTCCTGCTTGCCCTCGAACTCGCGGAAGATCTGGCCGTAGGACTTGCCCGCGATGTTGGCGAGCACGTTGAGCCGGCCACGGTGCGGCATACCGATGCAGACCTCGTCGAGGCCCTCGCTGGCGGCCCGGCACAGGATGCGGTCGAGCAGGGCGATGACGGACTCGCCGCCCTCGAGGGAGAAGCGCTTCTGCCCGACGAACTTCGTCTGGAGGAAGGTCTCGAAGGCCTCGGCCGCGTTGAGCCGACGCATGATCCGCATCTGCTCGTCGCGGTTGGTCTTGGAGAAGGGCCGCTCGACCTTCTCCTGGATCCACCGGCGCTGCTCCGGGTCCTGGATGTGCATGTACTCGATGCCGACGGTGCGGCAGTACGAGTCGCGCAGGATCCCGAGGATCTTGCGGAGCTTGAGGAACGGGAAGCCGCCGAACCCGCCGGTGGCGAAGGTCCGGTCGAGGTCCCACAGCGTCAGGCCGTGGGTCGTCACGTCGAGGTCGTGGTGGCGCCGCTGCTTGTACTCCAGCGGGTCCGTGTCGGCCATCAGGTGGCCACGGACGCGGTAGGCGTGGATCAGCTCCTGGACGCGGGACACCTTGTCGATGTCGTCGTCGTGCGAGGAGTCGACGTCCTGGACCCAGCGGATCGGCTCGTAGGGGATCCGCAGCGACT
This sequence comes from Terracoccus sp., assembly GCA_039928615.1. Lineage (GTDB taxonomy): Bacteria > Actinomycetota > Actinomycetes > Actinomycetales > Dermatophilaceae > JBDSSS01. The sequence continues at coordinate 2,029 of JBDSSS010000044.1, read as the reverse complement.
CGAAGATCTCGTCGAAGAAGCGGTTCTCGCCGAGCAGCATCTGGTGGATGATCCGCAGGAAGTCACCGCTCTGGGCGCCCTGGATGATCCGGTGGTCGTAGGTCGAGGTGAGCGTGAGGATCTTGCTGACCGCGTTGCGGTTGAGGGTCTCGGTGCTCGCGCCCTGCCACTCCGCCGGGTAGTCGAGCGCCCCGACGCCGATGATCGTGCCCTGGCCCTTCATCAGACGCGGCACGGAGTGGACGGTGCCGATCCCGCCCGGGTTGGTCAGCGATATCGTCGTGCCCTGGAAGTCGACGACCGTCAGCTTGTTGTCGCGGGCCTTCTTGACCATGTCCTCGTAGGCGGTCCAGAAGTGGACGAAGTCCATCTCCTCCGCGGACTTGATCGAGGGCACGACGAGCGTGCGCGACCCGTCCGGCTTCTGCAGGTCGATCGCGAGGCCGAAGTTGACGTGGGCCGGCTCAAGAAGGGCGGGCTTGCCGTCCTTCTCCACAAAGCCGTTGTTCATCGCCGGCATGAGGCCGAGGGCCTTGACCATCGCGTAGCCGATGATGTGGGTGAAGGACACCTTCCCTCCGCGCGAGCGGGCCAGGTGGTTGTTGATGACGACCCGGTTGTCGATGAGCAGCTTGGCCGGCACGGCCCGCACGCTCGTCGCGGTCGGGACGGTGAGCGAGACCTCCATGTTGGACACGACCCGGGACGGGGCGCCTCGCAGGGGTGTGATGACGTCCTCGTTGACCGGACCCGTCCCCTTGACCGCGGGGATGTCACGCGGCTTGGGGGCGGGTGCCTCGGCGGTCGGGGTGCTCCCCTTGGCGGGCTCGGTCACCTCGCCGGCCTTCTTCGGCGCGGTCTTCTCCGCGGCGGGCTTGTCGGGGGCCGGCTTCGAGGCAGCTGCTGCGGGCGTCTTCGTGCGGGGCGGGGCGGGGGCGACCTTGGGCATGTGCCCCGGGGTGCTCGAGCCACCGGAGCCGTTGGCGGCCGGTGCCTTCGCGGTCTGCGGGGCCTTGGGGGTCGCGCTCGACCCGTTGCGGTTGCCGTTCCCGTTGCCGACGGCGCCGGCGTCCGGCAGCGTCACGTCCTTGGGCTCGTAGTCCCTGAAGAACTCCCACCAGGCCTTGTCGACCGACTGCTTGTCGGTCAGGTACTGCTGGTAGAGCTCGTCGATGAGCCATTCGTTCGGCCCGAAATCTGCCATCGGGTCGCCGGACGTGGACTGTTCGGACACGGCGAATACGCCTCTTTCATTGCCTCGGGTGCGTCGGAGCCACTACGGGGCCCAGCGTAGCCCTGTACGCACGCTGGACGCCCGATGGGCCGTGTGTCGAGCGCGTCAGGAGATGTCGGCCCGCATGGTCCGCCACGTCCCGATCCCGGCCATCAGCGCTGCATAGCCCGCCAGGACGAGGGCGCCGCCCCACCAGGTGAGCGACTGCTGGGTCGTCCCGCCGAACGAGCTCGCCGTCTGGCCGAGGGCCGCCGAGGTCGCCTGGCTCGGGAAGTACGGTGTGAGGTTGCCACCCCAGGAGGTGAGGGGGAGCAGCCCCGCCACGATCGGCTCGACGATCCAGGCCACCCCGATCGAGATGAGCAGCGCGGCGACCTGGTTGGGGATGAGGATGCCGGCGCCGAGGCCGATGAGGGCCCACAGCCCGAGCACGAGCAGCCCGAGGGCCAGGGTGCGCCAGATCGAGGGGTCCGCGAAGGGCGAGACCCCCTGGGACGTGAGCACGAGGGTGCCGCTCAGCACCGCTCCGGCCAGGGAGAGCAACCCGTAGAACGCACCGATGACGAGCAGGCTGACGACCTTCGCCCCCATCACGACCCCGCGGCGCGGGGTCGCGAGGAAGGATGCGGTGATCGTCTTGTGCCGGTACTCCGAGCCGATCGTCATGATCCCGATGGCGAGGGTGAGCAGGTAGCCGACCGAGATCCCCGCGGTGAAGACGACCGTGGCGAGCTGGGCATCGGTCGTCGGCAGGGCGGCGCCTCCGGGGCCACCGTCACCGGCGCCCCCGGAGGT
>JBDSSS010000043.1:0-27500 GCA_039928615.1 Terracoccus sp. | reverse complement strand
GACAGCGGTGTTGAGCGCCGCGAACTTGTTGTCACCGGCCGGGATCACCGTGGCGAAGTGCTCGCGGAACAGGTCCTCGTGCTCCTTCAGCGCCGTGTCGGTGTCGAGGAAGATGACGCCCTGCTGCTCGAGGTCCTCACGGATCTGGTGGTAGACGACCTCGGACTCGTACTGTGCCGCGACGCCGGAGACGAGGCGCTGCTTCTCGGCCTCGGGGATGCCCAGGCGGTCGTAGGTGTTCTTGATGTCCTCGGGCAGGTCGTCCCACGTGGTGGCCTGCTTCTCGGTGGACTTCACGAAGTACTTGATGTTCTGGAAGTCGATGCCGGTGAGGTCCGAGCCCCACGCGGGCATCGGCTTCTTGCCGAACAGAGACAGGCTCTTGAGACGGAGCTTGAGCATCCACTCCGGCTCGTTCTTGCGAGCGGAGATGTCGCGGACGACGTCCTCGCTGAGCCCACGGCGCGCGGTGGCACCGGCGACGTCGCTGTCGGCCCACCCGTACTCGTAGGTCCCGATGTCCTTGAGACCCGGGTTGCGCTCTTCGATGTTGGTGCTCATGAAGGTGAACCTTCCTTGGTGGGGACGATCGGCTGGGCTGCTGACGTGTCAAGCGCGTCAACAACGGTGGTCGTCGTGGTCTTCCGCTTCCGGCCGGCGATTCCACCGGTCGGGATGAACGTGGTGCAGACGTGGTGGCCACCGGCCAGCGTCGCGAGACGCTGGACGTGGACACCGAGCAGACGGGAGAAGGCGTCGGTCTCGGCCTCGCAGAAGGTCGGGAACTCGCTCGCGACGTGCTGGACCGGGCAGTGGCCCTGGCACAGCTGGACGCCGGTGAGCGAGCCCGCGCCGACGGGTCGAGCGGTGGCGGCGAAGCCGTCCTCGGTGAGCGCGTCGACAAGGGCGTCGGCCCGCGCGGCGGGGTCGGTTCCGGCGGCGTCGAGCCGAGCGGCATACCGCTCCTCGAGCTCGGCGACGCGGCCCCGGGCAAAGTCGTCGACGGCGGCGGGGCCGGCGTGCTCGGCGAGGTAGCGCAGCACCTCGACCGCGAGCGAGTCGTAGTCGGCCTCGAGGGCGGCGTGACCGGCATCGGACACGACGTAGGCCCGGGCGGGGCGCCCGCGTCCCCGGCGGCCGGCGGTGGCCTCGTGCGGGGTGACGGCGCCCTGCTCGACGAGGACGTCGAGGTGGCGGCGCACCGCGGCGGGCGTCAGGTCGAGGTGGCGACCGAGCTCGGCGGCCGTGATCGGGCCGTCGGCCGAGACGTACTGGAGCACTCGTGAGCGCGTGCGGGACTCGAGGTGGGCGACACCGTCGCCCTCCCCTGCCTCGCGCACCGGGCGCTCACTGAAAAACACCACATCATCATGTCCTAATTGACGAGCGGACTCCAGTAAGGCGCTCCTAACCCTTGACAGGGCGCCGGCCGAAACCCTCGACAGGTGTCCTCAGGCGTCGTCGTCGGCCAGGACGTCGGGGCCCCCGCCGACCTCGTCGGGCATGATCACCGACGGCTGCCGGGTGCGGGGCGGCGCGACGGCGTCCGGCCCGAACCAGCGCCGCCGCAGTGAGGCAGTGGCCCAGCCGAGCGGGCAGGTGAGCACGTAGCCGTAGGCGATGACGATGCCGGTGGCCCCCGGGGCGATCACGAGACCGATGAGCACGAGGACACCGATCGGGATGCTGATCCGCAGGTGCCTCGTGGACAGCAGCGCTCGGAAGGAACGGAACCGGAACGAGGTCGCCATCAGCACGGCCGGCAGCACCCCCGCCACGATCGGCAGCAGCGGGTCCCAGTCGTAGAGCGGCTCGTTGATGGCGAAGACCGTCGTGATGACGACACCGGCCGCGGCCGGGCTCGCCAGCCCGATGAAGTAGCGCTTGTCGGCCATCGGGTCGATCGTCACGTTGAAGCGCGCGAGCCGGTATGCCGCACAGGCCAGCCAGAACATCGCTCCCGCCCAGGCCCAGACGGGGTGGGCCGGCAGCGCCCAGGTGTAGACGAGCACGGCGGGCGCGATCCCGAAGGAGATGAGGTCGGCGAGCGAGTCGAACTGCAGGCCGAAGGGGGTGATCGCACCGACCGCCCGCGCCACGGCACCGTCGGCGATGTCGAGGATGATCGACAGCGCGATGAGCAGCGCGGCCGCCCGGAAGTGGCCCTGAAACGACAGCAGCACGGAGGAGAAGCCGCTGATCATGTTGCCCAGGGTGAAGAGGCTCGGCAGCGTGGCCCGGGCGCGAACCCGGGGGTTGAGCCGTTCAAGCGGGATGACCCGGGCGCCGGTGGCCGACACGAGGCTGAAGCCGCGGCCGACCCGACCCCCGCGACGCCGCGGCTCGGTGGGGTGGCCGCTCATGCGGCCGGTCCCAGACCCACGGTCGGCGTCGCCGGGAGGGCGGTGAACGGTCGGGCGGTCGGGTCGATTGTCACGGTGCGGCCTCGGCTCGTCGGGGCGACACCCCTGGTCGGGTGCCGCTGGACGGCCCCGCGGGCGGCGGCGTCCGGGACCGAGCCTAGACTCCTGCGCCATGGGACCGGCCGTTGCACTCACCGACCTGCGGAGGTCGTTCGGGGCCACCGCGGCGCTCGACGGACTGACCTGGTCGGCCCCTTCCGGAGCGGTCACCGCGGTCCTCGGGCCCAACGGCGCGGGCAAGACGACGGCCATCGAGTGCGCCGTCGGGCTGGGTCGCCCCGACTCGGGATCGGTGCGCGTCCTGGGCGTCGACCCGGCCGGCGCCGGGGCCGACCACCGGGCCCGCGTCGGCGTCATGCTGCAATCTGGCGGGTTGCCCGGCGGCACCAAGCCGCTGCGCCTGCTGCGTCACCTCGCCCGGTTCTACGCCGAGCCCGCCGACGTCGACGAGGTCGCGGGCCGGCTCGGCGTGATGGACTTCGCCGACACCACCGTGCGTCGCCTGTCCGGCGGCCAGAAGCAGCGCCTCGCGCTCGCAGCCGCCCTGCTCGGGCGTCCCGAGGTCCTCTTCCTCGACGAGCCCGCCGCCGGCCTCGACCCGCACGGACGCCTCGACGTGTGGGACCTCGTGCGTGACCTGCGCGACGAGGGCACGACGGTCGTCGTCACGACGCACTCGTTCGAGGAGGCCGAGCGCCTCGCCGACCACCTCGTCATCATGAGCGGCGGGCGCACGGTCGCCGACGGCCCGGTCGCCGAGGTCGTCGCCGGACGCTCGCTCGAGGACGTCTACTTCGGCCTCACCCGCAAGGGCCGGTCGTGAGTACCGCGGCCGCCCCGGCGCGTGACCGGGTCCTCGCCCAGGCCCGCTTCGAGGTCGGGACCCTGCTGCGCAACGGCGAGCAGCTGCTCGTGGCGGTCGTCCTGCCGGTCCTCGTCCTCGTCGGCGTGCACGCGACGAGCCTCCCCTCGCTCGGGCCGGGCCGCCGGATCGACGTTGCCGTGCCGGGCGTGCTGGCCCTCTGCGTCATCTCCTCCGCTTTCGTGTCCCAGGCGATCGCGACCGGTTTCGACCGGCGGTATGCCGTGCTGCGCTACCTCGGGGTCACTCCCCTCGGGCGCCGCGGCCTGATCACGGCCAAGGTGCTCGCGACCCTCGCCGTCGAGGCCGTGCAGGTCGTCGTCGTCGGGGGCGTGGGTCTCGCGCTCGGCTGGCGCCCCGACCTCTCCGGCCTGGCGTATGCCGTCCTCTTCGTCCTGCTCGGCACCCTCGCCTTCGTCTCGCTCGCGATGCTCCTCGCCGGAACCCTCCGCGCCGAGGCGGTGCTCGCGGTCGCCAACCTCGTCTGGGTGCTGCTCCTCGTCGGCGGAGGTGTCGTCGTCCCGCGCACCCAGCTGCCCGACTCGGTGTCGGGGGTGGCGGCGCTGCTGCCCTCGGCCGGTCTCGCCGACGGACTGCGGGCCGCCCTCGTCCAGGGGTCGCTCGACCTCCCGGCCCTCGGCGTCCTGCTCACCGCCGCTGCCGTCGCGTTTGCCCTGGCGGCGCGCTTCTTCCGATTCGAGGACTAAAACAGACACACTGACCTCCTACGACCACTGGAGGTCTCGTGTTCGACTACATCCTCGGGCTGCCCATGCACGCCCTCGTCATCCACGCCGTGGTCGTCCTCGTGCCTCTCTCGGCCCTGGTCGCGATCGCCTTCGTCGGCCGGCCGGCCTGGCGCCGGCGGCTGCTGTGGCCGACGGCGGCCAGCGCCGTCATCTCCGGCGTCTCGGCATTCGTCGCGGCAGAGAGCGGCCAGGCACTCCAGCGCCGGGTCCTCACCGCCCGGGCCTCGAGCACCAACGTCGAGCTGCTCAACGAGCACGTCGAGTGGGGTGACCGGGCCAAGATCATCTGCCTCGTCTTCATGGTCGTCACCCTCGCTGCCTGCTGGTTCCTGCGGACCCCGGCCGACGACGCCCCCCGGCGTCGTCCGCTCGAGATCCTGCTCGGGGTCGTCGTCACCCTCTCGGCCGTCGCCGCCTTCGTCAGCGTCGCGCTCGCGGGGCACGCCGGCTCCAAGGTCGTCTGGACCGGCCTCGGCTGATTTTGGTCGCCCGGGCTACCAAACGTGCGGGCCCAGACCCGACCGGCGCCAGTTTCGTCGCCCGGGCTACCAAACGTGCGGCAGCCACCGCGGCGCGCCGACCCCGCTGACAGGGGCTGCGGGCCAGCCGGGCGGGTCGGGGCGCGGTCACGTGAGCCCGCTCGGCGGCATACCCTGATGGGGTGTCCGTCGCCTCTCGTCTCCCCGGCTGGATCCCGCGCGCCCCGGCGGCGTGGGCCCGCCCCATCCTCATCGCCAACCTCGTCGGAGAGATCGGCATCGTCGTCACCGGCGGCGTCGTCCGGCTGACCGGCAGCGGCCTCGGCTGCCCCACGTGGCCCGAGTGCGTGCCCGGCTCCGTCACCCCCGTGCGCACCGACGCCAGCCAGTACCACGACCTCATCGAGTTCGGGAACCGCACGCTGACCGGCGTGGTCGGCATCCTCGCCCTCGCCTCGATCTGGGTCGTGCTCACCCGCTTCCCCGACCGCGGCCGCCTCCACCTGCTCGCCTTCGGCGTGCTCGGCGGGATCATCGCGCAGGGCATCGTCGGCGGCATCGCCGTGCTGACCGGGCTCAACCCCTGGATCGTGATGGCGCACTTCCTCGTCTCGATGGTCCTCGTCACCGTCTCCACCGCTCTCGTGCACGGAGCCCGCCCGGGACCCGTGCGACCGAGCGAGCTCGTCGTGCACCCCCTCGCCCGCCGGCTCGCCCAGGGCACGGCCGCAGTCGGCGCTCTCGTCATCGTGCTCGGCACCGTCGTCACCGGCTCCGGCCCGCACTCCGGAGACGCGCTGACGCCGGCGCGCACCGGCTTCGACCCGCGCTTCGTGTCGTGGATGCACGCCGACCTCGTCATGTTCTTCAGCGGCCTCGTCATCGCGACCCTCGTCGCCGTCCGGCTCACCTCGAGCTCGCGGGAGGCCAAGCGCGCCTGGGACGTCGTCCTCGGCGTCACCCTCCTGCAGGGGGTCATCGGCTACGCCCAGTACTTCACCGGACTGCCCATCGTGCTCGTCGCGCTGCACATGCTCGGCGCCTGCCTGCTCGTCGTCGCCCTCACTCGCGGGGTGCTCACGACCCGCGGAGACGCGGGTGACCGCAGCGGGGCCGCCGCCAGCGACGCGACGTTAGCGAACCACAAGGAGATGCACGAGGTCTCGGCCTCCCGGTCTGCCTAGTCTGGCCGGGTGACCAGGATCCTCGTCGTCGACGACGACGCCACCGTGCGCGAGGTGGTCTCCGGCTACCTCGTCCGGGCCGGCCTCGAGGTGATTGAGTCGTCCGACGGGCCGGGCGCGCTGGAGACCGCCTCACGGGTCTCCCCCGACCTCGTCGTCCTCGACCTCACCCTCCCCGGGCTCGACGGGCTCGAGGTGTTCCGGCGGTTGCGCGCGGCCCGGGCCGGCCTGCCGATCATCATGCTCACCGCCCGCGGCGACGAGTCCGACCGCGTGCTGGGCCTCGAGGTGGGAGCCGACGACTACGTCACGAAGCCGTTCAGCAGCCGCGAGCTCGTCCTGCGCGTCCAATCCCTGCTCCGGCGCACGGGCGGGACCGGCTCGGACGGGTCTGACGGTGCGCAGGGGCCGGACGGGGCGGTCCCGGAGCGCCTCGTCGACGGCGGCCTCGTCGTCGACCAGCGACGGCACGAGGCGTGGCTCGACTCCGAGCCGCTCCCGCTGACCGGCCGCGAGTTCGACCTGCTCGCCCACCTGATGACCCACCCGGGCCGGGCCTTCTCGCGCCGCGACCTCATGCAACAGGTCTGGGGGTGGGACTACGGCGACGAGTCGACGGTGACCGTCCACGTGCGCCGGCTGCGGGAGAAGGTCGAGCGCGACCCGGCGACCCCGGTCCGGCTGCAGACCGTATGGGGTGTCGGCTACCGCTGGGACGGCGCTTCGTGATCGCTGAGGCGGCGCTGCTCGCCGGGGCCGCCGCACTCGTCGTGGGCCTCGTCGGCGTCGTCGCGGTGCGGGCCCTCGCGGGCCGGTCGCTCGTGGCCGCCGCCATCGTCGCACCCCTCGTTGGCGTGCTCACCGTCGTCGCCGGCATCGCCGTCACGTCGCGGGCCATGTTCATCAACGACCACGACCGCTCGGTCGTGCTCATCGTCACGGCCACGGCCCTGCCCATCGCGGCCCTCTTCGGCTGGCTCATCGCCCGCCGGGTGCAGGGCCTGGCCCGGGCCGCGGCCGACCAGGTCGCCGCGCGGGAGCGTGACCGCGAGGTCGAGGCCAACCGCCGCGAGCTCGTGGCGTGGGTCTCGCACGACCTGCGCACGCCGCTGGCCGGAATCCGAGCCATGGCGGAGGCCCTCGAGGACGGGCATGCCCCGGCCGACGGCTCCTACCCGGCGCGGATCCGGTCCGAGGCTGACCGGATGGCCGAGATGGTCGGCGGCCTGCTCGCCCTCTCGCGGCTGCACTCCGGCACGCTGCACCTCGACCGCTCGGTCGTCGACCTCGGCGACCTCGTCTCCGACGCCGTGGCCTCGGCGCGGGTGCTCGCGGCCCGCCGGGGCATCACCGTCACCGGCTCGGCCGACCCGGGGACGACCGCCCAGGTCGACCCGCGCGAGCTGTCCCGGGCGCTGTCCAACCTCGTCACCAACGCCGTCACCCACACCCCCGACGACGGCACGATCGACATCACGCTCGTGGCGTCCCACGGCGAGGCCCGGATCGGCGTGCGCGACGAGTGCGGCGGCATACCGCCCGAGCACCTCGGCCGCCTCTTCGAGCCGGGCTGGCGGGGGACGACCTCACGCACCCCGGCCGCCGGTGAGGGGGCCGGCCTCGGCCTCGCCGTGGCGCGCGGGATCGCCAGGGCCCACGACGGCGAGGTCTCCGTCGTCGACCTCGGCCACGCGTGCCGCTTCGACCTGACGGTCCCGGCCCTCCCCGCCCCGCGCTCCCCCTCCTGACGACACTGAACGCAGACTGATCCGCAGATTGATCGGGCCCGGTCGATCAGTCTGCGGATCAGTCGGCACCTGCTGCTGTGGGTCGAGGTCGAATGCCGTCAGTCTGCAGATCAGTCGGCACCCGGTGTCGCCCTGACGACACTGAACGCGGACTGATCCGCAGATTGATTGGGCCCGGTGGATCAGTCTGCGGATCAGTCCGCACGGGATGCCGCTGGGGACGGCCTTGGCGACGGAAGCGAGCGCGGGTGCCTAGGCTGGTCCGGTGCCGACCGACGAGCAGACCCCCGCCTCCCCCGGGGAGCAGCCGACGCTCCGGGACGGCGATCTCGTGCTCCGACCGTGGGAGCCCGGGGACGTCGCGAGGACCCGCGGCTCTCACGACGCCGCGAGCGCCCGTGTCCTCGGCCTCGACGCGGCCGACCCCACCCCGCAGCAGCACCTGGCCTGGATCGAGCGGGCCCAACAGGACTGGGCCGAATCCCACCGGGCCGCCACCTTCCTCGTCGAGTGGGACGGCGAACCGGTCGGGTCCGTGGCCGTGCACCGCCGCGAGCCGGGAGTCGGGGCGCTGTCCTGGGTCACCTGGGCCGCACACCGGGGCCGGGGCCTCGCCGCTCGGGCCACCCGTCTGCTCGTCGACCACGCGTTCGCCGAGCTCGGGCTGACGCGGGTGGAGGCGCAGGTCGACGCCGACGACCGGTCCGCGATCGGCACCGGCCTGCGAGCCGGTCTGCGGCGCGAGGGCCTCCTGCGGGCCAACGTCACCCGGGACGGCCGCACCCGGGACACCGTCGTGCTCGGCCGGCTCGCCACCGACCCGCCGCCCGACTCCCGCGAGGGCAGCACCGCGATGCTCAACGCCGAGCTCCCGACCAAGCGCCTCATCGCCCAGGGCCTGCTGCGTGACGCCTCCGGCTCCCTGCTCCTCTGCGAGCTGACCTACAAGCGGGACTGGGACCTGCCCGGGGGCGTCGTCGACCCGGGTGAGTCACCCGCCACCTGCCTCGTTCGCGAGATCCGCGAGGAGCTCGGGATCGAGGTCACTGTCGGCCGGCTCGTCGCGGTCAACTGGCTGACGCCCTGGCTCGGCTGGCAGGACGCCGTCGTGCACGTCTTCGACGTCGAGGTCGCCAAGCCCCTCGACGGCGACCTCATCGGCCGGCTCACCCTGCTCGAGCGGGAGATCCGGGCCGTGCACTGGGCCGATGACGCCGAGGCCCGCGAACACGTCGCGCCCTACAACGTGCGGATGCTGACCTCGCTCGGCGCCGTCACCGGCCGCGAGACCCTCCTGCTCGAGGACGGTCTCCCCCGCGCCGACCGACACCGCTGACACCGTGACCCGGCGTCACCGGTGACACGGCGTCACCTCGCCGGTCCGTGGGACCGGGGTGAGCGGCATACCTGCTCGTGGTGCCTCGGGGTGGAGCCGCGTGGGCTCAGGACAGGCCGGGCAGCGCGACGTGCCACAGCGGGTCGATGGCGACCCCGATGAAGAGCACCGTGAGGTAGGTGATCGAGAAGTGGAACAGGCGCATCGGCTTGAGCAGGTCCTCGGCCAGGCCGGCCTTCGCGCGGGCGAGCAGGCGGTGCGCCTCGATGAGGAAAAGCGCGCCGGCGACGACCGCCGCGACGGTGTAGACCCAGCCGACGGTGCCGACGACGATGAGCGACAGCGAGGTGAGCACCATCGCCCACGAGTAGGCGACGATCTGGCGGGCGACGACGACGAAGCGCTCGACGACGGGCAGCATCGGCACGTGGGCCGTGGCGTAGTCCTCGCGGTAGCGCATCGACAGCGGCCAGTAGTGCGGCGGCGTCCAGAAGAAGATGACGAGGAAGAGGACGACGGCTGACCAGCTGAGCGAGCCCGTCACGGCCGACCAGCCGATGAGCACCGGCATACACCCGGCCGCGCCACCCCAGACGATGTTCTGGGCCGTGCGGCGCTTGAGCACCAGGGTGTAGCCGACGACGTAGAAGAGCAGGGCCCCGACGGCCAGCCAGGCGCTGAGCCAGTTGACGAGCAGCCCGAGCCACAGCGTCGAGACCACCGCGAGGCTCACCCCGAAGACGAGCGCGCCACGGGGGCTGACCGTCCCGGTGACGAGCGGCCGCTTGCTCGTGCGGTGCATCACCGCGTCGATGTCGCGGTCGAGGTAGCAGTTGAGCGTGTTGGCGGCGCCCGCGGAGAGCGTGCCGCCGACGAGCGTGGTGAGCACGAGCAGGAGGGACGGGACGCCGCCCTCGGCGAGGAACATGACGGGGATGGTCGTGATGAGCAGCAGCTCGATGATGCGCGGTTTCGTCAGGGCGACGTACTGCCCGATGGTGAACCGGACTCCGCTGCCCCCGGGACCGTGCAGCGCCGAGAGGTCGGCGCGGGGGTCCACCGTTGTCACTGAAGTCCTCACCGCTGGTTCGTCGCTCCGTACCAGGGGTACGGACCATTGCGGAACCGAGTCTAACGGTCGTTCCCGGAGCCGGGACGATGCGCCCCCCACGTGGGCCAAGGTCTAGGCTCGGGCCGTACGCGAATCCCTTTGCACCGAGGAGAACCGTTCCGTGACCAGCACCGCCAGCCCGGCGAAGAAGCCCACCCGTACGAGCGCAGCGAAGAGCAAGGGCCCGCTGTCACAGCGAGACCCGAGCCTGCCGCTCCCGGTCGTGAAGAAGGCGGGGTGGAGCGACCTCGACGTCCGAGCCGTCGACACCTCCCGGCTCCTTGCTGCCGACGCCGTGCAGAAGGTGGGCAACGGTCACCCCGGCACCGCGATGTCGCTGGCCCCCCTCGCCTACCTGCTCTACCAGAACGTGATGACCCACGACCCGTCCGACCCGGCCTGGCTCGGGCGCGACCGCTTCGTGCTCTCGTGCGGCCACTCGAGCCTCACCCAGTACGTGCAGCTCTACCTCTCCGGCTACGGCCTGAGCCTCGACGACCTCAAGGCGCTGCGCACGTGGGGCTCCCAGACCCCCGGCCACCCCGAGGTCCACCACACCAAGGGTGTCGAGATCACGACCGGACCGCTCGGCTCCGGCCTCGCCTCCGCGGTCGGCATGGCGATGGCTCAGCGGCGCCAGCGCGGTCTCTTCGACCCCGAGGCCAAGCCCGGCACCAGCCCCTTCGACCACCACGTCTACGTCATCGCCTCCGACGGTGACATGCAGGAGGGCGTCTCGCACGAGGCCTGCGCGCTCGCCGCCCACCAGGAGCTCGGCAACCTCACGCTCGTCTACGACGCCAACCAGATCTCGATCGAGGACGACACCGACATCGCGTTCAGCGAGGACGTGGGAGCCCGCTTCGAGGCCTACGGCTGGCACGTCGTCGACGTCGACTGGCGCCAGGACGCCGACGGCGGCACCTACGTCGAGGACATCGACGCGCTCCTCGCCGCCGTGAAGTCCGGCGAGAAGGTCACCGACAAGCCGACCCTCGTCGTGCTCCACACGATCATCGCCTGGCCCGCGCCGACGAAGCAGAACACCGGTAAGTCGCACGGCTCCGCCCTCGGTGACGAGGAGATCGCCGGCACGAAGGAGCTGCTCGGCTTCGACCCGAAGAAGACCTTCGCCGTCGAGCCCGCGGTCCTCAAGCACGCCCGCGACGTCGTCAAGCGCGGCAAGGCCGCCCACCGCGAGTGGAACACCGGCTTCAAGGCGTGGCGCAAGGCCAACCCCGACCGCGCCGCCCTGCTCGACCGCATCCAGTCGGGCGACGCACCGGCCGGCCTCGCCAAGGCCCTGCCGACCTTCCCCGCCGACGCGAAGGGCATTGCCACCCGCGCCGCCTCCGGTGAGGTGCTCACGGCCATCGCCGAGGCCATGCCCGAGCTGTGGGGCGGCTCGGCCGACCTCGCCGGCTCCAACAACACGACGATGGAGGGGCAGCCCTCCTTCATCCCGAAGGACAAGCAGACGAGCAGCTGGTCGGGCGGGCCCTACGGCCGGACCCTCCACTTCGGCATCCGCGAGAACGGCATGGGCATGATCCTCAACGGGATCGCGCTCGAGGGGCTGACCCGGCCCTACGGCGGCACGTTCCTCGTCTTCTCCGACTACATGCGCCCGGCAGTCCGTCTCGCCTGCATCCAGCAGGTCCCGGTGACCTACGTCTGGACGCACGACTCCATCGGCGTCGGCGAGGATGGCCCCACGCACCAGCCCATCGAGCACGTCGCAGCACTGCGCGCCATCCCGGGGCTCGACGTCATCCGGCCGGCCGACGCCAACGAGACCGCGGTCGCGTGGGGCCAGATCCTGGCCAAGAAGCAGGGCCCGGCCGCCCTCTGCCTCACCCGCCAGAACGTGCCCACCTGGGACCGGAAGAAATACGGCAAGGCGTCGGGCGCCGCCAAGGGTGCCTACGTGCTCGTCGAGGAGTCGACAGCCGGCAGCCCCGACCTCATCATCGTCGGCACCGGCTCCGAGGTTCAGCTCGCGGTCGAGGCCGCCGAGCAGCTCGAGAAGGCCGGCATCGCCACGCGCGTCGTGTCCATGCCGTGCCGCGAGTGGTTCGAGAAGCAGACCAAGGGCTACCGCGAGAAGGTCCTGCCCGCGTCCGTCCGGGCGCGGGTCAGCGTCGAGGCCGGCATCTCGATGGGGTGGCACGACGTCGTCGGCGACTCCGGTCGCATCGTCAGCATCGAGCACTACGGCGCCTCCGCCGACGCCGCGACCCTCTTCCGGGAGTTCGGCATCACGACGGACGCCGTGGTCAAGGCCGGCAAGGCGTCACTCAAGGCCGCCAAGGCCTCCGGCGCCACCCGCGCGCCCGGCATCAGCGAGACCAACCCCGCCCGCGCAGCCGCGAGCGCTGCCACCGACGTGATGGGCGCCGACGTGTCCGACACCGGCGGCAGCGCGGCTGACGCGAGCACCACGAACCAGGGAAAGTGAGACCACAGATGTCCAACCCCAACACCCAGGCCCTCTCCGACGCCGGAGTCTCCATCTGGCTCGACGACCTGTCCCGCGAGCTCCTCGAGACCGGCAAGATCGCCGACCTCGTCAAGGAGCGCAACGTCGTCGGCCTGACGAGCAACCCGTCGATCTTCCAGGCTGCGATGTCCAAGGGCGACCGCTACAACGCCGACCTCACCGAGCTGACCAAGGCCGGCAAGTCCGTCGAGGAGGTCGTCTTCGAGCTGACCACCTCCGACGTGCGCGAGGCATGCGACATCTTCCTGCCGCTCTACGAGTCGACCGACGGCGTTGACGGCCGCGTCTCGATCGAGGTCGACCCCCGACTGGCGCACGACACCGACAAGACGACCGAGCAGGCGAAGCAGCTGTATGCCGCTGTCGACCGCCCGAACGTCCTCATCAAGATCCCCGCGACCAAGGCCGGGCTGCCCGCCATCACGGCCGCGATCGCCGAGGGGATCAGCGTCAACGTCACGCTCATCTTCTCTCTCGAGCGCTACCGCGCCGTGATGAACGCCTTCCTCGACGGCCTCGAGAAGGCGCACGCGGCAGGCAAGGACCTCACCACGATCCACTCCGTCGCCTCGTTCTTCGTCTCCCGCGTCGACTCCGAGATCGACAAGCGCCTCGACGCGATCGGCACCGACGAGGCCAAGGCCCTCAAGGGCAAGGCCGGCGTCGCGAACGCACGCCTGGCCTACCAGGCCTTCGAGGAGGTCTTCTCGACCCCGCGGTGGAAGAGCCTCGGCGACGAGGGCGCCAATGCCCAACGCCCGTTGTGGGCCTCGACCGGCGTCAAGGACCCGGCCTACCCCGACACCCTCTACGTCACGGGGCTGGTCGCGCCTCACGTCGTCAACACGATGCCCGGCACGACGCTCGACGCGACAGCGGACCACGCGGACGTCACCGGCGACACGATCACCTCCGGCTACGCCGAGGCGAGCACGGTGCTCGACGACCTCGACGCACAGGGCATCTCCTACTCCGAGGTCGTCGACCTGCTCGAGGACGAGGGCGTCGACAAGTTCGAGAAGGCGTGGGGTGAGCTGCTCGACGGCGTCACCGCGGAGATGGACAAGGCGAAGGCATGACCCGACCCGCCCAGCCGTCCGGCTCCCCGTCGACGGGCGGGTGCCGGTGAGCCCCGCCCGCGTCTCTCACGGGGTCAACCCGCTGCGCGACGCCTCCGACCGCCGCCTCCCCCGCATCGCGGGCCCGTGCGGGCTCGTCCTCTTCGGGGTGACGGGCGACCTGGCCCGCAAGAAGCTGATGCCGGCGATCTACGACCTCGCCAACCGGGGCCTGCTGCCGCCCGGTTTCTCGCTCATCGGCTTCGCCCGGCGTGACTGGGCGACCCAGGACTTCGGTCAGGTCGTCCACGACGCGGTGAAGCAGTATGCGCGCACGCCCTTCAGCGAGGACGTCTGGCGCAACCTGTCCGAGGGCTTCCGCTTCGTGCCGGGCACCTTCGACGACCCGGCCGCCTTCGACCTGCTCGCGCAGACGGTCAAGGAGCTCGACGAGGACCGTGGGACCGGCGGCAACCACGCCTTCTACCTCTCCGTCCCCCCGAGCTTCTTCGCCACCGTCTGCCAGCAGCTCGAGCGCTGCGGGCTCACCCACGCCGACGGCGACAGCTGGCGACGGGTCATCATCGAGAAGCCCTTCGGGCACGACCTCAAGAGCGCCCAGGAGCTCAACGCGATCGTCGAGGACGTCTTCCCGGCCGACTCCGTCTTCCGGATCGACCACTACCTCGGCAAGGAGACGGTCCAGAACCTGCTGGCCCTCCGCTTCGCCAACCAGCTCTTCGAGCCGGTCTGGAACGCGAACTACGTCGACCACGTGCAGATCACGATGGCCGAGGACATCGGGATCGGTGGCCGCGCCGGCTACTACGACGGCATCGGCGCCGCCCGCGACGTCATCCAGAACCACCTGCTCCAGCTCCTCGCCCTCACCGCGATGGAGGAGCCGGTCTCCTTCGACGCCAAGGACCTTCGCGCGGAGAAGGAGAAGGTGCTCTCCGCCGTGCGACTGCCGGAGAACCTCGATCGTGGGGCTGCTCGTGGGCAGTATGCCGCCGGGTGGCAGGGCGCAGAAGAGGTCGTCGGCTACCTCGAGGAGGACGGTGTCGACACCGCGTCGACGACCGAGACCTTCGCCGCCGTCGCCCTCGAGGTGGACACCCGCCGCTGGGCCGGCGTCCCGTTCTACCTCCGCACCGGCAAGCGCCTCGGCAAGCGGGTGACCGAGATCGCCGTCGTGTTCAAGAAGGCGCCGCACCTGCCCTTCGAGCACACCGCGACCGAGGAGCTCGGCAAGAACGCCATCGTCATCCGGGTCCAGCCCGACGAGGGCATCACCCTGCGCTTCGGCTCCAAGGTGCCGGGCGCGCAGATGGAGGTGCGCGACGTGACGATGGACTTCGGCTACGGCTCGTCCTTCACCGAGGCCTCCCCCGAGGCCTACGAGCGGCTCATCCTCGACGTCCTGCTCGGTGACCCGCCGCTCTTCCCGCGGCACGAGGAGGTCGAGCTGTCGTGGCGGATCCTCGACCCGCTGATCCGGCACTGGTCCAAGGCCGGCACGCCGGAGAGCTACACCTCGGGCACGTGGGGCCCCAAGGACGCCGACGAGATGCTCGAGCGTGACGGACGAACGTGGAGGATGCCGTGATCAGGGACCTGACCGACACCACGACGACGCAGATCAGCAAGACGCTGGTCCGGCTACGCAACGAGGTCGGGGCGATGGCGCTCGGGCGCGTGCTCACCCTCGTCGTCGTCGTCGAGGACACCGACGCCGGTGAGGCGATCGACGTCGCCAACCACGCGAGCCGGCAGCACCCCTGCCGGATCATCGTCGTCATCTCGGGCGACCGGCGGGGCAAGAACCGCCTCGACGCCCAGATCCGTCTCGGTGGCGACGCCGGCGCGAGCGAGATCGTCGTGCTGCGGCTCTACGGCCCCCTCGCGGGGCACGGGCCGAGCGTCGTCGTGCCGCTGCTGCTGCCGGACTCCCCCATCGTGGCCTGGTGGCCCGGCGAGGCTCCCGGTGACGTGGCCAACGACCCCATCGGGGCGATGGCCCAGCGACGGATCACCGACGCGGCGCAGCACCGCAACCCGCGGCTGATGCTCAAGAAGCGGGCCGCGACCTACGCCCCGGGTGACACCGACCTGTCGTGGACGCGAATCACCTTGTGGCGCGGTCTCATTGCCGCCGCGCTCGACCAGCCGCCCTACGAGTCGATCACCGGGGCCGTCGTCAGCGGCGCACCCGACTCCCCGTCGTCGGAGCTGCTCGCCGCGTGGCTGTGCCACCGGCTCAAGGTGCCGGTCCGCAGGGTCTCGACCCCGCGCGGCTCGGGGATCAGCTCGGTGCGCCTCGAGCGCAAGAGCGGCCCGATCGACCTCGTCCGTCCGGGCGACATCGTCGCGACGCTCTCGCAGGCCGGGCAGCCGGACCGCCGGATCAGCCTCCCGCGGCGCGAGCTGCCGGAGTGCCTCGCCGACGAGCTGCGCCGCCTCGACCCCGACGACACGTATGCCGACGCGCTGCTCAAGGGGATGGACCACCTCGGCCCGGCCCGGCTCACCGCCGCCGCCGCCGCCAAGGCCGGCAAGGCCCCCGACCCCGAGGCCTCCCGACGTCTCGCGGCGCGGCTCGGCCGCGACGACTCGGCCAAGGAGGCGTCCGCGATGATCTCGGCGCCGCCCGCGCCCGAGCACGCCGACACCGACCAGGTGCAGGCGGCGACGGCCCGCAAGCTCGCCGGCAAGCGCACGCCGCGTGAGAAGGAGGCGGCCGCCGAGCGCGACGCCGCGAGCAAGAAGACGGCCAGCGAGACCTCCCCGGCCAAGGCCGCCGGCAAGAAGGCGGCTGCGACCAAGAGCGAGGCCCGCACGATCAGCGCGACACGGGAGACCTCGTGACGGCCGGCCCCGGCCCCGATCCCGAGGTGTCCGTCGCGGACGACAAGACGTCGCTCGCGGCGGACATCGCGGAGCGCCTCGTCGGCGCGGCGGAAGCGGCCCTCGCCGAGCGTGGCCGGTGCCACCTCGTGATGACCGGCGGGTCGATGGGCTCGGCGCTCATCGCAGCGCTGGCCGAGCGGGATGACCGCGCGCGGGTCGACTGGGCGCAGGTCGACATCTGGTGGGGCGACGAACGCTACCTGCCCGCGGGCGACCCGGACCGCAACGACACCCAGAACGACGAAGCAGGCCTGTCCGGGCTCGGGCTCGACCAGGCGCGTGTGCACCGGATCGCCGGACCGGACACGTCCGGATCGGCCGAGGAGAGCGCCGACACCTACAGCGCGGAGGTTCGCGGTGACGGCTCCGGCGCGTTCGACGTCGTCATCCTCGGGGTCGGACCCGACGGGCACGTCGCGTCGCTCTTCCCGCACCACCCGGCCCAGCGCACGACCGACGCCATCGCGATCGCGGTGCATGACTCCCCCAAGCCTCCACCCGACCGCGTCTCGCTGACGTTCGAGTGCCTCGAGCGCTCTCGCGAGGTGTGGTTCGTCGTGGCGGGCTCGGACAAGGCGGAGGCCGTCGCAGCCGCCCTGACGCCGGGTGCGGACCGCTGGGACGTCCCCGCCTCGGGCCCCCGAGGCAGCGATGCCACGCGGTGGCTGCTCGATGCCGACGCCGCGGCGCGGCTCCCCGAGCGCGACTGAGGGGTATGCCGCTGGGCGTGCTGACGCGCGTGACACGACGGAGCCCGTGACCCCAGAGGGATCACGGGCTCCGTCGTGTCACGAGCTGCTCGACGCGGTCGTGGCCGTCCTACTGGATCAGGCCGCGGTCGCGCAGGGTCGTCAGGGCCTCGTCGAGGATGGCCGCGCCGTCCTCGTCGCTGCGCCGCTCCTTCACGTAGGCGAGGTGGGGCTTGTAGGGCTCCACCTTCGGCGCTGCCGGAGGGGTCGCCTGGTCCTGGCCCGCGGGGAGACCGCACCGGGGACAGTCCCACGTCTCGGGGAGCACCATGCCGGGCTCCTGGGCGAAGCTGGGACGGGTCTCGTGCCCGTTGGAGCACCAGTAGGGGACGTGCACGCGGGGCGCAGCGTCGCCACGCTCGGCCTCGCCCATCGGTCCCGCTCCGACTCGGCTTCCTCGGATCGCGTTGCCACTAGCCATGATGTGGTCCTTTCAGCTGACGAAACGGGCCAACAGGCCCAGACCGACGATGGAGGTGGCCCAGACGACGGCGACGGCAACCGTGAACCGGTCGAGGTTGCGCTCCGCCACGGAGGAGCCACCGAGCGAGGTGGACATGCCACCGCCGAACATGTCGGACATCCCGCCGCCCTTGCCCTTGTGCAGCAGGATGAACAGCACCAGGACCAGGCTGGCGAGCACCAGCAGGACCTGAAGCACGATGCGCACCGCATCCACGTGGTCACTCCATCTCGTCGGGGGTGTTTCGGCCGGGTGGTCCGGCCCGCCTCGCCGCACACCCTCGGGGAGGGCGCGCGGGCCTCGGCTCGGGCAAGGATACCTGCCCACACCCCGAACGACCGAACGCGCGCCCGCTGGGGGACGCGCGTCCGGATCCGTTCCCGTGGCGGGGCCGGTGCGGGACCGGGCGGGAGGGCCCGGTCGCTCAGCTGGTCGAGAGGTGGTCGCGGTAGCGGCAGATCGACGCGAACTCCGCCGGGTCGATCGAGGCGCCGCCCACGAGGGCGCCGTCGACGTCCTCCTTGGCCATGATCGAGGCGACGTTGCCGGCCTTGACGCTGCCGCCGTAGAGGACCCGGACACCGTCGGCGACGTCGCCGCTGTAGAGCTCGGCGAGCAGGGTGCGGATCGCTCCGCACACCTCCTGCGCGTCCTCGGGGGTCGCCACCTCACCGGTGCCGATGGCCCAGATCGGCTCGTAGGCGATGACGATGGACGCGGCCTGCTCCTTCGTCACCCCGTCGAGGGCCGCGCGCAGCTGGGCGACGACGTGCTCGACCTGCCGGCCCTCCTTGCGCACGTCGAGGCCCTCGCCGCAGCAGAGGATCGGCGTGAGGCCGTGGGCGTAGGCCGCCTTGACCTTCGCGCCGACGACCGCGTCGGTCTCGTCGTGGCCCTCGCGCCGCTCGCTGTGGCCGACGGCGACGTACGTGCAGCCGAGCTTGGCGAGGAAGGCGCCGGAGATGTCACCGGTGTAGGCGCCGGACGCGTGCGGGGACAGGTCCTGGGCGCCGTAGCGCAGGTCCAGCTTGTCGCCCTCGACGAGGGTCTGGACCGACCGCAGGTCGGTGAAGGGCGGCAGGACCGCCACCTCGACCGCGCTGTGGTCGTGCTTCGCGTCGCGCAGCGTCCAGTCGAGCTTCTGGATCAGGTGGGTGCCCTGGAGGTGGTCCAGGTTCATCTTCCAGTTGCCGGCCATCAGCGGCACGCGTCCGCTGGTGGGCTGGCTGGTCTCGCTCTTGGTGCGGGCCATCAGGACGGGTCCTCCTCGTCGAGCACGGTCAGTCCGGGCAGCTCCTTGCCCTCGAGGTACTCGAGGCTGGCGCCACCTCCGGTGGAGATGTGGCCGAAGTCGCTGTCGGCGAAGCCGAGCTGGCGGACGGCAGCAGCGGAGTCGCCGCCACCGACGACGGTCAGCGCGCCGCGGCTCGTCACGTCGACGAGGGCCTCGGCCAGCGCCTTGGTGCCGGCGGCATACGGCTCCATCTCGAAGGCGCCCATCGGGCCGTTCCAGAAGACGGTGCGGCAGTCGGCGAGCTTCTCCGCGAAGAGCTCGCTCGACCGCGGGCCGATGTCGAGCCCCATTTGGTCGGCCGGGATCGCGTCGGCCGCGACGACGTCGTGGTCCGCGTCGGCGCTGAACGCGTCCGCGGCGACGATGTCGACGGGCAGGACGATCTCGACGCCGGACTTCTCGGCCTGCTCGAGGTAGCCCTTGACGGTGTCGATCTGGTCGGACTCGAGCAGGCTCTTGCCGACCTCGTGGCCCTGGGCCGCGAGGAAGGTGAAGACCATGCCGCCGCCGATGAGCAGACGGTCCGCGGCGCCGAGCAGGTTGCCGATGACGCCGAGCTTGTCGGACACCTTCGCGCCACCGAGCACGACGGCATACGGCCGCTCGGGGTCGGCGGTCAGCCGGCGCAGGACGTCGACCTCGGTCGCGACGAGGTCACCCGTCGCGTGCGGCAGGAGGCGCGGCACGTCGTAGACCGACGCCTGCTTGCGGTGGACGACACCGAAGCCGTCGGAGACGAAGACGTCCGCGAGCGACGCGAGCTCAGCGGCGAAACCAGCCCGCCCCTCGTCGGTCTTGGCCGTCTCGCCCTCGTTGAAGCGGAGGTTCTCGACGACGAGGACGTCACCGTCACCGAGGGCGGCCACGGCGGCCTTCGCGGCGGGGCCGACCGTGTCCTCGGCGAAGGCCACCGGCGTGCCGAGGACCTCTCCGAGACGTGCAGCGACGGGGGCGAGGGAGTACTTCGCCTCGGGGACGCCCTTGGGACGGCCGAGGTGGGCGCAGACGATGACGCGAGCGCCCTGGTCCGCGAGGGCGGCGATGGTCGGCGCGGACGCCCGGATCCGCCCGTCATCGGTGATCGTCGTGCCGTCGAGCGGCACGTTGAGGTCGGAGCGGACGAGGACGCGCTTGCCGCGTAGGTCCCCGAGGTCGCCGATGGTCTTCACGTCGTGGTCCCCTTCAGTGGTCGGTCGAGGTGCTGCGAGGTCGCCGGGTCCAGCACGCCGAGCCGGTCCGGCCGGTCGGCTGGAGCCGACCGGCCGGCGGTTCGCCGTTGGTTCGGGTCAGAGGCTCTCGCCGACGTGGGTGACGAGGTCGACGAGGCGGTTGGAGTAGCCCCACTCGTTGTCGTACCAGCCGACGACCTTGACCTGGTTGCCGATGACCTTCGTCAGGCCGGAGTCGAAGATGCACGACGCCGGGTCGGTGACGATGTCGGAGCTGACGATGGGGTCCTCGGTGTAGACGAGGAAGCCCTTGAGCGGGCCCTCGGCGGCCGCCTTGACGATCGCGTTGACCTCCTCGACCGTCGTCTCGCGCGAGGCCTCGAAGGTGAGGTCGGTCGCCGAGCCGGTGGGCACGGGGACGCGGAGCGCGAAGCCGTCGAGCTTGCCCTTGAGCTCGGGCAGCACGAGGGAGACGGCCTTGGCCGCACCGGTCGTCGTGGGGACGATGTTGAGCGCGGCGGCCCGGGCCCGGCGGAGGTCGCTGTGCGGACCGTCCTGGAGGTTCTGGTCCTGGGTGTAGGCGTGGATGGTGGTCATCAGACCCTTGACGATGCCGACGCCGTCGTTGAGGGCCTTGGCCATCGGGGCGAGGCAGTTCGTCGTGCACGACGCGTTGCTGATGATCGTGTGCTTCGAGCCGTCGTAGTCGAGGTGGTTGACACCCATGACGACGGTGATGTCCTCGTTCTTCGCCGGGGCGGAGATGATGACCTTCTTGGCACCGGCGTCGATGTGCGCCTTGGCCTTGCCGGCCTCGGTGAAGAAGCCGGTCGACTCGATGACGATGTCGACACCGAGCTCACCCCACGGGAGCTGGGACGGGTCACGCTCGGCGAAGGACTTGATGACCTTGCCGTCGACCTCGATGCCACCCTCGACGACCTTCACGTCACCCGGGAAGCGCCCGAGGATGGAGTCGTACTTGAGCAGGTGGGCCTGGGTGTCGTCGTCACCGAGGTCGTTGAACGCGACCACCTCGATGTCGGCGCCGGACACCTTCACGGCGCGGAAGAAGTTGCGGCCGATGCGGCCAAAGCCGTTGATACCAACGCGAACGGTCACTGCTGTGCACCTCTTCAAGATGAGACGGAGCTGGATGACGGGCCGCAGCTCTGCGGCTCCCTCACGACCCACCCTAGTGCGTGGCCACCGGCGGGTGAGGCGCGTCTCACCCCTTCGGACGACCCCTTACCGGGCCCTCTCGGGCTACCCGGAAGTAGGCTCCGGGGCAGCTCCGGCGTCAGCTGTCGAGCATGTCCGGGGTGAGGTTGGCGTCGGTGCCGGCGATGCCGAGGTCCTCCGCGCGCTTGTCGGCCATCGCGAGCAGACGACGGATCCGCCCGGCGACGGCGTCCTTGGTCATCGGCGGCTGGGCCAGCTGGCCGAGCTCCTCGAGGCTGGCCTGCTTGTGCTCGAGCCGGAGCGAGCCGGCCTCCTTGAGGTGGTCGGGGATCTCGTCACCGAGGATCTCCATGGCCCGCTCGACCCGTGAGCCGGCCGCGACGGCGGCCCGAGCCGACCGGCGCAGGTTGGCGTCGTCGAAGTTGGCGAGGCGGTTGGCGGTGGCCCGGACCTCGCGGCGCATCCGACGCTCCTCCCAGGCCATCACGGCGTCGTGGGCGCCGAGGCGGATGAGCATCGCCCCGATCGCGTCACCGTCACGGATGACGACGCGGTCGACACCGCGCACCTCACGGGCCTTGGCCTGGATGCCGAGTCGGCGGGCGGCCCCGACGAGGGCGAGCGCCGCCTCCGGCCCGGGACAGGTGATCTCGAGGGCAGATGACCGGCCGGGCTCGGTGAGCGAGCCGTGGGCGAGGAAGGCCCCGCGCCAGGCCGCCTCGGAGTCGCACGTCGCCGCGCTGACGACCTTGGGCGGCAGGCCCCGGACCGGACGGCCCCGGGTGTCGACGAGTCCGGTCTGGCGGGCCAGCGTCGCGCCGTCCTCGACGACCCGCACGACGTAGCGGGAGCCGCGTCGCAGACCGCCCGCGGCAAGGACGAGGACGTCGCTGCGGTGGCCGTAGACCTCGGCGATGTTGCGACGGAGGCGACGGGCCGTGTTGGCGGTGTCGAGCTCGGCCTCGACGACGATCTGGCCGCCGATGATGTGCAGGCCGCCGGCGAAACGCAGCATCGTCGACACCTCGGCCTTGCGACAACACGGCTTGGTCACCTCGAGACGGGAGAGCTCGTCCTTGACCTTCGCTGTCATCGCCATGCGGGACATGATGCCACCCCGTGGGAGCGACGCCGACGCGGAGGCCGGGTCGGTCCCTCGGGCATCCCCACTCCCCCGGCTCGCCCCCACCGCGCCGGCGGGCCGGCGGCCGCTCAGCCGATCACGTCGCGCAGCGCAGCCGCCAGGCGGAGGGGATCGTGGACGCCGGGCTCGCCGCGGGCGGAGACCGGGGCGATGACGAGCGTGGCGCCGAGGGCAGCCGCAGCCTCACCGAGCGAGACCTCGTCCTCGACGACGCTCGGATCGGCGAGGACGACGTCGAGGCGCAGGTCGGGGGCGTTGGTGGCGAAGGAGGCGAGGTGGTCCTCGGCTCGGAAATCGCGGGTCTCGCCCTTGGCGACCTCGAGGTTGAGGTTGAGCAGCCGTTTGGCAGGGGTCGCGACGAGGGCGTCCGCGAGGTCGGGGACGAGCAGGTGCGGCATGACGGAGGTGAACCACGACCCGGGCCCGAGGACCACCCAGTCCGCCTCCGCCACCGCGGCGAGCGCTTCGGTGCAGGGGCGCGGGCAGGTCGGCACGATCCCGATCGACGCGACGACCCCGGGTGACGAGGCGACCCGGTGCTGGCCATGGACGAGTACGGTGTCGCCCGGTCGGTCGGGGTCGTGCCCGACGATCTCGGCGACGATCTCGAGCGGCTCGGCCGCCATCGGCAGCACCCGGCCCCGGGCCCCGAGGAGCCGGCCGACGAGGTCGAGCCCCGCCACGGTGTCGCCGAGCAGCTCCCAGATCGAGACGATCATGAGGTTGCCGAGCGCGTGCCCCTGCAGGTCCCCGGTGCCGGCGAAGCGGTGCTGGAGGACGTCGCGCCAGATGTGGCCCCACTCGGAGTCGTCGCACAGCGCGCTGAGCGCCATCCGGAGGTCACCGGGTGGCAGGACGGAGAACTCCTCGCGGAGCCGACCGCTCGACCCCCCGTCGTCGGCGACCGTGACGACGGCGGTCACGGTGTCGGTGAGCAGCCGCAGGGCCGTCAGCGCCGCCGAGAGGCCGTGGCCGCCCCCGAGCGCCACGACGCGCCGGCTCTGCTGGACGCCGAGCAGGCCCGCAGGTCGCGGCATGCGGTCACTCCCGCCCGAGGTCACGGTGCACCACGAAGGTGTCGATCCGGTCGCCCCCACGAAGGCGCGTGCTCAGCGCCTCGGCCGTCGCGACCGAGCGGTGCTTGCCGCCGGTGCACCCGACGGCGACCGTGACGTAACGGCGGCCCTCGCGCACGTAGCCGGCGATCATCGTGCCGAGCAGGTCGCCGGCCCGCTCGAGGAACTCCTCGGCGCCGGGCTGCTTCATCACGAACTCGGCGACGGGCCCGTCCTGCCCGTTGAGCCCGCGCAGCTCCGGCACCCAGTACGGGTTGGGCAGGAAGCGCATGTCGAAGACGACGTCGGCGTCGAGCGGGAGGCCGTACTTGAAACCAAAGGACATCACCGCGATGCGCAGCTGGACGTTCTGGTCGCCGGCGAAGAGCGACGAGAGCTTGGCGCTCAGCTGGTGCACGTTGAGGCCGGAGCTGTCGACGACGACATCGGCGGTCGAGCGGAGGTCGATGAGCAGCTCGCGCTCGCGCTGGATCCCGTCGAGCAGCCGGCCACCGCCCTGGAGCGGGTGCGGCCGGCGGACGCTCTCGAACCGCCGCACGAGCGCCTCGTCGGTGGCGTCGAGGAAGACGAGGCTGGGCCGCTCACCCCGGTGCCGGGCCGCGGCGATCGCGTCCTCGAGGTGGGCGAACCAGCCGCGGGAGCGCACGTCGACGACGACGGCGACCCGCTGCCGTGAGGCCTCGGGCGTGCTCGCCATGGCTTCGTCGCGCAGGTCTGCGAGGGACGAGAGCAGCTGCGGCGGAAGGTTGTCCACGACGAGCCAGCCGAGGTCCTCGAGGACGTTGGCGGTCGTGCTGCGGCCCGCGCCGCTCATCCCCGTCACGATGACGAGCGGGGCCTCGGTCAGTGCGCTCGCCCTGCTCGTGGAGGTCTGGTCGTTCATTCGATCACTTCTCCCGTCGTGAGGTTGACTGTCGGCTCGGGCGGTGCGCCCTCAGCCAAGTGGGTGACGATCGCCGAGGCAAGGGCGGGCCCGATGCCCGGGACCGCCATCACCGCATCCGCGTCGGCGCCGCGGAGCCGCTTGACCGAGCCGAAGTGCTTGAGCAGCGCCTTCTGACGGCTCGCTCCCAGACCGGGTATGCCGTCGAGCTGAGATGAGGTCATCGCCTTGGAGCGGCGCTGCCGGTGGAAGGTGATGGCGAAGCGGTGGGCCTCGTCGCGCAGGCGCTGGAGCAGGTAGAGCCCCTCGCTCGTGCGCGGCAGGATCATCGGGTGCTCCGTGCGGGGCACCCACACCTCCTCGAGGCGCTTGGCGAGCCCGACGAGGGCGACCTCCTCGATGCCTAGCTCGTCGAGGACGGCCTGGGCAGCATTCACCTGGGGGAGCCCGCCGTCCACGACGACGAGGCTCGGGGGGTAGGCGAAGCGGCGCGGCCGGCCGGTCTCCGGGTCGATCGGACCCGAGGGCGAGGCGTCGCCGTCGTCGCCGTCGTCGCGGTCGTCGTCCTCCCCGGCGCTTCCCGTGCCGCCGTCGGGCGAGGCGCCGGTGTCCGACCCACCGACGACCCCGGTCGCGAGATCGAGGTCGCCCACCCCCTCGGCGTCCTCGAGGTATCGCCGGAAGCGGCGGGTCAGCACCTCGCGCATCGCCGCGGTGTCGTCGATGGTCACCGGCCCGTCGCCGTCCTCGGCGATGGCACCCCGCACGATGAACCGGCGGTACTCGCTCTTGCGGGCCAGCCCGTCCTCGAAGACGACCATGCTCGCGACGACGTTGGTGCCCTGGACGTGGCTCACGTCGTAGCACTCGATGCGCAACGGGGCCTCGTCGAGCTCGAGCACCTCCTGGAGCTCCTGGAGGGCCTGGCTGCGGAGGGTGAGGTCCCCGGCCCGGGCCACCTTGTGCCGGGCGAGGGACTGGTCGGCGTTGCGCCGCACCGTCTCCATCAGGGTCCGCTTGTCGCCGCGCTGGGGCACCCGCACGTCGACGGCCGACCCCCGCACCGTCGAGAGCCACTCGACGACGGCCTCGGTGTCGGTGGGCAGGGTCGGGACGAGGACCTCGCGCGGCACGGTCTCCCGGTCGGCGTCGCCGTAGACCTGCTGGAGGAGGTGCTCGATGAGGGCGGGGAGGTCCTCGCTCTCCTTCTCCACTACCCAGCCGCGCTGGCCGCGGATCCGGCCGCCGCGCACGTGGAAGACCTGGACGGCCGCCTCGAGGTCGTCGTCGGCGAGGGCGAACACGTCGGCGTCCGTCGCGTCGCCGAGCACGACCGACTGCTTCTCGAGGGCCTTGCTCAGCGCGCCGATGTCGTCACGGAGGCGGGCGGCCTGCTCGAAGTCGAGCTCCGCGGCCGCATCGTGCATCCGCTGCTCGATCCGCTTGACGAAGCGGGTCGTGTTGCCGGTCATGAAGTCGCAGAAGTCGTCGGCGATGTCGCGGTGCTCCTCGGCGCTGACCCGCCCGACGCACGGTGCCGAGCACTTGTCGATGTAGCCGAGCAGGCACGGGCGGCCGCTCGCTGCCGCCCGACGGAACACCCCGGACGAGCACGTCCGGACCGGGAAGACGCGCAGCAGCAGGTCGAGGGTCTCGCGGATCGCCCAGGCGTGTCCGTAGGGGCCGAAGTAACGGGTGCCCTTGCGCTTGGCGCCACGCATCACCTGGGCCCGGGGGAACTCCTCCCCCATCGTGACGGCGAGGTAGGGGTAGGACTTGTCGTCGCGGTACTTGACGTTGAAGCGCGGGTCGAACTCCTTGATCCAGGAGTACTCGAGCTGGAGCGCCTCGACCTCGGTGCGCACGACGGTCCACTCGACCGAGGCGGCGGTCGTCACCATCGTCGCGGTGCGCTGGTGCAGCGCGGTGATGTCCTGGAAGTAGGAGGAGAGGCGGGGGCGGAGCGACTTCGCCTTGCCGACGTAGATGACCCGGCCGTGAGCGTCCCGGAAGCGGTAGACGCCGGGGTCGTTCGGGATCTCCCCCGGCCGGGGTCGGTAGGTCCTCGGATCGGCCACGGTGTCACCCTATGCGGCGCCACCGACGCCCCCGACAACGACCACCATCAGCCCCCACTGACGGCTGGGCCGAGAGGCCCGGGCCGACGGTGGGGTCCTGCGGAGGGAGGGTCAGGCGACGGTGAAGGTGTCCCCGGACACGGTGACCTTCTTGGGGGTCAGGCCGGTCGGTGCCGGGCCGGCGACCCGGTCACCCGTGTTGATGTCGAAGGCGCTGCCGTGGCAGGGACAGACGATCTGCTTGCTCACGATGCTCGTCACGGGGCAGCCCTTATGGGGGCAGGTCGTGTCGAAGGCCTTGAGCGTGCCGGCCTCCGGCTGGGTGACGACGGTCATGGTGTCGGTGTAGATCTTGCCGCCACCGACCGGCACGTCGGAGACGGGGATGCTGCCCGGCGCAGGGGCCGCAGCGGAGGTCGCACCGGCATCCGGGGTCGCCGCCGAGGTGGCGCTCGACGAGGCACCCGAGGACGCGTCCGCGGCCGGCGCCTGGGGCGTCGGGACCGGAGGGCTGCTGCAGGCTGCGAGGGCGCCGGCACCGGCGACGACGCCCGCCATCCGCAGGACGCCGCGACGTCCCGTGAGAGCGGTCACCCGCGACTCGTCGTCGGCGCGACGGAGCTCGGGCTCGCCCGAGACCGTCGAGTCAGTGTCCACGGGCGGCTCGGTGTGGCTGGACTGCGGGTTCATGCCTTCCCCTTCCGGGAGGTGGTGCTCGCTGCTCGTGTGGTGCGGATCGTCGTGCTCGTCGTGCTCTTCTGCGCGGCCGCGGTGGTCACCCGGGCACGCCCGGTCGTGCTGGTCGTGCTGGTGGAGGACGTCGCGCGCTTCGTCGCCGTGCCCCCGGAGTTCGACGTCGAGCCGGTGACGGATGGGGCCGTGGACGCTTTCTTCGCGGTGGCCTTCTTCGCCGTTGTCGTCGTGGCAGCCTTCTTCGCAGTCTTTGCAGTCTTCTTCGCCGCCGGCTTCGTGACCGGCGCGCTCGCGTTCACGGCCTTGCGGACCGCGACCGTCGAGGTCCGGGCCGTGCGCGCGAGGATCGGGCCGAGGAAGCGGCCGGTGTGGCTCGCCTCGACCGCGGCGACCTGCTCGGGGGTGCCCT
>JBDSSS010000042.1:0-9419 GCA_039928615.1 Terracoccus sp. | reverse complement strand
GGTCCTGCGGGTCACCGAGGATGCGGGCGACCACGATCTCCGCGCCCGCCAGGGCGTCGGCGAGGTCGGTGTGCCCGGGCCGGGACGGGTTGGCCCAGAGGAAGTCGGCGCCGCTCGCTCGCGCACTGAGCAGGTCGGTGTCCGAGGTCGAGAAAAGGGCAATGCGGGGCATGTACGAGCTCCTTCGCCGGAGTCCGCGCCCGGCTGCCAAGAGGCCGCACACCGGTCGGGTGCGGCAGTGCCGACGACGTTCCTGGCTTCCCACTCTCGTAGGTCACAGTGGCGGGACCGTCCCGGACTCGCACCGGGTTCCGCCGTGCGGCACCGAGCGACACCCTAGCGGTCGGTGTCGCTCGGTGCCCCGGGGCGACCTATGCTCGGCGCCGTGAGTCAACGCCCCGCGCTCGACCGGTGCCCGAGCCTGGCGCGGCCTTTCCGTGCCGATGACGGTGCGCTCGTGCGGCTGCGGGTGCCGGGAGGGCGGCTCTTGGTGGCCACCCTCGTCGAGCTGCTGGCCATCGCCACCGACCATGGAGCCCCCGTGCTCCAGCTCACGAGTAGGGGCAACCTCCAGATGCGCGCCCTGCCGGACCCCCTGCCTTCCTCGCTGGTGGCCAGGCTCGAGGAGTCGGGGCTCTTTCCGTCGGCGTCTCACGAGGGGGCCCGCAACGTCATCGCGTCACCGTGCGACGCCGGCATCTCCCGTTTCGTGGACGAGCTCGACGCCGCCCTCGTGGCCGACCCCGACCTGGCCGAGCTCCCGGGCCGGTTCCTCTTTGCGGTCAGCACGCCCGATGGCGCCGTCCTCGGCGAGCCCTGGGACATGGCCTACGAGACCATCGACACGCGGCGAGGACGGGTGCTGGTTGGACCATTCGGCGTCGTCGTCCCCCGCGAGCAGGCCGTCGCCGAGATGCTTCACCGCGCACACCTCTTCCTGCGGCACCGGCGCAGCCAACGGGTCTGGAACGTCCGGGACCTGCCCAACGCCTCCCCCGTCGTGGCAGGAATGAGGCCCTACACCGTCTCCCCCTCCGACCCGCTGCGCCCGGGCGTCGACGGTGACGACCTCGTCGCCGGTGTCCCGCTCGGTATGCTCCGTCCGGCCCAGGTCCTCGCCCTCTCGTCCGTAACCGCGCAGGTCACGATCACGCCGTGGCGGTCCCTCGTCGTCGAGGGTGGGGCCGTGCACGAGTCGGGGCTGGCTGCTGCCGGGTTCGTCACGTCACCCCGATCACCGTGGTCCCGGCTGTCCGCCTGTGTCGGCGCGCCGTCGTGCCGACGCACGGACTCCCCCACCCTCGACCTGACGACGGCTGCGGCAGGTAGCGTGCCGGAGGTGGGACCCCGCATCCACGTGGTCGGCTGCGAGCGTCGCTGCGGCCACCCGAGCGGTGACCACGTCACTGTGCTCAACCCCGTGTCCGTGCTCGACGTGCTCGCTGCTGCAGGAGAGAACCCGTGACCCAGCTCGACCCCAGGCCCGCCGCCCACCTCGAGGCGGGTCCGCCCCGACGGCACTACGACTACCTGACCGACGGTATGGAGATTTACCGCCGCTCGTTTGGCATGATCCGCGAAAGAGCCGAGCTCGGTGCTCTGCCAATTGATCTCGCGACGGTGGTCACCCGGCTCATCCACGCCAGCGGCGATCTCGGCATCGTCGCCGATGTGGCTGCGTCCCCCGGTGTCGTCGACGCGGCACGCGCCGCACTGCAAGGCGGCGCCCCCGTCTTCACCGACTCGGTGATGCTGGCCGGCGGCATCACCCGGCGACGCCTGCCCGCCGACAACGAGGTGATCTGCACCCTGCGCCACCCTGACGTGCCCGAGCTCGCCGGCCGCTGGGCGACGACCCGCGCGGCCGCCGCCGTGTCTCTGTGGGGAGACGCGCTCGAGGGAGCCGTCGTCGCGATCGGCAACGCCCCGACTGCGCTCTTCCACCTGCTCGAGCTGATCCTCGACGGCGGCCCCCGTCCGGCTGCCGTCATCGGGATGCCTGTGGGGTTCGTCGGGTCCGCTGAGTCCAAGATGGCGCTGTCCGAGCACCGGCTACCCGAGGGAGGACAGATCCCCTGGGTCGTCGTCCACGGGCACCGCGGCGGGTCCGCGATGGCGGCCGCGACCGTCAACGCCCTCGCGAACCCCTCCGAGCTCGCATGAGCGCGAGCCACGACCGGCTTTCCGGGCGTCTGTACGGGGTGGGCGTCGGCCCCGGCGATCCCGAGCTCATCACCCTGAAGGCCGCGCGGATCATCGCCGCGGCCGACGTCGTCGCCTACCATGCGGGGACGACCCGAGCCTCCATCGCCCGCTCCATCGCCGCAGACCTCATCACACCCGGCACCGTGGAGGAGGAGCTGCGTTACCCCGTCACCACGGGCAAGGTCACCCATCCCGGCGGCTACCACGTGTGGCTCGCCGAGTTCTACGAGGAGTGCGCTGCGCGGATCGAGGTGCACCTGGCTGCCGGTCGGTCGGTCGTGGTCCTCGCCGAGGGTGACCCGATGTTCTACGGGTCCTTCATGTACCTCCACGACCGTCTCGCCGATCGCTGTCCTACGGAGATCGTCCCTGGAATCACGGCACTGTCCGGCGCGACCGCCGTTGCGGCACAGTCCCTCTCACGCCACGAAGACGTCCTGACCGTCCTGCCCGGGACGCTGCCGGTGCCGGAGCTCGCTCGCCGGCTCGCCGACACCGAGGCGGCGGTGATCATGAAGCTCGGGCGCACCTTCGCCGGCGTCCGTGAGGCCCTGCGACAGGCCGGGGTGCTCGACCGCGCCATCTACGTCGAACGAGCGACGCGCCCCGGCCAGCGCGTCATGCCGGTCGCCGACGTCGATGCCGACACCGTCCCTTACATGTCCATCATCGTCGTCCCGGGCCAGGACCTGCGATCTGACTCGGCCGGCCGCGCATCCGGCTCGCCATCGTCCCTGGTGGTCACGGAGGCCCACCCCGTAGCTCCGGCACCCGTGCCCCCCGTCCCGACCAGGCGTGTCGCCGGCACCGTGCACGTCGTCGGGCTCGGTCCCGGTCCCGAGCGCTGGCTCACCCCCGACGCCTCGGCAGTCCTCGCCCGCGTGACCCACCTGGTGGGGTATGGACCCTACGTGCAGCGGGTGCCCCAGCGCGAGGGCCTGACCCGCCACGCCAGCGGCAACACGGTGGAGGTCGACCGGGCCCGACTCGCCCTCGACCTCGC
The DNA here is from genome assembly GCA_039928615.1 of Terracoccus sp. Classification (GTDB taxonomy): domain Bacteria; phylum Actinomycetota; class Actinomycetes; order Actinomycetales; family Dermatophilaceae; genus JBDSSS01. The sequence goes on along the minus strand of JBDSSS010000042.1, from coordinate 6,211 downwards.
CCTCTCAGGAGAGGAGGTGGCCGTCGTCTCCGGCGGTGACGCCGGCATCTTCGGAATGGCTTCTGCCGTCTTCGAGGCGGCTCAGGACCCGCGATACTCGGCCGTCCCCATCGACGTCTACCCGGGCGTGACCGCCGCCACGGCGGCCGCCGCTCTTGCGGGGGCACCACTTGGTGCCGACTGGTCGATGATGTCGCTCTCGGATCGGCTCAAGCCGTGGGAGATCATCGAGTCGCGACTGCGACACATCGCCGAGGCCGACCTCGTCCTGGCCCTCTACAACCCGCGCTCTCGCTCCCGGCCCGACCTCCTGGGTCGTGCACAGCAGGTGCTCCTGCAGGTCAAGTCGCCGCAGACGACCGTGGTCGTGGCGCGCGGAGTAGGTCGCAGCGACGAGGCCCTCGACGTCACGACCCTTGGCGCTCTCGACGCCGACCAGGTCGACATGACCTGCCTCGTGATCGTCGGCGCGTCCGCCACTCGGGTGACGGAGTCCGGCCGGGTGTGGACGCCCCGCTCGGTCCCTTCCTGAGATCAGGCCTCGGTCCCCCGTCGACTCCGGGCGGCGTCGGCTGCCCACCGCTCCTCGACCCGACCCCAGCGCCAGTAGGAGATGGCGACCGCCCACACCAGCACGAAGACCCCCACGACGACGAAGCCGACGCTTCCGAGGTCGATGCCGGCGACCCCGTTGGTCGCCCACGAGTCGAGCCCGAACCGCTCGTGGAGGACCGAGACCAGCTCGATCGACCCGATGACCAGGGCCACGGCTACGGACAGCCCGGTGACACAGAGGTTGTAGTAGATCTTGCGCACCGGGTTGGCGAAGGCCCAGTCGTAGGCGACCGTCATGAACAGCCCGTCGAGGAAGTCCAGTGCCGACATCCCGGCGGCGAAGAGCAGTGGGAGAAGGAGGACGGCGTACCAGGGCAGCCCGGTCGCGGCACCCATCCCCGCAAGCACGAGGATCGCGACCTCCGAGGCCGTGTCGAAGCCCAGTCCGAAGAGCATGCCCACCGGCATCATCTGCCACGGGTGCCTGATCGAGCGCCCGACGCGGCCCAGCACGCGGATGACGACTCCGCGCGGCACCAGGTGGCGCTCGAGCGCGTCCCCGTCGAGCCGGCCGCGTCGCATCCCTCGGAAGACCCGCCAGATCGCTGTGAAGGCCACGAGATTGAGTAGACCGATGGCGAGCAGGAAGCCGCCGGAGGCTACCGTGCCGACGGTGCTGAGCACTGTATGGACCGTCGAGCCGTCACCCGCCAGGGTCGCGGCAGCCCGTGAGCCGAAGGCCATGACCGCCGTGAGCACGAACACCATCCCCGAGTGCCCCATGGCAAACCAGAACCCGACCGACCGGGGTCGTCCGCCGTCCGCCATCAGCTTGCGGGTCGTGTTGTCGATGGCGGCGATGTGGTCCGCGTCGAGCGCATGGCGCAGACCGAACACGTAGGCCGTCACCCCCAGCCCCACGCCGAAGACCTGCGTGCCGACGGCCAGGTGGCGTGGGGCGATGGCGAAGACGAGGAGCCCGAAGCCGACGACGTGCATGACGACGATGACCGACCCGTACGCCAGGACCTCACCCCAGTCCTCTCGACGCCATCGTCCCCCGTAGTGAGCCGGGCCAGCGGGCCCTGACCTGGTGGTGACTGGTGACGGTGTCGAGTCGTGTGTAGGGGCCACAGCCCATCCTCCTCGGGACGGAACAAGAGCGACGCGGGCGAGGCGACCGGACTCGCCCCCTCACGCGCTCGAGGGGGACCACCGTTGCGGGACAGTGCCGGGATCACACCGGACTTCGCTCGGGACCACTGGCTCGACGGCGTCGAGCAGGCGTGACGCTACACCGTCGGCCGAGCCGGCCGCGGCCGACGCGAGTAGAGGTGCGACTCGAGGAGGCCCTCGGCGTCGAGCGCCCTGCCCACAATGATGACGGCGGCCTGTCGGAGCCCGTGCGCCTCCACTTGGTCGGCGACGTCGGCCAAGGTGGCCCGCAGGACGAGCTCGCCGGGTTGGCTCACCTGTGACCCCACGACGACGGGACAGTCCGCGCCGTAGTGCGGCACCAGCTCCCGGGCCAGTCGACGGGTGTGCCGGATGGCGAGGTGAAGGACGAGGGTGGCCCCGGTCGACGCGAAGGCGGCGAGGGTCTCACCGACTGGCATCTCGGTGGAATCCTGCTGTGCCCGAGTGAGAACCACCGACTGGGCCACCGTGGGGACGGTGAGCTCCCGGCCCACCAGGGCTGCCGTCGCGGCATACGCGGTCACACCGGGGGTGATGTCCCACGCCACTCCGGCGGCGTCGAGACGTCGAGTCTGCTCGGCCACCGCAGAGAACAGCGAGGGGTCGCCGGAGCACAGCCGGGCGACGTCCCTGCCCTCGGCGGCGGCCCGCACAAGGTGGGCGGCGATGGTGTCGAGGTCGAGGTACTGGGTGTCGACGAGCTCGACCCCGTCGGGGCAGTGCGAGAGGACCTCCGCGTCGAGATAGGTCCCGGCATAGAGGCAGACCGGGCTGAGGGCGAGCAGCCGCACCGCCCGCAGGGTCAGCAGGTCGGCGGCACCGGGGCCGGCCCCGATGAAGTGGACGGTCACGCGTTCTCCTCAGGTGAGTGGTGGTCGGTGGACCCGGGGACCGAGCGGAGCGGTTTGGTGGCGCTCCACTGGACGACGGGTCGGGCTGGCGTCCACGAGAGATGGGCACCGAGGGGGAGTGCGTGCTCGACCGCGATGCGGGTCAGGACTCCCCCCAGCCGCGTGCAGGCGTCGACGACCGCGGCCTCGGTGGCCAGTGTCACGGCGTGCGCCACGATCCGGCCCCCGGGTGTCAGAGCCGCCCAGGCCCGGTCGACCAGAGCGGTCGTGAGCCCGCCGCCGAAGAAGACCGCGTCCGGCGGGTCGAGGAACGTCAGGGCGTCTGCGGTATCGGCAGTGACGACCTGCACCGCAGGCTCCGCGCCGAGCGCAGCTGCGTTAGCGCGGATACGACTGGCGCGCAGAGGATTTCGTTCCACTGCCGTCGTCCGCGCGCGCGATGCGGCAAGCGCCCACTCGATCCCCACGGCGCCCGACCCTGCCCCCAGGTCCCACAGGTGGGCGCCACGCACGGGCCGGAGGTGGGCGACGGCGGAGGCGCGCAGGTCGCGCTTGGTGATCTGTCCGTCGTGGTCGAAGGCCGACTCCGGTCTGCCCGCGGCGGGGCCGAGCGACGACCGGGCCAAGGCGCCAGCGCGATCGACGAGGATGCACAGCACCACGAGATCCGGTGTCGACGTGGGGTCCCAGCGTGACGCGGTCGCCGTACGGCCTCCTTCTGCCGGTCCGTCGAGGTGCCACCAGGCCGTGAGCACCGAGTCACCACAACCGGCTTCGCACATCAACGTCGCCACGGCAGCCGGTGTCGACCCGTCGGAGCAGAGGACGACCAGGCGCCCGTCCGGGTCGAGGTGGCTCCTGATCGGTGCGAGCGACCGTCCGACGACCGTGACCACCGCGGTGGTCTCAGCTGACCAGCCCATCCGGGCACGGGCCAAGGTGGCCGCCGACAGGGCGGGGTGGATGCGCACCGCGCCGGCGCCGAGCAGGTGGACCAAGGTGGTCCCGATCCCGGAACGCAGGGGGTCACCGCTGGCCAGGACGACGACCGACGCCGCCGCGTCGCCCACCGCCCCGTGCTCCTCCAGGAGGCCGGCTAAGCCAGGGGCGAGGGGACGCGGCCACGGCACGCGCACCTGCCCCTCGACCGAGGGCACGAGATCGAGGTGTCGCTGGCCACCGAGGAGGACCTCCGCGTCGAGCACCAGACGGCGGGTTCCTGCCGTCAGGTCGGCGAAGCCACCATCTCCGAATCCCACGACGTCGATCACGCCGGTCACCCTATGTGACATGCTGACGCCCGACGCAGGACGAGGAATTCGGTGTGAATCCGAAGCGGTCCCGCCACTGTGAGCGACTGGTCCGCCGGTCGTGAGCCAGGACGTCACCCTGCGTCGGGCCCTGCCGGAACCCTGGTCGGGCGTCCTTGCGACAGGCGAGCGTGGTCACTCGCCCAGGAGGTCCGACGCGTGCCCCGCTATCCCTTTTCCGCCATCGTTGGCGCCGACGACATGGCGCTCGCCCTCGTGCTCACCACCGTGGCACCCGACGTCGGCGGCGTCCTCGTCCGCGGCGAGAAGGGCACCGCGAAGTCGACGATGGTGCGGGCCCTCGCCGAGGTGCTCCCCCGGCAGGATGTCGTCACCGGATGCCGTTTCGGTTGTGAACCCTCGCATCCCGACCCGACCTGCCCCGACGGTCCTCACCCGCATGGGGCTCCCACGACCACCCGTCCCGCCCGACTGGCCGAGCTCCCGGTCGGCGCCACCGAGGACCGCGTGATCGGCTCACTCGACCTCTCGCGCGCGCTGGGGTCCGGCGAGACCGCGTTCGAGCCCGGGCTGCTCGCCGCGGCCCACCGAGGAATCCTCTACGTCGACGAGGTCAACCTGCTCCACGACCACCTCGTCGACCTGCTCCTCGACGCTGCTGCCATGGGCCGCAACACCGTCGAGCGCGACGGCGTCTCGGTCTCCCACGCGGCCCAGATCGTGCTGGTGGGAACCATGAACCCCGAGGAGGGCGAGCTGCGCCCGCAGCTGCTCGACCGCTTCGGCCTCACCGCGGAGGTGTCCGCGTCGAGGCAGCCGGACGAACGCGTTGAGGTGGTGCGTCGACGGCTGGCCTTCGACGCCGACCCCCAGGACTTCGTCGAGCGGTACGCCGAGCCCCAGTCCGTCCTGCGTGACCGGATCAGGGCGGCACAGACCGCGCTGCCCCACGTGAGCCTGAGCGAGTGGGCCCTCACCAAGATCGCGACGGTCTGCGCCGGCTTCGAGGTCGACGGGATGCGCGCCGACCTCGTCACCGCCCGCGCCGCGCGGGCCCACGCCGCGTGGGAGGCACGGACCGAGGTGACGCGTGAGGACATCCGCGTCGCCGCCCGGCTCGCGCTCCCGCATCGTCGTCGACGCAACCCGTTCGATGCCCCCGGTCTCGACGAGGACCTGCTCGAGTCCCTTCTCGGTGACGACCAGCACGAGCCGGAGCCCGAGCCCGAGCCGGACGGCCCGCCCCCTGGAGGCATCGACCCCGACGACGGCACCGACGGCACCGACGGGGATGCCCCGGGACCCGACGCCCGCACGCCTCCTATGGCCTCTAGCACGCCCCCTCCCGACGGCCCCGACACGACAGACGGCCCGGCGGATCCCGCACCCGCCGACGACACTCCTCAGGACTCCGACGCGGTCCCTGCGCCGCAGCCGACCGCGACCGCCGTCGCCGCCTCACGCTCTCCGTACCGCGCGCGTCGACTCCAGGCGCGCGGGATCGGCGAGGGTGACGCCGGCCGGCGCAGCCGCGCCATCACCTCCTGGGGCCGCACCGTTGGAGCGACGACGACCGGCACCAGTCGTCTCCACCTCCCCGCAACGATCGCAGCCGCCGCACCGCACCAGGCCCGGCGCGGTCGCACGGGCCGGGTCGTCCTCCAGCCCGATGACCTCAGGCACCGCGTGACCCAGGGGCGTGAGGCCAACCTCGTCCTGCTGGTCGTCGACGCGTCCGGGTCTATGGGAGCGCAGAAGCGGATGTCCGACGTCAAGACCGCCGTACTGAGCCTGCTCGTCGACGCATACCAACGACGCGATCGAGTAGGTGTGGTGACCTTCCGGGGAGACGGCGCCACCCTCGCGCTGCCACCCACGTCGTCGGTCGAGGCAGCCGCCCGGTGCCTAACCGACCTGCCCCACGGCGGACGCACCCCGCTCGCCGAGGGCCTGCGGACCGCCGCACGGGTGCTCGAGATCGAACGGATCCGAGACCCCCGCCTGCGACCGCTCCTCGTGCTCGTCACCGACGGCCGGGCCACGAGCGGCCCTGAGGCACTGGCCCGCGCCCGGTGGGTCGCCGACCGGTGGCGCGCCACCGGCGTCGACGCCGTGGTCGTCGACTGCGAGGTCGGACGCTTCCGGATGGGGCTCGCCGCGGACCTCGCCCACCGGATGGGCGCCGAGCACCTCCCCCTCGGTGAGGTCGCGGCCGAGAGCCTGGCCTCCGTCGTCCGGGAAAGGAGGGCCGCCTGATGGCCCAGGGACGCACGCCCGTCGCCGCCGCGGACGGCCTGACCACCCGGCAGCGCCGCGCCAGCCCACTGGTCGTGCTCC
>JBDSSS010000041.1:0-19639 GCA_039928615.1 Terracoccus sp. | reverse complement strand
CATAGAGCTCGGCCTGCCAGTCGTGGCTCTCGATCTGCGTCGTGAGCGGGTTCCAGGTGAGGCCGAGGCTCTCGACGAACGCGCACGACACGGCGGGCCAGTCGACGTCGGGCAGGGCGAGGGCGTGCGCCCCGAAGGTGCCGGTCGCCCCGTTGAACTTGCCGAGGAACTCCTGGCGCCCGATGCGCTCGAGCTGACGACGCAGGCGGAAGGCGAGGACGGCGAGCTCCTTGCCCATCGTCGTCGGCGTCGCCGGCTGGCCGTGGGTGTGGGCGAGCAGCGGCACGTCCTTGAGCTCGTGGGCCAGCGCCGTGACCTGGTCGGCCAGGGCGGTGGCACGCGGCAGCCAGACGTCCTGGACGGCGCCGCGCACCATCAGCGCGTAGGACAGGTTGTTGATGTCCTCGCTCGTGCAGCCGAAGTGGATGAGCTCGGCGAGCCCGACGTCCGCGGGCTCCGGGGCGATCGCGGTGAGCCGGCGCTTGAGGAAGTACTCGACGGCCTTGACGTCGTGCACGGTGACCCGCTCGATCTCGGCCAGCTCGGCGATCTCGTCGGCGCCGAAGTCGTCGACGACGGCCCGCAGCGAGGCCACCTCGTCGTCGGTGAGGGCCCGCACGCCGGGGACGACACCGTTGGTCGTCTGGTGCACGAGCCACTCGATCTCGACCCGGACCCGGGCCCGGTTGAGGGCGGCCTCCGACAGGTGGTCGACGAGCGGTGCGACGGCGCCGCGGTAGCGGCCGTCGAGGGCGCCGAGGGCGATGGTCGGGGTTGCGTCAGCGAGCGAGGCCATGACCCCATCCTCCCAGAGCCGGTATGCCGCTCACGCCGCCCTCCGGCTCGTGGTCGGGAGGGGTCGGGCGGGGTCGGGCGGGGTCGGGCGGGGTCGGGCGGCTCCGGCACACGGCGCGGTCAGTCGGGATCGGGGACGAGCACCGAGAAGACCTCGCCCTCCGGTCCGGCGAGCACGGCCCCGTAGCCGTAGGGGCCGTCGTAGGGCGCCATCACCACGCTCCCACCGAGACCGACGGCGCGCGCCACCGTCGCGTCCACGTCGTCGGTCGCGAAGGAGGCGAGCCAGTGGGACGGGATCGAGGCGGGCCAGTCGGGCTCGATCTCGGCGAGCCCGTAGGCCGGGTTGCCGTCGGCGGTGTGGGCGGTCCACCACCGGGGACCGTCCGGCTCGGTCTCCTCGACGAAGCCGTGGGCCAGGAGGCTGACGTAGAAGGACAGGCAGGCCTCGGCGTCGCGGGTCAGCAGCTCGCTCCACGTGAGCGACCCCGGCCGGTCGAGCAGTCCGCTCCCGGCCAGCGCGGCCGGCTCCCAGAGTCCGACGTAGGCGCCGCCGGGGTCCTTGACGACCAGGGTCCGGGCCAGGGCCCCGAGCGCGGTCGGCGGGCCGAGCACCCGTCCGCCGTGGCGCGCGACGGCCGGCGCCGTGAAGGCCAGGTCGCCCGCGCGCAGGTAGGTCGTCCACTGGCTGGCGACGGCGGCGGTGGGCGGCCGCCGGCTGAGGCCGGCGACGGGGTGGCCGTCGAGCAGGGCGAGGGGGTAACCACCGGTCGCGGCGTCCGACCGCCAGTCCCATCCGAAGAGCCCGGTGTAGAAGCGGCGGCTCCGATCGGGGTCCGCGACGAGCAGGTCGAGCCAGCACGGCGCTCCGAAGGGGTAGTCGGGGCACCCGAGCTCGAGACGCGCCGTCACGAGCAGGTGGCCGAGCGCGGCCGCGTGCGAAGGTGGTCGAGGACGCCGTGGCAGGCCGCCTCGACCTGCTCGAAGCAGCGCTGGAAGTGCTCGTCGTCGCCGTACCAGGGATCGCCCGTCTCGAGGGTCCCCGCGGCCACGGCCGCGGGGTCGAACTCCCGGGTGAGGCGGATCTTCGCCCGATGCTGAGGGGTCCCGGCCAGACGCTGGAGGATGCGGACGTGTCCTTCGTCGGAGGCGAGGACGAGGTCGAGGTCGGGGAAGTCGGCGGCGTCGAACTCCTTGGCGCGGTGGGCGGACCCGTCGTAACCGTGCCGGGCGAGGACGGCCACGGTGCGCGGGTCGGCCTGCTCGCCGACGTGCCAGTCCCCCGTGCCGCTGGAGCTGACGACGACCGCGTCGGACAGGTCGGCGTCGGCGACGAGGCGCAAGAGGATGACCTGGCCCATCGGCGACCGGCAGATGTTCCCGCTGCACACGAACATGACGTGGAAGGGGCGCTCGGGCATGGGGACCATTGAACACCCCGGTGGGTCAAAACGGGACGGAAGGACCGGCCCGATGCCAGCGGATCCCGGCGCGTCGGTGCCGCGGAGAGGGCCGCTGTCGGTGGGCGGTGCGACGGTGTGGACCATGACGAGCACCGCACCCCGCGCCATGGCCCCCGAGCACCTCTGCGAGCGTTTCGCGAGCTGCGTCGCCGCCGGCGACGTCGAGGGGATCGTCGGGTTGTATGCCGCCGACGCCGTCGTCAGCCTGCCGCGCGGACGCGAGGCGGCCGGCCCCGACGCGATCCGGGCCGCGTTCGCGGCGGCGCTCGCCGCCGGGGTCGACCTCGGGACCGACGCCGGCCTCGACCTGACCACCCGTGTCGTGCACGTCGGCTCGCTCGCGATGACCTCGACGAGCGACGCCGAGGGGACGGTCCGCACCCAGGTGGCGCGGCGCGAGCCCGACGGCAGCTGGCTGTGGGTGCGCGACGGCTCCCGCCTCCGCGCCGTCGAGGCGGCCCTGCCCGAGCTGCCCGACGTCGCCTGAGCCGCGTCGTCGCCGATGGCGTAGTTTGCGCTGGTGACGACGAGCGGCCCCGCACCCACCGCCGCGAGGCGGTCGCACCTCGTCGACCTCTCCCCGCTGCGGTCGAGCCCACCCTTTGCCCGGCTGTGGTTCGGCAACACCCTGGCGGGCGTCGGCACCTTCGTGACGAGCACCGCGGTCGGGCTGCACATCTACGACCTGACCGGGTCGACCTTCATGGTCTCGCTCGTCGCGTGGTTCGCGCTGCTGCCGATGGTCGTGGCCGGGCTCTACGGCGGCGCCATCGCCGACCGCTTCGACCGCCGGGCCGTCGCCCTCATCGCGTCGCTGCTCGCCTGGGCCTCGACCGTGACGCTCGCGACGATCGCCTGGCTCGGGGTGGAGACGGTCTGGCCGTTCTACGTCATCACGACGGTCAACGCGGTGGCCTCGACGATCGCCTCGGCGACCCGGCAGGCGATCGTGCCGCGGCTGCTCCCGATCGAGATGCTGCCCAAGGCCGCGGCGCTGCTCGGGATCTCGACGGGCCTGATGGTGACCGTGGGGCCCGGTGTCGCCGGCCTGCTCGTCGCCCACGTCGGCTACGCGTGGACCTACACCGTCGACGTCGTCCTCTTCGTCGCGGGCTTCTTCGGCCTGTGGGCCCTCCCGCGGATCCAGCCGGGTGACGGTCGTCCCGTCGTCGGTGGCCTGCGGTCGGTCCTCGACGGGCTGTCCCACCTGCGCAGCTGGCCCAATGTGCGGATGAGCTTCGTCGTCGACCTCATCGCGATGACCTTCGGCCAGCCGATGGTCCTCTTGCCGGCCGTCGGTGCGATCGTCATCGGCGGCGGGTCCGTCACGGCGGGAGCGCTGCTCGCCTCCTTCGCGGTGGGGAGCATCCTGTCGAGCCTCGTGTCGGGTCGCCTCACGGGACTGCGCTGGCAGGGGCGGGCGATCCGCGCCTCGATCGTCGTCTACGGGGTGGCCGTCCTCGGCTTCGGCCTCGTCCTGGCCACGCTCATGCTGTCGGGCCACTCGGTGGTCTCCCGCGACTTCGCCAACGTGAGCCGTCCCGCGCTCGTCGTCGGCGGTCTCTGCCTCGCCGTGGCCGGCGGCGCCGACAACATCAGCTCCATCTTCCGCCAGTCGATCCTCCAGGCGGCCGTGCCCGACCACCTCCGCGGCCGGATCCAGGGCGTGTTCACCGTCGTCGTGACCGGCGGTCCGCGGCTGGGCCAGATGTTCGCCGGCACCCTCGCGACGCTCACGGTCACCTGGGTGCCCGCGGTCGTGGGCGGCATCCTCGTCGTACTGCTCGTGCTCGTCACCGTTGCCCGGGTGCCGTCCTTCCGCGACTACGACGCCCTCGACCCGCGCCCCTGACCCCCGGATCGGGTACCCGCGCCGGGGGTCAGGCGTCGGGGTAGCCGGTGGGGTTCCCGCTCTGCCAGCGCCACTGGTCGACGCACATGTCGTCCATCGTCCTCGTCGCGCTCCAGCCAAGCTCCACGTTGGCCTTGTGGGGGTCGGCGAAGGACTCGGCGAGGTCGCCGGCGCGGCGGCCCACGACCTCGTAGGGCAGCTCGCGCCCGACGGCCCGCTCGAAGGCGTGCAACACCTCGAGCACCGACGTGCCGTGACCGGTTCCGAGGTTCCACGTCGACACCGGCTCGTCGGTCGAGCCGAGCCGGGTCAGGGCGGCGAGGTGGCCGGCAGCGAGGTCCTCGACGTGGATGTAGTCGCGCAGCGGGGTGCCGTCGGGCGTCGGGTAGTCGTCACCGAAGACCTTGAGCGCCTCACGCCGCCCGACGGCGACCTGCGCGATGAAGGGCATGAGGTTGTTGGGGATCCCCTGCGGGTCCTCACCGAGCGTGCCGCTCGCGTGGGCGCCGACCGGGTTGAAGTAGCGCAGCAGGGCGATCCGCCACGAGGGGTCCGACGCAGCGACGTCGCGCAGGATCTGCTCGATCATCACCTTGGTCCACCCGTAGGGGTTCGTCGCGGCGGTCGGCATGTCCTCGACGAGCGGCGGGGGGTTGTGGCCGTAGACGGTGGCGCTGCTGCTGAAGACGAGCTTGGTGACCCCGTGCCGACGCATCGCGCGGATGAGGGAGAAGGTCGTCTCGAGGTTGTTCTCGTAGTACTCGAGTGGCTTCTCGACGCTCTCGCCGACCGCCTTGAGGCCGGCGAAGTGGATGACCGCGTCGATCCGCTCGGTGGCGAAGAGGTGCTCGGTCTTGTCCCGGTCGCGCAGGTCGAAGGCCTCAACCGGCAGGTGGGTGTCGGTGAGGGCCTCGAGCCGGTTGACGACCGCCGGCTTGCTGTTGGCGAAGTTGTCGACAATGAGCACGTCGTGCCCCGCCGCGATGAGCTGGACCACGGTGTGCGAGCCGATGTAGCCGGCTCCGCCGCTGACGAGTACGCGCATGGCCTCACCCTAGCGAGGCTGAGTTCAGACGGGTCACGGCCCGTTCAGGCGAGGGCGAGGGAGAGCAGGCCCACGGGGACCGCGAGCAGGCCGGCCGCGAAGGCATACATCCCGACCGCGACGACCCCCGTCGGTATGCCGGCCACCCGGCGTGCGTCGAGCAGCTCGATCCGCACGCGCGCGGCCGAGGGCCCCTCCCGCACCGCCATGGTGCCGGACGGTTTCGGGCCGCCGGCCATCCGGACGATGGCCCGACCGGTCGTCACCGCGCTGGTCGCGTGGACGGCCGACCGGTCGGCCAGGACCTCGATGAGCAGGTTCACCTCGGTGAGCGCCTCTGGCGAGCGCACGAAGCCCGGGACGGCCTCGTGCACGACGGTGAAGAACTCGGCGACGAGGTCGTGCCGGGCGGCGAGGTGTGCGCGCTCGTGGGCGATGACGGCCCGGACCTCGTCGGCGGGGAGCAGGTCGAGGGCTCCGCGGGTCACGACCACGCGCCGGCGCAGGCCGGGCACGCAGTAGGCGGTGGGTGTCGGGTGGTCGAGCACGCGCAGCTGGCCGGCGGTCACGCCGCCGGGCCGGGGCGTCCGGCCGGTCCGTGGCTCCCGCGCCGTCGCCGCCTCGACCTGCTCGTCCGTCGTCGGGAGGCCGAGCAGGTCGACGAGCTCGCGGTGGGTGCGGCGGACCGCCCGCAGGCGACGCCCCACCCGGTGCCCGGACAGGAGCAGCCGCGCCGCGACGACCGCGGTGACGAGGACCGCCAGCCCGAGGGCGACGGTCCGCCCCGGACCGGACTGCGAGCCGGCCCACCGGCCGACCCCGGCCGGAGCGGCGAACAGGGCAGCGAGCACGGCCGCCACCGTCGTGGCCTGCCAGACGACGAGGGCGGGCCGCGGCGCCCGGCGGAAGGCGGTCATCCGGGCGAGCACCCGGGGGACCGGCCAGGCCAGCAGCACGGCGAGCGCGAGCAGCGCGGTCGCGGACACGGGTGTCAGGCCCGACGCCGGTCCCGGTCCCGGAGGTTCCCGTCCGCCGGTGCAGACCGGGTCTCCTCCCGGGACTCGAGCTCGGCGAGGGCCTCGCGCAGCTCGTCGATCACCTGGGGGCTCGACTCGTCGAGGAAGTGGAGCAGGGCGTTGCGTCGCTCGGCGCCGGCCAGCTCACCGAGGGTGTGGTGCAGCGTCTCGGAGGTCAGCTGCTCACGGCTGTAGGCCGCGGTGTAGCGCCAGGCGCGCCCGTCGCGCTCCCGGTCGACGAGGTCCTTCTTCGACATCCGGTCGAGCACGGTCATCACGGTGGTGTAGGCCAGCCCCCGCTCGACGCCGATCCGGTCGTGCACCTCGCGGACCGTCAGGCCGCTCGTCCGGGTCGGACCCGTCGTCCAGAGCAGCTCCATGACGGCGCGCTCGAGGTCGCCGAGGCGGTTGCGTGGGGTAGGCATCTCGTTCTCCGGTTCGTGCGGTGGGGATGGCGGCGGTGGGTCAGGGGCGAGGCGGGGTGAGGTGGACGACCGAGTCGAAGCGGTCGAGGCCCTCCGGTCGGTGGGTCACCATGATGATGGTCCGGGTCGGGTCGTCGCGCTCCGCCGCCATCAGGTCGTCGACGACCGCGGTGGCGGTCGGTGGGTCGAGGTGCGCGACCGGCTCGTCGAGCAGGATGACCGGTCGACCGCTGAGCAGCGCCCGGGCGATCCCGAGACGGGCGCGCTCGCCGCCCGACAGCCCGCGCCCTCCCTCGCCGAGGACCGTGTCGAGGCCCTCGGTCAGGTCGGCGAGGAGGGCACCGAGCCCCGCGCGCTCGAGGGCTCCGGCGACGGCCTCGTCGTCAGCCTCGGGAGCGGCGAGCAGCAGGTTGTGCCGCACGCTCGTCGCGAACACGTGGGGCTCGTCGTCGACGACGGCGACGAGGGCCCTGACCTGCTCGAGGGGGAGGGTCGTGACGTCGGCCCCGTCGATCCGGACCGTCCCCGACGACGGGTCGAGGTGGCGGGCCAGGATCGCGAGCAGCGTCGACTTGCCCGAGCCGTTCGGCCCCGTGACGGCGAGCCGGGCACCGGGCGCGATCGTGAGGTCGAGCGGTCCGAGGTCGGTGCGCTCGCCCGTCCACGACGCCGTGAGCCCGACGCACTCGATGCGGGGTGGTCGTGGACCGGTGGGTCGGGTGGTCCGGTCGCCGGTGTGGTGATGGGTGTCGTCGTCGGGGTGGATGCCGGGGTGGTCGCCGGGTTCGGTCACGGCGGGGTCGAGGGTGAGCAGGCCGCGGACCCGCTCGGCGCTGCCGGTGGCCCGCGCGAGGGCCCGCATCGCGTCGACGAGGGGGGTGATCGCCTCGGTGACGGCGACCGGGGTGAGCACGAGCAGGGCCTTGACCGGGGTGCTCACGTCGAGGTCGCGCGCGACGAGGGCTACGGCGACGACGGCCGCACCGACCGCGAGGAGGAATCCGCCGGAGGCGAGCGCTCGCCCGGTGCTGAGCCGCCGCGTCGCGCGGTCGAGCCCGGCGTGGGCGTCGTCGAGCCAGCCGAGGGCGGTCCCCCACCCGCCGACCGCCCGCAGCTGCTGGGCCTGGCCCGTGGTCAGCTCACTGACCCGCGCCACCTCGGCCCGCGCCACGAGCAGCTCGCCCAGCCATCGGGACTCGAGCGAGAGGGCGACCCGGCACAGGGTGGCCACGACGAGTGCGAGGACGAGCAGGACGGCCGCGGCGACCGGGGCCAGGGCCGCGGTCACGGCGATGACGATGCCGCCGGCGAGGACGGTGGAGATGACCGGCACCGTGACCCGCACCTGCGCGTCGACCTCGTCGGTGAGGTCCTCGACGACACCCGTGAGCACGTCGGACCGGCGGCGGCGACCGAGGCGGGCGGGGGTGAGGGGGATGAGGGCGGCATACGCCTCGGTGCGTCGGTCGGCGAGCGTCCCCAGCGCGGCGTCGTGGCTCGCGAGGCGCTCGGCGTAGCGGAAGGTGGGCCGGGCCATCCCGAACGCGCGGACCGCGACGATGGCGGTGAGCAGCGTGAGGATCGGCGGCATCTGGGCGGCGGACACGATGAGCCAGCCCGAGGTCGCGGTCAGCGCCATCCCCGACGCGGTGGCGAGCCCGCCGAGGAGCCCGCCCCTGACCGTCCCCGCCGTGGGGCGCCAGACCGGGCGCGGCGCTGCGGCAGGTCGAGCGGGTATCGCGGCCGACGCGCTCCGCGTGCTCATGGCCGACCTCCCGCCGGGTCCCGGTGCGCCGGCTCGAACCGGCGCTCGCTGGGTGACGTACCCGCTTCGGTCCCCGTGCCCCGTCCCGTGCCACGGCGCGTCAGGTGCACGTGCGTGTGGGCCGACCGGACGAGCTCGGGCCGGTGGGTGACCGCGACGACGACCCGGTGCCGGGCCAGCTCGACGATGAGGGCATTGACCTGCTCGGCGGCCTCGGTGTCGAGGTGGGCAGTCGGCTCGTCGAGCAGCAGGACCGGCTCGGGGGCGAGCACGGCGCGGGCGAGCGCGAGCCGCTGGCGCTGGCCCGCCGACACGCCGAAACCGTCGTCACCGAGGGTCGCGGAGAGGCCGTGGTCGAGGCTCGCCACCACCCCGTCGACCCCGACGGCGCGCAGCGCGTCCCAGAGCCGGGCGTCCGAGGCCGGGTGGGCGAGCGTCAGGGAGTCGCGGATGGGTCCGCCGACGAGGAACGGCCGCTGGGTCAGGTAGTGGACGTCCGGGGCCGACACGGTGCCGGCGGTCGGACGGCGCAGTCCCGCGAGCAGGTCGAGCAGGGTCGACTTGCCTACGCCGGACGGGCCGGTGACGACGGTGAGACCGGGACCGAGGTCGAGGTCGAGGTCGGAGACGACGTCGACGGACGACCCGGGGTAGCGGTAGCCGAGGTCCCGAGCGACGACCCGCCGACGGCGAGGCCGGTTGCAGCTCGGGCGCACCCTCACTTGCTCGGGGGCGCTCTCGGACTCGGACACGGACTCGGGGCCGGGGTCGGTGAGCTGGACGAGCAGCGCGTCGAGCGCGACGGCGCCGTCCGCCGCCGCGTGGTACTCCGCGCCGACCCGCCGGATCGGCCAGTAGGCCTCGGGCGCGAGCAGGATCGCGACGAGCGCCGGGCCGAGCGCCATCCCGCCGCCGGCCAGCCGGAGTCCGACCGTCACGGCGACGATGGCCACCGAGATCGTCGCGAGCAGCTCGAGCGCGGCCGAGCTGAGGAAGGCGATCCGCAGCGTCTCCATGGTCGCGCGACGGTGCCGGTCGCTCACGTCCCGGATCGTCTCCGTCTGGCGACCGGCTCGGCCGTAGGACACCAGGGTCGGCAGCCCGCGCACGACGTCGAGGAAGTGACCGGAGAGGGAGGCGAGGGCGGACCAGCGCCGCTGCGTCGACTCGGCCGTCGCCGATCCGATGAGGGCGGCGAAGAGGGGCAGCAGTGGCAGGGTGAGCACGACGACGAGGGCGCTGCGCCAGTCGACGACGAGCAGGGTGAGCACCGCGAGGGCTGGCACGACCGCCGCGGTCACGAGGGTCGGCAGGAAGCGGGCGGCATACGGCTCGATCGAGGTGACGCCCCCCGTCGCGAGGGTGACCGCGGTCCCGCTCTCGGGGCGGGCGTCGGCGTCGAGGCGGCCCCACCGACGCAGCAGCGCCGAGCGGAGCGCCGTCGACACGGAGACGCCGGCCCAGGCCGAGACCATCTCACCGGCGCCGGCGAGCAGCGCGCGCGCCACGAACAGGGCGGTGAGCCAGACGAGCGGGATGCGCAGGCCCGACCCGTCGACGACGGCGACGACGAGGGCCGAGAGGGCGAAGGCTGTCCCGATCGTCACGGCCCCGGAGGCGATCCCCAGGGCGCCGAGGGCGGCGACGGGCCTCCGGGCGGCGGGGACCGCCCGGAGCAGACGCGGGTCGAAGGGCTTCATCAGGTGGTGGGGTGGACCTCAGCGGTGCACCGGCTCCAGCGGGGCGTCGTCGGGGATGTGGGTCGTGGACAGTCGCTGGCGGAAGACCCAGTAGGTCCAGCCCTGGTAGAGCAGCACGATCGGGGTGAAGACGACCGCGACGATCGTCATCACCTTCAGCGTGTAGTCGGTGCTCGACGCGTTGGCGATGGTGAGGTCCCACGCGGGGTCCAGCGAGCTCGGCATGACGTTGGGGAAGAGGATCAGGAAGTAGGTCGCGACCGCCATCGCGATCGTCACCGCGGTGCCGATGAAGGCCCAGCCCTCGCGGCCGACCCGGTTGGCCCAGATCGCGGCGAGCAGCGACCCCGCGGCGACGAGCGTCGTCACCCACGAGGCGAGCGTGCCGCCGCTGACCCCGAGCACGACGAGCAGGACGACCGCGAGCAGGGCCGCGACGACCCCGACCCGCTGGGCGATGCCGCGGGCCTCGTGACGGATCCGGCCGTCGGTCTTGAGCGCGAGGAAGATCGCGCCGTGGGTGAGGAAGAGCGCGACGAAGACGAGTCCGCCGAGCAGGCCGACCGGGTTGAGCAGGGTGAAGAGGTTGCCGACGTACTCCTTGTCGGCGTTGATCGGCACCCCACGCACGATGTTGGTCAGCGCCACCCCCCAGAGCAGGGCCGGGACGAGCGACCCCCAGAAGATCGCCTGGTCCCAGCGCGCCTTCCACTGGGTGCCCGGGCGCTTGTGGCGGTACTCGAAGCCGAGGTTGCGCACGATGAGGGCCACGAGGATGAGCAGCAGCGGCAGGTAGAAGCCGCTGAACATCGTCGCGTACCAGTGCGGGAAGGCCGCGAAGGTGGCGCCGCCCGCCGTGAGCACCCACACCTCGTTGCCGTCCCAGACCGGCCCGATCGTGGTGAGCAGCAGGCGGCGGCGCTTCTCGCCGTCGGCCCGGTCGGTCGCGTAGCGCGTGCCGCCGAGCACGGGCAGGAGCATGCCGACGCCGAAGTCGAAGCCCTCGAGGACGAAGTAGCCGGTCCACAGCACGCCGAGGACGATGAACCAGAAGGTTGCGAGATCCATGGTGGTCAGCCCTTTCAGTAGGCGAAGACGAGGGGGGCGTCCTCGTCCCGCTCGCTCGGGTCCTGGGGCTGCTCGAACGGCTCGGCACCCTTGCGGACGTAGTGGAGGAAGAGCTTGATCTCGACGACGGCGAGCGCGCCGTAGAGGAGCGTGAGCACGGTCATCGAGGTGATCACCTCGCCGGTCGAGACGCTCGGTGAGACGCCGGTGGCGGTCGTCATGAGTCCGAAGACGATCCACGGCTGGCGTCCGACCTCGGTGAAGATCCAGCCGAACGAGTTGGCGAACACCGGCAGGAGCGGAGCGGCGACAGCGGCATACAGCAACCACCGGTGGGTCGGCAGGCGGCCCTTGCGGGTCATCCACAGGACGGCGAGGGCGATGGCGGCCCCGGCCATCCCGAGTCCGATCATCAGCCGGAAGGACCAGTAGGTCGTCGGGATGTTGGGCACGTAGTCGGTGGCGGTGTCGGTGACGAGGGGGTTGCCGCTCGCGCCGTACTGCTGGGCGTACTGCGCCTTGAGGTCGTTGATGCCCATCACCTCGCCGGTGAACGAGCCGGTCGCGAGGAAGCTGAGCAGCCCGGGGATCTCGATGATCGGGTTGGCGTGCGAGCCGTCGAGCGAGCCGACCGTCAGCACCGAGAAGGGAGCGCCCTCGCCGGCGGGGACCGACTCGTAGAGCGCTTCCGCGGCTGCCATCTTCATCGGCTGCACCTCGGTCATGATCTTGCCCTGGACGTCACCGGTCGCGACGACGCCGACAGCCGCGACGAGGGTGATGATCGCGCCGATCCGGGTGGCCCGCCGGTACATCGGTGCGTCGGTGGCGGTCGGGTCGGCGTCCGCGGCGGCCCTGGCCTCGCGGCGCATCAGGTAGAGCGCGACGCCCATGACGACGGCGGCGCCGGCCATGTAGGCGGAGAAGATGACGTGCGGGAAGGTGACGAGCTGGACCTTGTTGGTGAGCACCGCGAAGAAGTCGATCAGCTCGGCGCGCCCGCTCTCGGGGTTGAACCGGTAGCCGACGGGGTTCTGCATGAAGGAGTTCGCCGAGAGGATGAAGTAGGCCGACAGCACGGTGCCGACGTGCACGATCCACATCGTCGTGGCGTGCAGCTTCTCCGGGATGCGCCCCCAGCCGAAGATCCACAGGCCGAGGAAGGTCGACTCGAGGAAGAAGGCGAGGAGGGCCTCGATGGCGAGGGGGGCGCCGAAGATGTCACCGACGAAGCGGGAGTAGTCCGACCAGTTCATCCCGAACTGGAACTCCTGGACGATGCCGGTGACGAGCCCCAGGGCGAAGTTGATGAGGAAGAGCTTGCCGAAGAACTTGGCCAGTCGCAGCCACTGCGGCCGGTGCGTGCGCACCCAGGCGGTGTGGAAGATCGCGACGATGAGGGACATGCCGATGGTGATCGGCACGAAGAGGAAGTGGTAGACGGTGACGATGGCGAACTGCCACCTGGCCAGGTCTGTGGCATCCATGGAGGGCTCCCGGTCGGTCGGGTGAGCATGACTCGAACAGACTACGACACCCTGTAGTACCTGACCCATGATCGGGGCCGATCGTGGCCCGACGTGGCCGATGTCACCTCTGCGGTATGCCGCTCCCTCGGCGGCAGCCCGGGTGGCCGTCGGCCATCGGCCTGGTCTCGGGCGGGGTGCCCTTGACGCCGGGCGGTCGGCGCTGGCTCACTGGGCCCGTGCAGGAGCAGAGGCGCCAGGTGTCGGTCGCGGACCTCGGCCTCCGGGTCGACCCGGACGCAGCCGAGCCGCCCTTCGAGCAGGTGCGAGACCAGGTCGCGGCGCTCGTCGCGACGGGCCGGTTGCTGCCCGGCGACCGGCTGCCGACGGTGCGCGGTCTCGCCGCGGCGCTCGGGCTCGCGGCCAACACGGTCGCGCGCGCCGTCAAGGAGCTCGAGGCGGAGGGTCTCGTCACGACCGGTGGTCGGGCGGGGACGACGGTGGCGGCGGGGGAGCACACGGCCGCCGTCGGGCTGTCCGTGCTCGCGGCGGGTTTCGCCGCGGCCGTCCGCGACGCCGGGGTCACCGACGATGCGGCCCTCGTGCTCGTCCGGGACGCGCTCCGCGACCGGTGATGACCGGTGGAGGCCGGTGGAGGCCGGGTCAGCGCTCGAGGACGCGCAGGGCGACCCGGCAGAGCTGGTCGAGGACCGTCACGGCGATGAGGTAGAGCGGGAGACCCGCCAGGCGGTCGGAGCGACGCCGACGCTGTTCGCTCGGGTCCGCCAGGGTCTCGATGGGCCACGCCCCGACCATGTTGGCCCGGGATGGTGGGGTCCAGCTCATCGTTGGCCTCCTGCGTCACGGCGGGCGGCGGCTCCGCCCACGAGTGCTCAGAGCGGTCCACCCCGGTTCTGATACCTGCCGTTGCCTGTGAGTTCGACTCAGGTCAGGTCGAGTCCGGTGAGGTCGAGGTCCCAGCGCTCGTCCCGAGAGAGCGTCGGTATCGTCCACGTGGGGTCCGGTCGCCACCGGGTCCACTCGGGGTCGAAGGGCCACTCGCCGGCGTCGACCGCAGCCCGGGCCCACCGGCCGTTGGCCGTGACCTGCTCGCCCTCGGCGGGGGTGAAGCGTGCCGCAGCCACGGCCGCCTCGAGCTCGTCCTCGTCCTTCATCGAGATCGTCCCGTCGGCATCGACCCAGACGTCGAGCACGTGGTCGCCGGTGAAGGTGGCGGTGCCGGAGCGGACGTGGGCGTTCTCGAGGTTGACGTACCAGCCCTCGAAGACCCAGTCGGCGTCTGCGCCGCCGTCGGGGGTGTCCCAGAAGAGCCACACCGACCAGGGTCGTCCGGCGGGGGCGATCCGCAGGATGCCGGCCCCGGTCCACCGGGTGAGTGCCTGCACCCGGTGCTGCTCGGTGTGGAAGCGGCGCTCGAGCGGCACGTCCCGCAGTCCCGCTCCGTCGGCGTAGCGCTTCGTCAGGTGGACCGTGCCGGGTGCGAGCCAGGCTACGGTGCCGCGCTCGTCGTCGCGGACGACCCGCATGGGGGTGGCGGTCTCCGGTAGTCCGGGCGCCCAGCCGTGGTCCCGGAAGCGCCACATCACCTCGGTGCCCGGAGCCCAGAAGGGCGGGGTCCCGACCGGGCGGGCGCCGGCCGGGGCCACGACGGCATACGGCGCGAGGGCGGAGTCGGGCCCGGTCACGGGCGCGGCCGCTCGTCGACGATCCGCCGGGCCTTGCCGATCGACCGCTCGATCGAGCCGGGCTCGCGCACCTGCACCCGGCAGGTCGTGCCGACGTGGGTCTTGACCGCGCGCTCGAGGTCCCGGGCGATGTCGTCCGCGGCCCCGGTGGCGAGCGTCGAGACGGGCTCGACGAGGACCGTGAGCTCGACGAGCCGTCCCGGCTGGGTCAGGACGCACTGGAAGTAGGGGGACAGGCGTGGCTCGGCGAGCACGTGCTCCTCGATCTGGGTCGGGAAGACGTTGACGCCGCGGACGATCATCATGTCGTCGGTCCGGCCGGTGATCTTCTCGATCCGCCGCATCGACGGGACCGCGGTGCCCGGGAGCAGCCGGGTCAGGTCTCGCGTGCGGTAGCGGATGACCGGCATCGCCTGCTTCGTCAGCGAGGTGAGCACGAGCTCGCCGACCTCGCCGTCGGGCAGCACCTCCTCGGTCACCGGGTCGATGACCTCCGGGTAGAAGTGGTCCTCCCAGAGGTGCAGGCCGTCCTTGGTCGTGGCCGCCTCCTGCGCCACACCGGGGCCCATCACCTCGGACAGGCCGTAGACGTCGACGGCGTCCATCCCGGTGCGGCCCTCGATCTCCCGGCGCATCGACTCGGTCCACGGCTCGGCGCCGAAGATCCCGACCTCGAGGCTGGTGCCCGCCGGGTCGATGCCGGCGCGCTCCATCTCGTCGAGCAGGCTGAGGAAGTAGGAGGGCGTCACCATGATGACGCGTGGCTCGAAGTCCTGGATGAGCTGCACCTGGCGCTCGGTCATGCCGCCGCTCACGGGCACGACGGTCGCGCCGAGACGCTCGACGCCGTAGTGCGCCCCGAGGCCACCGGTGAACAGGCCGTAGCCGTAGGCGACGTGGACGAGGTCACCGGGCTGGCCACCGGCGAGCCGGATCGAGCGGGCCATCAGGTCGGCCCACGTGTCGATGTCCGCCTTCGTGTAGCCGACGACGGTCGGCCGCCCCGTCGTGCCCGAGCTCGCGTGGACCCGCGCCACCTGCGTGCGCGGCACGGCGAACATCCCGAAGGGATAGTTGGCCCGCAGGTCCGCCTTGGCCGTCAACGGCATACGCCGCAGGTCCTCGAGTGTGTGCAGGTCGTCGGGGTGGAAGCCGTTGTGCTCGAACGCTGCCCGGTAGTGCGGGACGTGGTCGTATGCCGCTCGCGCCGTCGTGCGCAGCCGCTCGAGCTGGGTGGCGCGCAGCTCGTCGACCGACATCGTCGGGATCTCGTGGTCGGGCAGCCGTGACTCCGTCGTCATGGCTGCCATTGTGCCCACCCCCGCGTCGACCTCGTCCTGCCGGTCCTGCTCCTCCTCGGAGTGCATCCGACGCAGGAACGACCGGGTGCGCTCGTGCTGCGGGTTGCCGAGGACGTCGGCGGGCCGGCCCTGCTCGACGACGACGCCACCGTCCATGAAGACGACGTGGTCGGCCACTTCGCGCGCGAAGCCCATCTCGTGGGTCACGACGATCATCGTCATGCCGGCGTCGGCGAGGTCGCGCATGACCTTGAGCACGTCACCGACGAGCTCGGGGTCGAGGGCCGACGTCGGCTCGTCGAAGAGCATCAGCTTCGGCTCCATCGCGAGGGCCCGGGCGATGGCGACCCGCTGCTGCTGGCCGCCGGACAGGGCGCCCGGGTAGGCCGACGGCTTGTCTCCGAGCCCGACCTGCTCGAGCAGCTCGAGCGCCCGCGCCTTCGCCGCCTTCTTCGAGACCCCGCGCACCTGGGTCGGCGCCTCGGTGACGTTCTCCAGCGCCGTCTTGTGCGGGAAGAGGTTGAAGCGCTGGAAGACCATCCCGATCTCGCGGCGCTGGGCCGCCACCTGCTTGTCGGTGAGGTGGTGCAGCGTGCCGTCGACGTCGCGGTAGCCGACGAGCTCGCCGTCGACCCAGATGCGCCCGCCGTCGATCGCCTCGAGCTGGTTGATGCAGCGCAGGAAGGTCGTCTTGCCCGAGCCGGACGGCCCGAGGAGACAGACGACCTCACCGCGGTGGACGTCGAGGTCGATCCCCTTGAGCACCTCGTTGCCGTGGAAGGACTTCGTCACGTTGAGCGCGTGGACGAGCGGCTTCTCGTCGCTGCTCCCGGCCCGCGCGGCCCGCGTCTGGTCGGTGCTCATGCCTCACCCCCCGTCCCGGTCGCCCGGGAGAACCGGCCGCCCCGCGGCGCTGACGGCGCCCCGAAGCCGCGTCCGAAGCGCTTCTCGAGGAAGTACTGCCCCGTCATCAGAACCGACCCGACGATGAGGTACCAGGCGGTGACCGCGACGAACGACGGCATGATGAGCAGCGTCCGCGTGCCGATCGCCCGGGTCTGGAAGTAGAGCTCGGTGATGATCGGGATCGCGGAGAAGAGCGAGGTGTCCTTGACCATCGCGATCGTCTCGTTGCCCGTCGGTGGCACGATGACCCGCATCGCCTGCGGGAGCACGATCCGCCGCATCGTCTTGCCGTTGCTCATCCCGAGGGCCTGCGCGGCCTCGTTCTGCCCCTTGTCGACCGAGATGATCCCGGCGCGCGCGATCTCCGCCATGTAGGCGGCCTCGGACAGGCCGAGGCCGAGGATGCCGGCGAGCAGCGAGCTGGAGAACTGGTTGACGTCGAGGCTGAAGAAGGTGAAGTCGCTCGAGAGCCCGAGCAGCGAGGCGAACTGCTGGCCGAAGGGGATGCCGAAGTCGAGCTTGCTGTAGAGGAAGCCGATGCCGGTGCCGATCATCCCGAGCAGGACGAGCCGCGGTATGCCGCGGAAGAACCACGTGTAGACGAAGGAGACCCCGCGCAGCACAGGGTTCTCCGACAGCCGCATCACGGCGATGAGGACACCGAGGGTGACGCCGATGATCATCGCGCCGATGGTGCCGACGATGGTGCCCTTGACGAGGCCCTCGAGCACCGGCGTCTGCTGCATGATCTGCAGGGCGTCGGGGAAGCCCCAGCGCTCGTTGGTCACGAACGAGCTGATCATCATCGCGATGAGGACGAGGATCACGCCGAGCGCGACCCACCGCCCCGGGTGCGGCACCGGCCGGGCGTGGATCGTGCCCGGCCGGTGCTCGTCCGTACTGCCGGAGCGACCGGTTCCGCCGTCGTCGCTGGGGGACTCGGACATCGCGCGGCTCAGGGGTTGAGCGCGAAGTCGGAGATCCCGCCGGCCTCGACCGAGTACTTCTTCAGGGCCGCTTCGTAGGACCCGTCGGCCTCGGCGGCCTTGAGGGCGTCGACGACGGCGTTCGCGAAGTCCGTCGCGTCCTTGGGCAGGACGTAGCCGTAGGGGGCCGAGTCGTAGATGTCACCGAGCGGCTCGAGCTTGCCGGTCTGCTTCACCGCGTAGAGGCCGACGGGTGAGTCGGCGAGCATCGCGGCCGTCTTGCCACCGACGAGGTCGGCCGTGACCTGGTCCTGGCCCTCCTGGATGATCTGCTTGATCTCCGGCTTGCCGGCGTCGGTGCACGTCTTGCTGCGGGCGGTGAGGTCGTCGAGCTGGACGGTGCCCTTCTGGACGCCGATGGACAGGCCGCACGCCTCGTCGATCTTGACGCCCTTGGGGTTGCCCGTCGGGACGATCCACTGGGTACCGGCGCTGTAGTAGCTGACCATGTTGACCTGCTTCTTGCGCTCGGGGTTGACCGTGAAGCTCGAGACGCCGATGTCGAACTTGCCGCCCGTCACGCCGAGGATGATCGAGTCGAAGCTGGAGGGGACGTATTCGGCGGTCACCCCGAACTTGGCTGCGACGGCGTTGAACAGGTCGACGTCGAACCCCTCGACCGTCTTGCCGTCGGCCGCGAGCATCTCGTTGGGCGCGTAGGTCGGGTCGATGCCAACGACGATCTTGCCCGCGGACTTGATCTTCGCGGGCAGCTTTGCGACGAGTGCTGCGTCGGGACCGCTCCCGGTCGCGGCGGCGGTGGCGCCACCGGCAGCCGGAGTCGTGGGGGCCATGGAGTCCGAACCGCACGCGGACAGGCCGAGGCCGGCCGCGAGGACGCCGGTGACGGCGATGAGGGACATGCGACGCATGTGGGGTGTCCTTCCGAGCTTCACTGGGGATCAGGCGCGACGCTGCGCCGGCTGATCTGCCGATCCTGCCACCTCACGGGCACGCCGCAACGGGTTGCGCCCGAACCGTTGACGGATCGCGACCTTGGAGGCTCCGGAGGCCCCGGACGGCCGTCCGGAGCAGCCGGAAGGGGTCGGGATCGCACGCTCGGCCCACGTCGAACCGGTGATCCCGACCCCTTGGCCGGGGCGTGGCGCTCTGAGCCTGCGATCGTGACCCCCAGCAGGCCCCGACCGGGGCGATTCTCCGTTTCCGTCAGGACCGGATAGTGTTGACGACAGTGGCCCGCCCAGTTCTGCCTCGGGCCCTCTTCTCGGCAGCGGTCTTCTCCGCTCGCCCAAGTCGATTCGCTCATTGCGCCGCGACCTTCGAGGTTCATCGCCGAACCGTTCGCGCCGGGCAGAACGACCTCATCAACTTTTTGGAGCAACCACCTGTGTCGACCGACACCACCTTCGGCGCGCTCGGCGTGCCCGCGGCCCTGACCACCGTCCTCGACTCCATCGGCATCACGACGCCGACGCCGATCCAGGCCGCGACCCTTCCCGACTCCCTCGCCGGGCGCGACGTCCTCGGCCGTGGCCGCACCGGCTCCGGCAAGACCTACGCGTTCCTGCTGCCCCTGCTCACCCGCCTCGCGGCGGGCAACGGCCGGCGCCAGGCCCGCCGGCCCCGCGCGCTCATCCTCGCCCCGACCCGCGAGCTCGCCACGCAGATCGACACCGCGATGGCCCCCCTCGCGACGTCGCTCGGCCTCAACTCGCAGACGATCTTCGGCGGCGTCGGCCAGAACCCGCAGGTCCAGGGCCTGCGCAACGGCGTCGACGTCATCGTCGCCTGCCCCGGCCGGCTCGAGGACCTCATGGGTCAGGGCCACGTCATCCTCGACTCGATCGAGGTCACGATCCTCGACGAGGCCGACCACATGGCCGACCTCGGCTTCCTCCCCGGCGTGCGCCGGATCATGGACCAGACGCCGAAGCACGGCCAGCGGATGCTCTTCTCCGCCACCCTCGACGCGGGCGTCAACGTCATCGTCAAGCGCTTCCTCACCAACCCCGTGACGCACGAGGCGGATTCGGCCCAGTCGCCGGTGTCGACGATGGCCCACCACGTGCTCCACGTCGCCAACGACGCGCACCTGCCGGTCCTGCTCGACCTCACCGCCGCGCCCGGCCGCACCGTCGTGTTCACCCGCACGAAGCACCGCGCCAAGAAGCTTGCCAAGCAGCT
>JBDSSS010000040.1:0-11573 GCA_039928615.1 Terracoccus sp. | reverse complement strand
CGTGGTCGATCCACGGCAGGGGCGGCACGACGGGGCCGCGGACCGAGCCGGTGGAGTAGAGCGCCCAGAGGATGCCGGCGAGGCTGAGGACGACGCCGCCGAGGGCGATCGGGGAGGTCAGCTGCTGTCGCAGCCAGGCCGGGTCGGTCGTGCGGAAGACCGCCTGCGCGACCGGGAAGCCGTAGGCGAGGGCCCCGAGGAAGGCGACGTAGGCGCCGTACCACGCCTGCTTGCGGCCCTTCTGCGCCTCCTCGCCGCCGATGACCCAGTCGGCCTGGCCGATGATGTCGAGGTCGTCGATCTCGACGGTGTCCGGAGCCGCCGCTGCCGGGCTCGCGGGTGGGGTCATCGGGCCGGGTCGATGTCGACGATGTGGTCGGCCAGCGCCGCGGTCATCTCGGGATCGTGGCAGGCGAGGATGACCGTCGCCCCGGCCGCGGTGCGCTCGAGGATGAGGTCGCCGACGATGCCGCGCTTGACGGTGTCGAGCCGCTGCTCGGGCTCGTCGAGCAGCACGACGGAGGCCGGCCGGGCGAAGGTGAGGGCGAGCCGGAAGAGCTGCTGCTGGCCCGACGAGAGCTCGTGCGGGAAGCGGTCGTCGAGGTGGTCGATGCCGAGGCGGGCCATCAGGGCGAGACCGCGCTCGTCGGAGGTGTTGGGGTCACCACCCCACGTCGAGTCGACGAGGACGAGGTGGTCGATGAGGGTCAGGTCGCGGTAGGTCGTGGGCGTGCCGAGCAGGGCGCCGACGGCGTTGCGGACCCGGGGGATGCGCTCGTCGGCGCGGACCCCGCCGATCGTCGCGGTGCCCTCGGTCGGGTCGAGCAGCCCGCCGATGATGCGCAGCAGGGTCGTCTTGCCCGAGCCGTTGGGACCCCGCAGCACGACGCAGTCACCGGGGTCGGCGTGGACCGTCGTCGGCAGCAGCAGGGTCGTCTCGTCGATGGTCTTGGTGACCTTGTCGGCACGGACCTCGCCGCTCAGCAGGGTGATGGTGCTCATGGAGGGCAGGTCCTTCGACGGCGGTGCGGGTGGTCTGGGGGCCAGTGTCCCATCCCCGGGTGACAGGTCGCCCGCGACCGGGCGCCGACGCGGGTGGGAGGGTCGGTGGGGGCGGTTAGGGTTCGGGGATGGCAACCGCGCTGTATCGCCGCTACCGACCCGAGAGCTTCGCCGACGTGATCGGCCAGGAGCACGTCACGGAGCCGCTGATGCAGGCGCTGCGCACCGGCCGGGTCAACCACGCCTACCTCTTCAGCGGGCCGCGCGGCTGCGGCAAGACGACGAGCGCCCGCATCCTCGCCCGCTGCCTCAACTGTGAGCAGGGCCCGACGCCGACGCCGTGCGGGGTCTGCGACTCGTGCGTGGCGCTCGCCCGGGGCGGCGCCGGCAGCGTCGACGTCATCGAGATCGACGCCGCGAGCCACGGAGGTGTCGACGACGCCCGTGACCTGCGCGAGCGGGCCAGCTACGGCCCGGCGCAGAGCCGCTACAAGATCTACATCATCGACGAGGCGCACATGGTCACGCCGCAGGGCTTCAACGCGCTGCTGAAGATCGTCGAGGAGCCGCCCGAGCACGTGAAGTTCGTCTTCGCCACGACCGAGCCCGACAAGGTCATCGGCACGATCCGCTCCCGCACCCACCACTACCCCTTCCACCTCGTCCCGCCCGCCAAGCTCGGCGCCTACATGCAGACGCTCTGCGAGCAGGAGAACGTCAGGGTCGCTCCCGGTGTGCTGTCCTTCGTGACGCGGGCCGGCGGCGGGTCGGTGCGCGACTCCCTCTCCGTCCTCGACCAGCTCATCGCCGGCTCCGGTGACGACGGGCTCACCTACGACGGCGCCGTGTCGCTGCTCGGCTTCACCGACGCCGAGCTGCTCGACGCGACGATCGACGCGCTCGCGGCCGCCGACGGGGCGGCGACCTTCCGTCAGGTCGACAAGGTCATCGAGTCCGGGCACGACCCGCGGCGCTTCGTCGAGGACCTCCTCGAGCGGCTCCGCGACCTCATCATCGTCGCGGCCGTCCAGGAGGGCGCCGGCCAGGTGCTCCGTGAGGTCCCCGAGGACCAGCTCGAGCGGATGCGCGTCCAGCAGGCGGCGTTCGGTCCCGGGGCCCTGTCCCGAGCCGCAGACATCGTCAACAGCGGTCTCACCGAGATGACGGGGGCCAACTCCCCGCGCCTCCAGCTCGAGCTGATCTGCGCGCGGGTGCTGCTGCCCGCCGCCTCCGGCGAGCAGGGGTATGCCGCTCGCCTCGACCGTCTCGAGCGGCGCCTCGACGTCGGCGGCGTCCCGAGCCAGGTGCACGGCCCGGCACCCGCGTCGTCCGGTGCCCGGACCCAGGCTCCCGGTGGTGACGCCGCGCCCGTCGTCTCGCCCCCGAGCCGCACCGTGTCCGACCGGACGCCGCCACGCGCCGGGGTCTCCGCCTCCCCGCACGAGAGCGCCCCCGCGGCCGGTGGGATGGGCGGCGGTGGCCGCTCGACGGCGCCGGCTGCGCCGGACGATGCAGGCCGGGTCGACGCCGCCCGGGCCGAGGTCGGAGCGCCCCCGGTGGTCACGCCCCGGGAGTCGGTCGGCGGCCCGTCCGCGACGGAGCAGCCCGGCCCCGACCGCCCCGACACCCAGCGCCCCGACACCCAGCGCTCCGGCGGGGAGTCGCACCCCTCCGATGGGCCCGCTCACGCCCAGTCGACCCCTCCCGCGGCCGCTGGGTCTCCCGGCCCCGAGCGGTCGGGCGGGATGGACACCGACGCGATCCGCCGGGCCTGGCCGGACGTGCTGGGCCGGATCTTCGGGATGCGGCGGCTCACCTGGACCTTCGTGTCGCAGAACGCCCAGGTCACCGCGTTCGACGGCAAGACCCTGACGCTGGGGATCGCCACGGTCGGGCTCACCAACACCTTCCGCGCCGGCAACCACGCCGATGTCGTCCGTCAGGCCCTCATCGACGAGCTCGGGGTCGACGCCGTCGTCGACGGCAAGCACGTCGAGGAGGTCTCGATGGGTCAGTCCGCCGTCGCACCGCCGGCGAGCTCCTTCGCGCCGCGGCCCGACGACGACCGACCGTCCGACGGGGGAGGCCAGGGCGCGCCGTCCGGCAGCAGCGACCCTGGCGGCAACGGTGGCAGCTCCGCCAGCGGCGGTGAGCGCGCGTCGTGGGGAGACGCCGGTGCGGGTCACGCGCGTCCGTCCGGCTCCGCCGACGGGGCCGCCAGTTCGTCCTCAGGGTCGTCGTCGGGGCCCCGGTCGGCGCTCGCCGACTCCGGGCTGAGCCCCACCGCCCCGTCACGCTCGGCTCAGGACAACCCGGGCTGGGGAAGTGTCTCGGCGCCCGCACCGGCCTGGGCCACGGCACCCCCGGCAACCGCCGCCTCACCGTCATCCTCACCGTCGTCGTCCTCACCGCCGTCGCCCGACCCGTCACCTGCGGCGCCAGCCACCGGTGAGCCGGCCACCGGCCAGAGCGGCGCGCTCAAGGGGGCGAGCGCCGTCCGGGCCTCCTTCGCGCAGGCCCGCACCGGCTCCCCGCGGCGCAGCGACGGCGATGCCGCGCCCCAGCGGCCGACCACCGACGACTCCGCAGCTCGGCACGACGACGAGGACATCGAGCAGTCCGGAGACGTCGGGAGGTCGGTCATCGAGAAGGTCCTCGGCGGTCGCGTCGTCTCCGAGGAGTCCTAGACCGATACACGGAGGCGCTGGACCGGGCTTCCGGTCTCGGGGTCGGGTCGTCCTGTCCGCCATCGGAGGTATGACCGGATCGTCAGACGAGACAGGGCGATTCCCTCTTGGCCGGGCTCCAGCGGAGGTACCGTCGGAGGGTGAGCTTCGAGGTCAGCGCCGAGGCCTATGACGCGTTCATGGGTCGCTACTCCCGGCCACTCGCGGCGCGGTTCCTCGAGTGGTCGGGCGTTGCTGCCGGCATGCGTGCGCTCGACGTCGGAGCCGGAACCGGGGCGGCCACGACGCGGCTCGTCACGCTGCTCGGGGCCTCGCAGGTGTCCGCCGTCGAGCCGTCGGCCCCGTTTGCCGTCGCCCTGCGCAACCGGTTCCCCGACGTCGACGTCCAGGTCGCGGGGGCGGAGCGGCTGCCCTACCCCGACGGCCTCTTCGACGTGGCCGTCTCCCAGCTCGTCGTGAGCTTCATGCGGGACCCGGTCGGCGGCGTCCGGGAGATGGCGCGCGTCACCCGCCCCGGTGGCACCGTCTCGGTGTGCGTCTGGGACCTGGCCGGCGACTCGGGTCCGCTCAGCACCTTCTGGCAGGCCGCCCACGACCTCGACAACGGCGTCGCCGGTGAGCGCGACGTCGTCGGGGGCCGCGAGGGCGACCTCGCGGACGTCTGCCACCGGGCGGGCCTGGCCCACGTCGAGGGCGGCTCGGTCACCGTCACCGTCAGCATGGACGGCTTCGAGGACTGGTGGACGCCCTACACCCTGGGCGTCGGGCCCGCGGGGGACCACGTGGCGAGCCTCGACCCCGACACCCGCGAGGTCCTGCGCCGACACTGCAGCGGGCTGCTGCCCGACGGCCCCTTCGACGTCTCGGCGACCGCCTGGTGCGCCCGGGGCCAGGCCTGAGCCGCCCCCAGGACGTTTCGGAACTGGTCTCACCCCGTGGTCGCGGGTCCTCCGGCTCGCACGGTCCGGTTCGTCGTCGCCCGGGGCGGGCCTAGTCTGGGCGACATGATGTACAGGGCCGGGCGCACCGTTCTCGTCCCGCTGACCCGTGCGCTCTACCGGCCGACGATCGAGGGCACGCACCACATCCCCCCCGACGGCGGCGTCATCCTCGCCAGCAACCACCGGTCCTTCATCGACTCGTTCGCCATCCCGCTCGCGGCTCCCCGGCAGGTGCGCTTCCTCGCCAAGGAGGAGTACTGGACGGGCAAGGGGGTCGGGGGCGCCCTGCGCAAGGTGTTCTTCTCCTCGGTCGGGATGGTCCCGGTCAACCGCCACTCCGCGTCCGCTGCCCAGGAGAGCCTCGACACCGCGCTCGAGGTGCTCCGCGACGGAGACGCGTTCGGCATCTACCCCGAGGGCACCCGCTCGCGCGACGGCCGGCTCTACCGCGGCCGCACGGGTGTCGCCTGGCTCGCCCTGACGGCCGGCGTGCCCGTCGTCCCCGTCGGTCTGCTCG
Organism: Terracoccus sp.; assembly: GCA_039928615.1. Taxonomy (GTDB): domain Bacteria; phylum Actinomycetota; class Actinomycetes; order Actinomycetales; family Dermatophilaceae; genus JBDSSS01. The sequence continues at coordinate 6,426 of JBDSSS010000040.1, read as the reverse complement.
GCACCGAGGACATCCAGCCGGTCGGGGCCAGCTTCCCCAGGCTCGCGAAGGTGACGGTGCGCTTCGGGGCGCCGATCGGGATCGAGAGGTATGCCGGGATGCCGGCCGGTCGCGCCCGCCGGCTGCTCACGGATGAGGTGATGGAGGCCATCGCCGGCCTCAGCGGCCAGGAGCAGGTGCCCACCTACAACGAGGTCCCGGGCGCCGGTCCCGTCATCTGAGGCGACGACCGCGCGCTGCGCTTGCAGATGCGACTGAGTCGCATCTAGCCTCACAGGGTGTCCCTCCTCGACCTCGCCCGCGCGTCAGAGGTCGGCCCTCGGTGGTGGCGTGAGCGGCTGACCCGCGGGGAGCGGCGCAGCCTGCTCGGCATGGCCGCCCTCGTCGCGGCGCTGCACGTCATCGGCTGGGGCCTGCTGCTCGGCGTCGTCGCCCCGCAGGAGTACCGCGTGGCCGGCCAGCTCTTCGGCGTCGGTCTCGGTGTCACGGCCTACACCCTCGGGATGCGCCACGCCTTCGACGCCGACCACATCGCCGCGATCGACAACACGACGCGCAAGCTGATGGGAGCAGGCGACCGACCTCTCAGCGTCGGCTTCTGGTTCAGCCTCGGCCACTCCTCCGTCGTCTTCGTCATGGTCATGCTCGTCTCGCTCGGCATCCGGGCCCTCGCCGGGGCCATCGAGGACGACGGCTCCACCCTGCAGCAGGTGACCGGCCTGTGGGGCGCATCGGTCTCCGGTGTCTTCCTGCTGCTCATCGGGCTGGTCAACCTCGCGGCACTCGTCGGGATCGTCAAGGTCTTCCGCCGGATGCGGTCCGGCCACCTCGACGAGGTCGAGCTCGAGCGCCAGCTGGACAAGCGCGGCTTCCTCACCCTCCTGCTCGGGCGGGTGACCCGCACGGTGAGCCGCCCGTGGCACATGTACCCCGTCGGGCTGCTCTTCGGGCTCGGCTTCGACACCGTCACCGAGGTCGGTCTGCTCGTCATCGCCGGTGGCGCCGCCGCCGCCAACCTGCCCTGGTATGCCGTTCTCGTCCTCCCAGTGCTCTTCGCAGCCGGCATGTCCCTGCTCGACACCATCGACGGCTCGTTCATGAACTTCGCCTACGGCTGGGCGCTGTCCAAGCCGGTCCGCAAGATCTACTACAACATCGCCGTCACCTCCCTGTCGGTGGCCGTGGCTCTCGGCGTCGGCGGGATCGAGGTGGCCTCGGTCCTGCGCGACCGGCTCGAGGTGAACACCGGGCCGCTGGCCGCCATCGGCGGGATCGACCTGGGCAACGTCGGCTACTGGATCGTCGGGCTCTTCGTCGTCACCTGGGTGCTCGCCCTCGCGATCTGGCGCTTCGGGCGCATCGAGGAGCGGTGGTCCACGACCCTCGCCGACTGAGGGAGGGACTCCCGGTGGCGGTCGTGTCCCGGTCTCTGAGAGGACAATTACCTCGACTGCGGAGCAAGTGAGGGCGATTCAGGTCCAACCAGCCCACTTTCGGCGTTGTGGCAACGGTCGTCTCACATGCCAATACCGTTGAGTCCACGGTGGGTACGCGGATGGACGCCAGGGGTGGGGGGCGCTTCGGATACCGCCGATGTCAAGGACCAAGGGGAATGTCATGTTGACTCGTCGTGCCTTCTTCGCGTTCAGCGGTGCAGGGGTGCTCAGTCTGTGGGTCGCCGATACCAGCGGGGCGAAGACCGTTGTCGCGCAGCTGGTTCCGAAGGGAGCGCTCGCGCCGGATGCGATCCCGCGGTTCCTCGATCCGGTCGTGGTGCCGGGGGTCATGCCCCGGTCTGGCCGTTTCCTCGACCGGTTACGGCGAACGTGCGACTCCTACACCGTCAGTGTCCGGCAGTTCGACCAGCAGGTCCTCCCGCACGGGCTCCCGACGACCACCTTGTGGGGCTACGGCCCGGCGAACACGTTCGGCACCGCGCAGCACGGCGCCCCGTCGATGACCATCGAGGCGGTCCATGCGCGGCCGGTCCGAGTCAGTTGGTCCAACCAGCTGACGGACGCCCACGGGGCGTTCCTGCCCCACCTGCTTCCGGTGGACCCCACGCTGCACTGGGCCAACCCCGAGCAACGGCCGGGCCCGGACGGCCTCAGAGGGACCGACCTGCGCCCCGACTTCACGGGACTGACCTACGTGCCGCCAGAGGAGTTCACCGACGCCACGACGCAGTACACCTCCTATCGAGGGCCGGTGCCACTCGTCACCCACCTCCACGGAGCGACGGGGGTCGGGGACGAGAGCGACGGCTACCCCGAGGCGTGGTATCTGCCCGACGCGCGCAACATACCCAGGGGGTTCGCGCGGTCGGGGCGCTGGTACCGCTTCTTCGCCCTCAAGGCGTGGAAGGACAACCGCAGCGTCTGGGGCACGGGATCCGCCGTCTCGGACTACCCCATGGACAACCGGGCGAGCACCCTGTGGTTCCACGACCACGCCCTCGGCATGACCCGTGTCAACGTGTATGCGGGACCGGTGGGTTTCTTGCTGGTCCGTGGCGGCCCGCACGGCGACGCCGAGGTGCGCGATGCCCGCACCGATGGTCGCGCCACCCTCCCGGGGCCGGCGCCACAGGCGGGGGAGCGCCCGGGAACGACCCACCTCGAGATCCCCCTGGCGATCCAGGACCGCTCGTTCAAGGCCGACGGCTCCCTCTTCTACCCCGACTCCCGGGCCTTCTTCGACGAGTACGACGGCCCCTTCATCCCGGAGTCCCCGGTGTCGCCGCTGTGGAACCCGGAGTTCTTCGGCAACACACTCATCGTCAACGGTCGCACCTGGCCCTACCTCGAGGTCCAGCAGCGTCGGTACCGGTTCCGGTTCCTCAACGGTTGTCAGTCCCGCTTCCTGATCCTCGACTTCTCGGCCATCCCCGGTGTGCTCGCCTGGCAGATCGGCAACGACGGCGGTTTCCTGTCCGCCCCGCACGACGTGACGGGCGCAGGGCGGGGGCGCATCCTGCTGGGGCCGGCGGAGCGAGCCGACGTCATCGTCGACTTCGCGGGTGTGCCCCACGGTGCGCACGTCCTGCGCAACATCGGGCCCGACGAGCCCTACGGCGGCGGAGAACCTGACGACGACTTCGACCCGGCACACCCCGAGACGACGGGGCAGGTCATGCAGTTCCGGGTCGGAGCCGCTACGGCTTCGGACCAGAGCACCCCACCGCAGCACCTCCGCCTCCCCCGGATCGCCCCGCTGGGCCCCGAGGTGCGGGTGCGCCGCGTGTCGCTCAACGAGCATTCCCACGAGACCGCCGGGGGCGACGCGCCGGTGGCTGCGGTCCTGGGGCTCCTGTCCGCCGACCCGCGTCAGGGACCGGTCCCGGTCGAGGCGAAGATGTGGTCCGACGCTGTGACGGAGAACCCCGCGTCAGGGGCCACGGAGGTGTGGGAGGTCTACAACATGACCGTCGACGCGCACCCGGTGCACCTGCACGCCGTGACCTTCGAGGTGCTCGACCGACGCCCCATCGAGGTCGGCGAGGGGTGGGTGACGCTGAGCCCCGACGCCCCAGTGCTCCCAGCCGAACCGGGAGAGTCCGGGACCAAGGACACCGTGATCGCCTACCCGGGGGAGATGATCCGGCTCAGGGCAAGGTTCGAGGGGGGCGGCCAGTACGTGTGGCACTGCCACATCCTCGAGCACGAGGACAACGAGATGATGCGCCCCATCAGGATCGGGCCCGTGCAGGCCGGGCAGCCCAAGGACGGGGAGCCTCGTGGCGGTCGACCGTGGGCCGCGCTCCGGTCCTGGCCCCGGTCGCACCGGGTCCGCGCCCGACGGGTCCTCTTCCCTCGCCGGTGACCCATGCTCGGTGACGCCCGGCTGCTCGTGATCACGGCACGGCCTGGCGGGGCTTAGGGTGCTGGTGTGTACGAAGGCGCGGTGCAGGACCTGATCGACGAGCTCGGACGACTTCCCGGCGTCGGTCCCAAGAGCGCGCAACGGATCGCCTTCCACCTGCTCCAGGCCGACTCCGAGGACGTTACCCGCCTCGTCTCGGCCCTCAGCGAGGTCAAGCTGCGGGTCCGCTTCTGCGAGCAGTGCGGCAACGTCGCGGAGGCCGAGCGCTGCCGGATCTGCGCCGACCCGCGCCGTGACCAGACCTCGATCTGCGTCGTCGAGGAGCCGAAGGACGTCGTCGCGATCGAGCGCACCCGGGAGTTCCGCGGCACCTACCACGTGCTCGGCGGCGCGATCAGCCCCATCGACGGCATCGGGCCGGACGACCTGCGGGTCCGCGAGCTGATGCCGCGTCTCGCCTCGGGCGAGGTCCGCGAGGTCATCATCGCGACCGACCCGAACCTCGAGGGGGAGGCGACCGCGACCTACCTCTCCCGGCTGCTGCGCGACATGGACCTCACGGTGAGCCGGCTCGCCTCCGGCCTCCCCGTCGGCGGCGACCTCGAGTACGCCGACGAGGTGACCCTCGGCCGCGCCTTCGAGGGCCGGCGCCGCGTCGAGGCCTGAGGTCGACGCCCACCACCCCGAGCGGCACACTGGGGCCGAGGCCGCCACACCGGCCGAGCGGCATACGTCACGACGAAGGTGGACGACATGGGGACCGAGGAGACCGGGACGACCGGAACGACGGACGGGGCGGTCGACGAGCTCGCCGCTCTCGCCGAGCTGACCGCGCAGGAGGCCAGCGCCTACCTCACGGTCGTGACCGAGGTCGCGAGCGGGACCTCGCCGGCCACCGCGCTGCCCCTGCTCACCCTCGCCCTCTCGCAGGTGCTCGTCGCGGGAGCCCGGCTCGGCGCGATCCAGGACGTCGTGCCCGACGAGCGCTTCGAGGCCGACCCCGGCCCCGACGACGACGCCGACCCGCTCCGGGACGGGCTGCGCAACGTCCTGGCGGGTCTCGACGACTACGTCCACGTCGTCGACCCGGTCACCTCGACCGAGCGGGCCGACGGGGCCATCTCCGACGACCTGTCCGACGTCGCGACCGCCCTGACCCACGGCCTCAAGCACTATGCCGCCGGTCGACACTCCGAGGCCCTGTGGTGGTGGCAGTTCAGCTACCTCTCCGACTGGGGCGCCAGCGCCCTGTGCGCGCTGCGGGCGCTGCACTCGATCCTGTCGCACCTGCGCCTCGACGCGGATGACGAGGCCGTGGGCGAGGCGGAGTTCGACGCGCTGCACCCCTGACTGGCCCTGACCGGCCCTGACCGGCCCTGATCGGCCGTCTGCAGCAGTCTCACCATTCCGACGGCACGGTGGGGGGCCGGCGTGGCAGTCCTAGACTGCGGTCTCCGCCCGAACCGACCTGAACAGCCCCAGGGAGCCCGTGTGAGCATCGTCGTCCAGAAGTACGGCGGATCGTCGGTGGCCGACGCCGAGTCGATCAAGCGCGTGGCGCGGCGCATCGTCGAGACCCAGCGGTCCGGCCACTCGGTCTGCGTCGTCGTGTCGGCGATGGGCGACACGACCGACGAGCTGCTCGACCTCGCCGAGCAGGTCACCGCGGCGCCGCCGGCCCGCGAGCTCGACATGCTGCTCACGTCGGGGGAGCGGATCTCGATGGCCCTCGTCGCGATGGCGATCGCGGCGCTCGGGGCCGAGGCCCGGTCGTTCACCGGCTCGCAGGCCGGCGTGATCACCGACGACGCCCACGGCGCGGCCCGGATCATCGACGTCACCCCCGGGCGGATCCAGAGCGCACTCGACGCCGGCCACATCGCGATCGTCGCCGGCTTCCAGGGCGTCAGCCAGACGACGAAGGACATCACCACGCTCGGTCGAGGCGGCTCGGACACGACCGCCGTGGCGCTCGCAGCCGCGCTCGGGGCCGAGGTCTGCGAGATCTACACCGACGTCGACGGCGTCTTCACCGCTGACCCCCGGGTGCTGCCCAACGCCCGCAAGCTCGACGTGCTGTCGATGGAGGAGATGCTCGACCTCGCCGCCAACGGCAGCAAGATCCTGCACCTGCGCTGCGTGGAGTACGCCCGGCGCTACGGGATCCCGATCCACGTCCGTTCGTCCTGGTCCCGCAAGCCCGGCACCATGGTCAAGCTGAAACCCTATGAAGGAGAAGGCGCTGTGGAAGCACCGATCATCGCCGGCATCGCCCATGACCGCAGCGAGGCCAAGATCACCATCGTCGGCGTGCCCGACCGGGTCGGCATCGCGGCCAAGATCTTCGGGGCCGTCGCCGAGGCCGGTCTCAACATCGACATGATCGTGCAGAACGTGTCGGCGGCCGAGACGGTCAAGACCGACATCTCCTTCACGCTGCCCAAGGGCGACGGACCCAAGGCGATGTCGACGCTCCAGTCGATCAAGCACGAGGTCGACTACACCGACCTCCGCTTCGACGACGCCATCGGCAAGATCGCCCTCGTCGGGGCCGGCATGAAGAGCCACCCCGGGGTCTCGGCGAAGTTCTTCGGTGCCCTCGCC
>JBDSSS010000039.1:0-16763 GCA_039928615.1 Terracoccus sp. | reverse complement strand
CTCCGCCGGCACCACAGACAGCCGGCCAGGCCGCACCGGTGCCGGCAGCAACGCACGAGGCGGCGCTCCAGCAACCGGTGGGACGCCGGACGCCGGTGGAGGCGGGCTGTGCGGTTCCGGGGACGTGTTGTCCCCGGAGACGGTCAGGCGCTGGGCCTGCGACGCCGAGATCATCCCCGTCGTGCTCGGCTCCCAGAGCCAGCCCCTGGACGTGGGCCGGTCCCGCCGTCTGGTCACCCCCGCGATCCGCACCGCCCTGTGGCTGCGCGACCGCGGCTGCACCTTCCCCGGCGACGCCGCCCCCGCAACCTGGACCGACGCCCACCACGTCACCCACTGGGCCGACGGCGGGCCCACAGCCCTGAGCAACCTCGCGCTCCTGTGCCGACGCCACCACTCCCACGTCCACCAACGCCACCTCACCGCCACCATCACCGACACCACAGTCACCTGGAACACCTGGCAGCAGTGGCACACCCACTTCGCCCGCCATCCCGACTCGACAGCTGGCGCCGCTGCGGGTCGAGAGCCCGATGAAGGACCACCGGCATGGTCGCCCGACGGTCGTCGAACCTCGGCGGATCGAGCGCGGTCCGGTTAGCCAGTGACCGAGGTGGTCACTCGCGCGGTCGGTTGCCCGATCGCCCAGCCCGTTGCCGGTCGCTTCGTCGCTGGTACAGCCGGTCGATCGGTGGGTCGGTCAGATGCTCCGGATCGCCAGCGCCACGTTGTGGCCGCCGAAGCCGAACGAGTTGTTCAGCACGGCGATGTCACCGTCGGGCAGGGTGAGGTGCTCGCCCGTGACGACGTTGAGCGGGATGGCCGGGTCCTGGTCGTCGAGGTTGATCGTCGCGGGCACCACGCGGTGGTAGACCGAGAGGATCGAGAAGACCGCTTCGAGGGCCCCGGCGGCGCCGAGGAGGTGGCCAGTCATCGACTTCGTCGCGGTGATCGCGATGTCGTCGGTGTGATCGCCGAAGGCCCGCTTGATCGCGTTGTACTCGGCCACGTCTCCGACGGGAGTCGACGTCGCGTGCGCGTTGATGTGGATGATGTCGGTGAGCGCGAGGTCGGCACGCTCCACGGCGGATCGCATGGCCCTCGACGCGCCCGACCCGTTCGGCTCGGGTGCGGTGATGTGGTGGGCGTCGGCCGACATGCCGACGCTCGCGAGCTCGGCGTAGATCCGGGCCCCGCGGGCCTTCGCGTGCTCCTCGGACTCGAGGACGATCACGGCGGAGCCCTCACCGAGGACGAAGCCGTCGCGGCCGGTGTCGTAGGGCCGGGACGCCTTCTCGGGCTCGTCGTTGCGGGTCGAGAGCGCCTGCATGGCTGCGAAGCCGGCGATCGGGAGCGCGTGCACGGCCGCCTCGGTCCCGCCCGCGATGACGATGTCGGCGCGGCCGGTGCGGATCATGTCGATGGCGTAGCCCATCCCCTCCGCGCCGGAGGCACACGCACTGACGGGGGTGTGAGCACCCGCCCGGGCCCCGACGTCGAGCGACACGGCCGCGGCCGGACCGTTGGGCATGAGCATCGGGACCGCAAGCGGGTAGACGCGCCGAGGGCCCTTCTCGCGCAGGTTGTCCCACTGGTCGAGGAGCGTCCACACGCCGCCGATGCCGGAGCCGATGACCACGCCGATGCGCTCGGGGTCGACCTCGGGGGAGCCCGCGTCGGCCCACGCCTCACGCGAGGCGATGAGCGCGTACTGGCTCGACGGGTCGAGGCGGCGGGTCTCCACCTTGGTGAGCACCTCACCGGGCGGGGTCTTGATCGTCGCGGCGAAGGTGACGGGCAGCTCGTACTTGGCGACCCAGTCGTACTCCATCGGGCGCGCGCCGGAGCGCCCGGCGAGGATGGCCTCCCACGTCTCGGGGACGGTGCCGCCGACGGGAGTGGTGGCACCGAGACCGGTGACGACGACACGGCGGTCGCGAATGGACGTCATGGTGACGTGCTCCTCAAGGTCGAAAGCGTGGTGGTGGGTCGTTGCGGTTCGGGTCGCTGCTGTGCGGGTCGGGCCGGTGGTCGTCGCCACGGTGCCGGTGGGCGTCGTGGGGGTTCGATCGGTGCCGCAGGTGGTGCGTCAGCGGGGTGCGTATGCCGCTGGGCGTCGTCCCGTGTGACCGGCACCCGGCGCTGGACGGGCGCCGGTCACAGGACGTCATGAGGCTGTCAGGCCTGGGCGTTGTGGATGAAGGTCACGGCGTCGCGGACCGTCTTGAGGTTCTTGACCTCGTCGTCGGGGATGCGCACGCCGAACTTCTCCTCCGCGTTGACGACGATCGTCATCATCGAGAGGGAGTCGATGTCGAGGTCCTCCGTGAAGGACTTGTCCATCTCCACGTCGCCGGTGTCGAGGCCGGTCTCCTCGTTGACGATCTCCGCGAGACCCTCGAGGATCTCCTGCTCGGACTGAGCCATCTGTCTGCTCCTTGTGTGGTGGTGGGTGGTGCTGGTGGTCTGGCTCGGCCGGCCGCCCCTGGGTGGGCGGCCGCCCGTTGGCCCCGAATGACCCGTCGGGACCGGCGGGAACTAGGGGAGGATGACGACCTGCGCGGCATAGACGAGGCCCGCACCAAAACCGATCTGCAGGGCCAGGCCCCCGCTCGGAGCCTCACCCTCGGCGAGCATCCGAGTGGTCGCGAGCGGGACGCTCGCGGCTGAGGTGTTGGCTGTCGTCACGATGTCGCGGGCGATCGGGATGTCGGCGGGCAGCTTGAGCTGTTTGGCCATGGCGTCGATGATCCGGATGTTGGCCTGGTGCGGGATGAACGCGTCGAGGTCGTCGGCGGTGATGCCCGCCTTGTCGATCGCCTGCTGCGCGACGGGAGCCATGCCCCAGACGGCCCAGCGGAAGACGGTCTGCCCTGCCATCCCGATCGCGGGCCACACGGCCCGGTCGGCCTGCGCGTCCTGCCACGACTCGCGGACGTCGGTCCACGCATACCGCTGCGAGATCGCGTCACGCTGCACGCCGTCGGAGCCCCAGACGGTCGGCCCGATGCCGGGGGTGTCGCTCGGTCCGATGACGCAGGCACCGGCGCCGTCGCCGAAGATGAAGGCGCTGCCCCGGTCGTAGGGGTCGGTGAAGTCGGAGAGCTTCTCGACCCCGATGACGAGGACGTAGTCGACCGAGCCGGCCTTGACCATGTCGCTCGCCATCGCGACGCCGTAGCAGTAGCCGGCGCAGGCGGCCGAGATGTCGACCGCCGGGGCGGTCGAGCCGAGGCGTGCTGCGAGCTCGGGAGCGGCTGCCGGGGTCTGGAACGGGTGCGTGACGGTGGCCATGAGGACGAAGCCGACCTGCTCGGGCGTGATCCCCGCGTGCTCCAGGGCCTCCCGGGAGGCGACCTCGGCCATGTCGATGACGCTCTCGTCAGGCGCCGCGAAGTGCCGGCTGACGATCCCCGAGCGCTCCCGGATCCACTCGTCGCTCGAGTCGATCTTGTCGACGATCTCGGAGTTCATCACGACCCGCTCGGGGCGGTAGGCGCCGACGCCCATCATGCGGGAGTGACGGTTGCCCGCGAGCGCCGCGAGGGTGCCGGTGCCCTTGGGGGCGCGGGGGGTTGAGCTGCTCTCGCTGGTCACAGAGTGCCTTCTCGGGAGATCGGGTGGAGACGGAGGAGGGGCTGGCCGGGGGAGACGGGGTCGCCGTCCTCCACGAGCCATTCGATGACCTGACCGCCGCGGTGTGCGATGACGTCATGGGTCTCGTGCTGGGTGTCGACGTGGGCGATGACCGAGCCGGGATCGACGTCGGCGCCGGGGGTGGCGGCTCCGGTGCGGACCTGCCCCCGCGAGGGGCTGACGACGAGGCGCCAGGCACGGGCCTGGACCCGGGGGTCCTCGGAGAGGCCGGCGTCGACGACAGCGTGCTCACGCACCATCCGGCGGGCGGCCTCGAGGTCGTCGGGGGTCTTGAGAGCGAGGGTCTCAACCCCGGGCATCGCCCGCTTGGCGAGGCCGACGAGCGTGCCGGCCGGCGGGATCTCGATGAGACCGGTGACGCCCATGTCGGTCATCGTGCGCATGCAGAGGTCCCACCGCACCGGGTTGCTCACCTGGCTGACGAGCCGGCCGAGCACGTTGGGACCCGAGTGGACGACGGTCCCGTCGGCGTTCGACAGCAAGGTCGTCCGGGTGTCGTGCGTCGACATGGCGCGGGCGTAGCGGGCGAGCAGGTCGACCGCCGGGGCCATGTGCGTCGTGTGGAAGGCGCCCGCGACCTGGAGCGGGATGACCCGGGCCTTGGTGGGGGGATCCGCCTTGAGGGCCTCGACCTGCTCCATCGTGCCGGCGGCGACGACCTGGCCGGCGCCGTTGATGTTGGCGGGGGTCAGCCCGTGTCGCTCGAGGGTGGCGAGCACCTCGTCGGGGTCGCCGCCGAGGACGGCGGCCATGCCGGTCGGGGTGACGGCGCTGGCCTCGGCCATCGCCCGGCCACGCTCACGGACGAACACCATGGCCTGCTCGGCCGACAGGACGCCGGTCGCTGCGGCCGCGGTGATCTCGCCGACGGAGTGACCGGCCCCGACCGAGACGGCGCGGAAGCCTTCGGACGGCTGCTCGAAGAGCGACAGCAGGGAGACGAGCCCGGCGCCGACGATGAGGGGCTGGGCGACGGCCGTGTCCTTGATCGTCGCGGCGTCGGACTCCGTGCCGTGGGCGACGAGGTCGATGCCGGCAACCGCTCCGAGCCAGCTCAGCCGGTCACTCAGACCCGGCAGCTCGAGCCAGGGGGTGAGGAATCCGGGCGTCTGGGAGCCCTGTCCGGGGCACACGATGGCTAGCACGCTTCCTACTCTCCCCGGTTACCGGTGAGGACTCCGCCACCGATAGTCACGAAGTCGATGCCGATAGGTTGGAGGAAACCTCCAAGTCCGGCAGTGGGGCGACTCGACCGGGAGGCCGTGGGTCGGCGCGCCGGGCCGAGCGGTTGGCCGACCGCTCGGACGCGTCGAGCCGGCCGAGGGTGAGCGCGATCCGCACGGCCCAGCCCTCCCGCGGCGTCGTCAGGTCGTAGCCGGTGAGGTCGCCGATCCGCCCGATCCGGTAGCGGACGGTGTTGGGGTGCACGAACAGGGCGCGGGCGGTCGCCTCGAGCGATCCGCCGGCCTCGAGGTAGGCCGTCGCGGTGTCGAGCAGTGACGCCCCCGCCACGCGCGAGAGGGGCCGGTAGATTCGGTCGATGAGCGCCCGCCGGGCCGGCAGGTCCCCTGCGAGGGCGCGCTCGGGCAGCACGGCGTCGGCCTCGAGGATGCGCGGCGCCGCGGTCCAGGCGGGGGCGGCGGCGAGGCCGCTCAGCGCGGCCCGGGCCGAGCGACCGGCCGCGAAGAGGTGTGGCACGGTCGGTCCGACGACGATCGGGCCGTCCCCGAACCGGTTGGCGACGTCCTCGACGACGGCGAGCGGGTCCTCCGTCCCCCCGATGATGGCGATGAGGCGGGAGCGCTGCACGATGGCGAGCGCCTCGTGGCCACGGTGCTGCACGGCCCGGCGCAGGGCGTCGACGGCGGCGGCGGGACCGCCGTCGGAGAGGGGAGTGCTGCCGACGACGAAGGTGACGTGGGCGACCTCCCCCCATCCGAGGGCCGTCGCGCGGGACTGCATGGAGTCGTCCGCCTCACCGCGGAGCACGGCGTCGACGACGAGCGCCTCGAGCCGCGCGTCCCATGCGCCGCGGGCCTCGGCCGCGCCGGCGTAGACCTCGGCGGCGGCGAAGGCGATCTCGCGGGAGAAGCGCAGCACCGACTCCCGGAGCAGCTGCTCGTCGCCGGGCCCGGCGAGGCTCTCGACGCGGGACTCGACGACGTCGACGACGACCCGGACGAGGTCGAGGGTCTGGCGCAGGCTCACCGTGCGGGTCAGCTCCTCGGGCGCGTTGGCGAAGATCGAGATCGCCGACGGCTCGGTGCCCTCCTCGTGACGGAACCACGCGATGAACTGCGCGATGCCCTCCTGCGCGACGAGGCGCACCTGGGAGCGCTCCTCCGCCGACAGCCGGCGGTACCAGCGGAGGGTCTCCTCCATCCGCTGCGCGGCCAGGGTCGTCAGCTCGCCGGCGCTGCGTTCGACGGCACGCGTCGTCGCGGTGCTCGGGATCTGCGGGGGCCGGGGGCTCACCCGCCCAGCGTAGGCCCGCCGCCCCGTCGCTTTGTATGCCGCTCACAAAGTGACGTGGCTCACCTCGGGCCCCTGGTTCGACGCGCAGACCCCCGGGCCGCGCGCCGGTGAGGGCGTGGGACCGGGGGTCGGGTGCGGCATACCGCCGCGTCGTGCGTGTCGTGCGTGTCGTGCGTGTCGTGCAGGGGGAGCGGGAGGTCAGCTCGCGACGGCAGCCGCGAGGTTGCCGAGGGTGGCCTCCATGTCCTCCTTCTTCACGAGCGGGAAGCTCAGCTTCTGGAGCAGTTCCTTGTCGGTGACCTTGCTCCAGTCGTAGGTGTGCGTCACGAGGGTCGAGTCGGGGCCCTGGGCCTCGAGCTCCCAGACCCACTCCCAGCCGGGCGGGTTGGCGTCGGCCGGGGCGGTCTTCCACGCGATGAGGGAGTTGGGGTCGAACCCGGTCACGGTGTTGTCGGTCTGGTACTCCCCGCCCATGTGGTCGCCCTCCATGTTCATCCGGAACACGTCGCCGACGGCCTGGATGCGGTTCGTCTTCTCGTCGGAGCGGACGAAACCGGAGTTGTCGAGCTCGACGTGGCGCTTGGGGTTGGAGAGCACGTCGAACAGGTCGGCCGCGGAGGCGTCGATCGTGCGCTGGACTGTGATCTTGTCGGTATCAGTCATAGGTATGTCGTACCCACTTCAATGATGTCCCGACACGTGGTGGTGCTCAGTCGGTGCCGAACTCCATCGCGGCCCGGTCGAGCATGTCGTCCTCGGCGTCGACACCGGCGGCGGCCGGGTTGGCGCTGATCGCCTCGGCGCCACCAGGGGTGAGCTCGCCCATCAGCTCGACCGCGTCCGAGCCGAGCAGGCCCTGGGCGGCATACAGCTCGAGCTTGGCGCGGGAGTCGGCGATGTCGAGGTTGCGCATCGTCAGCTGTCCGATGCGGTCGACGGGGCCGAAGGCGGCGTGCTCGGTGCGCTCCATCGACAGCTTCTCCGGGTGGTAGGAGAAGGCGGGGCCGGCCGTGTTGACGATCGACCAGTCGTCGCCGCGGCGAAGCCGGACGGTGACCTCGCCCGTGACCGCCGAGGCGACCCAGCGCTGGAGCGACTCGCGGATCATCAGGGCCTGCGGGTCGAGCCAGCGGCCCTCGTAGAGGAGGCGGCCGAGGCGCCGCCCCTCCGCGTGGTAGTTCGCGATGGTGTCCTCGTTGTGGATCGCGGCGAGGAGCCGCTCGTAGGTGAGGTGGAGCAGGGCCATCGCGGGGGCCTCGTAGATGCCGCGCGACTTGGCCTCGATGATCCGGTTCTCGATCTGGTCGCTCATGCCGAGGCCGTGGCGGCCCCCGATCCGGTTCGCCTCGTCGACGAGCGCGACGGCGTCGTCGAACTGCCGACCGTTGATCGCGACGGGCCGGCCACGCTCCCAGCGGACGGTGACGTCCTCGGTCTCGATGGCGACGGTCGGGTCCCAGAAGCGGACACCCATGATCGGCTCGACGACCTCCATCGACTCGCCGAGGAACTCGAGGGTCTTTGCCTCGTGCGTCGCGCCCCAGATGTTCGCGTCGGTCGAGTAGGCCTTCTCCGCGCTGGCCCGGTAGGGCAAGTCGCGGGCGGTGAGCCACTCGGACATCTCCTGGCGGCCGCCGAGCTCGTTGACGAAGTCGGCGTCGAGCCACGGCTTGTAGATGCGCAGGTGCGGGTTGGCGAGCAGCCCGTAGCGGTAGAACCGCTCGATGTCGTTGCCCTTGAAGGTCGACCCGTCGCCCCAGATCGAGACGCCGTCCTCCTGCATGGCCCGGACGAGCAGGGTGCCGGTGACGACCCGGCCCAGGGGGGTGGTGTTGAAGTAGGTCTTGCCGCCGCTGCGGATGTGGAAGGCGCCGGTGGCGATGGCCGAGAGGCCCTCCTCGACGAGCGCGCCCTTGCAGTCGACGAGGCGCGAGATGTCGGCGCCGTACTGCCCGGCCCGGCCGGGGACGGAGTCGATGTCCGGCTCGTCGTACTGCCCGAGGTCGGCGGTGTAGGTGCAGGGGACCGCCCCCTTCTCGCGCATCCAGGCGACGGCCACGGAGGTGTCGAGGCCTCCGGAGAAGGCGATGCCGACGCGCTCGCCGACGGGCAGGGAGGTGAGGACCTTGGACATGGTGCAAGTATATGCATGACGATGCATAGGTATCCAATTGCTGCCCCACGTATGCCGCTGGGCCCGGTCCCCGGGGGGAGCGGGCCCAGCGGCATACGCAGGGATCGGGCAGTCAGTCAGCCGGTCAGCTCTCGCCGCCCGCGTTGCCCGAGGTGCCTGCGGTGACGTCGTCGAGGCGGTACTTCTTGGCCGCCTCGATCGGCACGCCGGCGTCGATCGTGCCGTCCTTGGCGAGTGCCTGGAGCGTCCGCACCGCGAGCGAGGGCCCGTCGATGTGGAAGAAGCGCCGCGCCGCCGGGCGGGTGTCGGAGAAGCCGAACCCGTCGGCCCCGAGCGCCGCGAACGTGCCGGGCACCCACGGCTGGATCTGGTCCTGCACGGCGCGCATGTAGTCGGACACGGCGACGACGGGGCCCTCGGTGTCCTGGAGGCACTGGGTGACCCACGGGACGTGAGCCTCCTGCTCGGGCCGCAGGAACGCCTGCTCGTCGGCCGCGAGGCCGTCCCGACGCAGCTCGTTCCACGAGGTCACCGACCAGACGTCGGCGGCCACGCCCCAGTCGTCGGCGAGCAGCTGCTGCGCCTCGAGCGCCCACGGCACCCCGACGCCCGAGCCGAGCAGCTGCGCGCGAGGAGCGTCGTCCGGCAGGCCCTCGGTGTCGGCGACGGCGATCCGGTGCATGCCGCGCAGGATCCCCTCGACGTCGACGTCCTTGGGCTCGGCCGGCTGCACGATCGGCTCGTTGTAGACGGTGAGGTAGTAGATGAGGTTGCGCTCGGACTCGGTGAACCCCTCGCCGTACATCCGGCGCAGGCCGTCCTGCATGATGTGCGCCGTCTCGTAGGCGTAGGCCGGGTCGTAGTGCACGACAGCGGGATTCGTCGAGGCGAGCAGCGGGCTGTGGCCGTCGGCGTGCTGGAGGCCCTCACCGGTGAGGGTGGTGCGGCCGGCCGTCGCGCCGATGAGGAACCCGCGGGTCATCTGGTCGGCGGCCGCCCAGATCGAGTCGCCGGTGCGCTGGAATCCGAACATCGAGTAGAAGACGTAGATCGGGACCATCGGCTGGCCGTGCGTCGCGTAGGAGGTGCCCGCGGCGGTGAAGGCCGCCATCGAGCCCGCCTCGTTGATGCCGAGGTGGAGGATCTGGCCGCCGGTGGACTCGCGGTAGGCGAGCATCAGCTCGTCGTCGACCGGGGTGTAGTTCTGCCCGTTGGGGTTGTAGATCTTGATCGTCGGGAAGAAGGCGTCCATCCCGAACGTGCGGGCCTCGTCGGGGATGATCGGCACGATGCGCGGGCCGAACTCCTTGTCGCGCAACAGGTCCTTGAGCAGTCGGACGAACGCCATCGTCGTGGCGACCTCCTGCTTGCCCGATCCCTTCTTGACCTGCGCGTAGGCCTCGTCGCCGGGCAGCTTGAGCGGCTCGTAGCTGACGCGGCGGCTCGGCAGGGTGCCACCGAGGCGCTGGCGCCGCTCGATGGAGTACTTGATGACGGGGTGGTCCGGCCCGGGGTTGTAGTAGGGCGGCATGTACGGGTCAGCCTCGAGCTGCTCGTCCGTGATCGGGATCCGCAGGCTGTCGCGGAAGTCCTTGAGGTCCGCCAGCGTCATCTTCTTCATCTGGTGGGTCGCGTTGCGGCCGGCGAAGTGCGAGCCGAGGCCGTAGCCCTTGATCGTCTTGGCGAGGACCACGGTCGGCTGGCCGGTGTGCTCCATCGCCGCGCGGTATGCCGCATACACCTTGCGGTAGTCGTGGCCGCCGCGCTTGAGGTCCCACCAGATCTCCTCGTCGGTCCACTTCTCGACCATCTTGAGGGTGCGGGGGTCGCGACCGAAGAAGTGCTCGCGCAGGTAGGCGCCGTCGTTGGCCCGGAAGGTCTGGTAGTCGCCGTCACTCGTCTGGTTCATGATGTGCACGAGCGAGGCGTCGCGGTCGCCGGCGAGCAGCGGGTCCCACCCGCGGCCCCAGACGGCCTTGATGACGTTCCAGCCCGCGCCGCGGAAGAAGGCCTCGAGCTCCTGGATGATCTTGCCGTTGCCGCGCACCGGGCCGTCGAGGCGCTGGAGGTTGCAGTTGACGACGAACGTCAGGTTGTCGTGCTCCTCGTTGGCGGCGAGCTGCAGCAGGCCGCGCGACTCGGGCTCGTCCATCTCACCGTCGCCGAGGAAGGCCCAGGTGTGCTGGTCGCTCGTGTCCTTGATACCGCGGTTGTGCAGGTACTTGTCGAACTGCGCCTGGTAGATGGCGTTCATCGGGCCGAGGCCCATCGACACCGTCGGGAACTCCCAGTACTCGGGCAGCAGGCGGGGGTGCGGGTAGGACGGCACCGCCTCGACCTTGCCGTCGACGAGGTGGCTCTTCTCCTGGCGGAAGCCGTCGAGCTGCTCCTCGGAGAGCTCGCCCTCGAGGAAGGAGCGGGCATACATGCCGGGGGAGGCGTGGCCCTGGAAGTAGACGTGGTCGCCGCCGCCGGGGTGGTCCTTGCCGCGGAAGAAGTGGTTCATCCCGACCTCGTAGAGCGTCGCCGCGGAGGCGTAGCTCGACAGGTGGCCACCGACGCCGATGCCGGGGCGCTGGGCGCGGTGGACCATGATCGCGGCGTTCCAGCGGATGTAGCGGCGGAACTCGCGCTCGACGTCCTCGTCGCCGGGGAACCACGGCTCGCGCTCGGGCGGGATCGTGTTGATGTAGTCCGTCGCGGTCAGCGACGGGACACCGATCTGCTGGGCGCGGGCCCGCTCGAGCAGGCGCAGCATGATGTAGCGCGCCCGCGTCCGGCCCTGCTCGTCGAGGACCGCGTCGAGCGACTCGAGCCACTCGAGCGTCTCCTCCGGATCGGTGTCCGGGAGCTGGTTGGGGATGCCGTTGAGGATCGGTCCGGCCTCGGATGCCACGTCGTGGGTCCTTTCTCGTCGCGTCGCAGTGTCCCCGACCGGTCGGCCGGCACACTGCCTCCACCCATCCTCTACCAATTGGTGGGCCTCGTCACACCGGGGTCCAGACCCAGATCTGGCCATCCGAACCGCGTGCGCTGCCCCGCGGGGCGGGGTCCGCACGGTAGCGTCTGTGGCGGCGGACCCGATCGGGTCGGCCGCGTGCCGCACGACGGTGCGAGCAGCCACACGAAAGGGATCGGTTCCAGTGAGCACGACCGCGGAAGCGGCGTCCCTCAGCAAGCTCGGGTTTGCCAAGGGCCAGGTCATCCAGGAGTTCGGGTATGACGACGACGTCGATGACGACCTGCGGTTCGCCGTCGAGGACGTCGTCGGCAACGAGCTCGAGGACGAAGACTTCAACGACGGCGCCGACGGTGTGCTGATCTGGTACCGCGACGGCGACGACGACCTTGTCGATCTGCTCGTTGACGGGCTGACCAAGCTCTTCGACCAGGGCTTCCTCGTGCTGGTGACGCCGAAGGCCGGACGACCGGGCCACGTCCAGGCGAGTGACGTCGAGGAGGCCGCGTCCACGACCGGCCTCCAGGCGGCCGGCCAGGTCAACGTCGCCGCGGACTGGGCGGCCAACCGGTTGATGCCCCCGAAGGCCGCCCGGCGCTGACGCGATCGCGCGAGGACTGGCACACTTCGCCTCATGACGCCTGCGACCACCGCCCGCGCCGTGCCCCGGACGACAGCGGTCGGGGTCGGTGAGACCGCCCCCGACTTCTCGTTGCCGGACCAGCACGGGGCCGACGTCAGCCTGTCGTCGGTGCGCGGGGACAAGATCGCGGTCGTCGTGTTCTACCCCTTCGCCTTCTCCGGCATCTGCACGGGTGAGCTCCGCGAGATCCGCGACGGCCTCGAGGACTTCCAGTCCGATGACATCCAGGTCTTCACCATCTCCTGCGACCCGATCTACTCGCTGCGCACCTGGGCCGACGCCGAGGGCCACTTCTTCCCGCTCCTGTCCGACTTCTGGCCGCACGGCGACGTCACCCGGTCCTACGGCGTCTTCAACGACGAGCAGGGTGCGCCGCTGCGCGGAACCTTCCTCATCGACCGGGACGGTCTCGTCGTCTGGTCGGTCGTCAACGGGCATGGGGAGCAGCGTGACTTCGGCGCCTACCGAGCGGCCCTGGCCGCCCTGCGCGGGGCCACCGACGAGGCGGCCCACCCGTTAGGCTGACGTGCCGTCGCCGGCCCCGAGCCAGCGATGTGCGCGCTAGGGGCCTGTAGCTCAGTTGGTAGAGCACCGCGTTTACACCGCGGGTGTCGTCGGTTCGAGCCCGGCCGGGCCCACGTGGATGACCTCACCCTTCGCGACGTCGTCGCCGCCCTCGAGGGCCTCTACCCCCCGGACACCGCGATGGACTGGGACCGGGTGGGCCTCGTCGCCGGTGACCTCGACCAGCCGGTCCGGCGGGTCCTCTTCGCCCTCGACCCGACTCTCGACGTCATCGACGAGGGCGCCGAGTGGGGAGCCGACCTGCTGGTGACGCACCACCCGCTGCTGCTCAAGGGGATCCACTCCGTCGCGACCTCGTCGGCCAAGGGCAGCTCCGTCACCGCGCTGATCCGGGCCGGGGTCGCCCTCTACGTCGCCCACACCAACGCCGACGTCGCCGAGCCGGGCGTCTCCTCGGTGCTCGCCGACGCCCTCGGCCTGACCTCCCAGCGCGGCCTGTCCGTCGAGCGCCTGCCGGACGGCAGCCCGAGCCCGTGTGCCGCTGGGCGAGTCGGCGAGCTGGCCGAGCCCATGACGCTGGCGCAGTTCGCCGACGTCGTGGCCGCCGCGCTGCCGGCCACCGCGGGCGGCATCCGCGTGAGCGGCGACCCGGCCGCGGCCGTGCGCACGGTCGCGGTGATGGGCGGCTCGGGCGACGACCGCTTCGACGACGTCCGGGCCTGCGGCGCCGACGTCTACGTCACCGCCGACCTGCGCCACCACCCCGTGCTCGAGGCCCGTGAGCAGGCCCGCGGCGGCCCGCCCTACCTCATCGACGCCGGCCACTGGGCGACGGAGTCGCTGTGGCTGCGCAGCGTCCGCGACCGGCTCGTCGCGACGCTGGCGGAGCGCCCCGTCCCAGCGACTAGGGTCGAGTCGAAGATCTCTGACCTGCGCACCGAGCCATGGACGTTCGTGGTCGGTGCCAACTCCGCAACAACACCCCCCGGAGGTGTGTCCTGAAAGCCGACCCGTCCCGACAGTGGCGCCTGCTCGACCTGCAGGCGATCGACACCCGCCTCGACCAGATCCGGCACGCCACGGCGAACCTGCCGCAGAGCACGCCGATCGCGGCGCTCGAGGACGAGCTCTCCGGGCTCGACGTCGACATCGTCAACGCCCGCACGGCTGCCGACGACGCGCAGCGCGAGCTGACCAAGTCGGACCAGGACGTCCAGCTCGTCCGTGACCGCGCGGCGCGCAACCAGTCGCGGCTCGACGCCGGGGTGGGCACGGCGAAGGACCTCCAGGCTCTCCAGCACGAGCTGACCTCGCTCGCTCGGCGCCAGTCCGAGCTCGAGGACGTCGAGCTCGAGGTGATGGAGCGCAGCGAGGCCCTCACGGCTCACTCGACCCAGCTCGACGAGCGACGCGCCGAGGTCGTGTCCCGGCTGCGGGCGCTCGAGGCCGAGCGCGCCGAGGCCGTCAAGGAGCTCGACGCCGAGGCCGTCAAGGTCGGCGCGGGCCGGGCCGACATCGTCGCCGGCGTCGGCGACGACCTCGCCGCCCTCTACGAGAAGATCCGGGCCTCCAGCGGCGGCATGGCGGCCGCGGTCATCATGCACCGGCGCTGCGGTGGGTGCCGGCTCGAGCTCGGCAACGTCGACCTCAGCCGCATCCGCAAGGCCCCGGAGGACGAGGTCGTGCGCTGCGAGGAGTGCCGCCGCATCATGATCCGCACCGGCGAGTCCGGCCTGTGAGCCCGGCGGCTCGGACCCCGGGCCGCCGTCTCGTCGTCGAGGCCGACGGCGGCTCCCGGGGCAACCCCGGGGTCGCCGGCTGGGGCGCCCTCGTCCGCGACGCCGGCAGCGGCGCCGTCCTCGTCGAGCTGGCCGAGCCGCTCGGCAAGGCGAGCAACAACGTCGCCGAGTACTCCGGGCTCATCGCCGGGCTCCGCGCCGCGATCGACATCGACGCGGCAGCGGACGTGCACGTCAAGATGGATTCCAAGCTCGTCGTCGAGCAGATGGCCGGACGCTGGAAGATCAAGCACGAGGACATGCGCCGGCTCGCCCTCGAGGCGCGCGAGCTGTGCTCCGAGCTGTCCGACGGTGGCGGCACCGTCGACTTCGAGTGGATCCCGCGGGCGAGCAACAAGGACGCCGACGCCCTGAGCAACGAGGCGATGGACGGCCACTCGGTGCATCGAGTGCTCGACCCTTCAGCCTCCGACAGCGATCGTGACGACGGTGGTGACACCGATCGCTCAGCGGACACGGACGGGTCGGAACCCGTCCGGGCGCGAACCCCTCTGCGGCTGTTGCTCGTCCAGCAGCTCGAGGACGGCTCGCGTGACGCCGTAGAGCGTGTCGCCGATGCCGTCCGGGGTCTCGTCGGCAGCGACGTGCGGTTCCTCTCCGGCGGCGGCGCGGCGGCCACCGAGCTGTCCGGAGCGCTCGGGTTGCCCACCTCCGCGGAGGCCGACCCGTCCTGGTCGGCCGCCCCCGGGAGCGAGGGGCCCGACGCGAGGGTGCGTGCGGCATACGCGGCGATCGTCGAGGCCGGCGGCACGGTGGTCGTCCTGACGAGCCGCCAAGGCGTGCTCACGGTGCTCTCGGAGGTGCTCGACCTGCCGGCCGCCGCCTTCTGGCGCTTGGCCACGGCCCCGGGCAGCCTCACCGGCGTCGAGGTGTGGGAGGACGGCGTCGCGAGCGTCGCTTTCACCAATCGGACCGCCCACCTCGCCTGACCGCGTGCGTGCCAGAGTGGCGCCCATGACGTATGCCGGTGACGTGACTCCCGCCGCAGCCTGGGCCGCACTCGCCGGGGACCCGACCGCGGTCCTCGTCGACGTGCGCACCCGGGCCGAGTGGTCCTACGTGGGTGTGCCCGACCTGCGCGCCGCCGGCAAGGAGGCCGTGCTCGTCGAGTGGCAGCGCTACCCGTCCGGCACCGCGAACCCCGGCTTCCTCGACGAGCTCACGGCAGCAGGCGTCGACCGGGCGACCCCCGTCTACTTCCTCTGCCGCTCGGGCGTCCGCTCCGTCGCGGCCGCCGAGGCCGCGACGGCCGCCGGGTGGACGTCGGCGCACAACGTCCTCGACGGCTTCGAGGGCCCGCACGACGGGCAGCAGCACCGCGCCGTCGCCGGCTGGAAGGTCGCGGGCCTCCCGTGGGTGCAGGCATGAGCGAGGACCAGACCTGGCGCAAGGACACCGTCGCGGTGCGGGCAGGCTTGTCCCGCAGCGGATTCGAC
Organism: Terracoccus sp.; assembly: GCA_039928615.1. Taxonomy (GTDB): domain Bacteria; phylum Actinomycetota; class Actinomycetes; order Actinomycetales; family Dermatophilaceae; genus JBDSSS01. Next base: position 1,135 of record JBDSSS010000039.1, on the reverse strand, counting down.
GAGACCGCTGAGGCGATGTATCTCACCTCGGGCTTCGTCTACGAGACCGCCCAGGACGCCGAGGCGGCGTTCAAGGGTGACGTCGACCGCTTCATCTACTCGCGCTACGGCAACCCGACGGTCGCGATGTTCGAGGAGCGCCTGCGGCGTCTCGAGGGGGCGGAGGCCTGCTTCGCGACGGGGTCGGGGATGTCGGCCGTCTTCGTCGCCCTCTCCGCCCTGCTCGGCTCGGGAGACCGCGTCGTCGCCTCCCGCGCGCTCTTCGGGTCGTGCTTCGTCATCCTCGACGAGATCCTGCCGCGGTGGGGCGTCGAGGCGGTCTTCGTCGACGGCACGGACCTCGACGCCTGGCGTGAGGCGCTGTCGGTGCCCACGACGGCCGTCTTCTTCGAGACGCCGAGCAACCCTATGCAGGAGCTTGTCGACATCGCCGCGGTGAGCGAGCTGGCCCACGCTGCCGGGGCCACGGTCGTCGTCGACAACGTCTTCGGCACCCCCGTCTTCTCCCATCCCCTCGAGCACGGCGCGGACATCGTCATCTACTCCGCGACGAAGCACATCGACGGCCAGGGACGGGTCCTCGGCGGGGCGGTGCTCGGCCCCAAGGAGTTCATCGACGGACCCGTCCAGAACCTCATGCGGCACACGGGTCCCTCGATGTCGCCCTTCAACGCCTGGGTGCTCGTCAAGGGCCTCGAGACGATGGCGCTGCGGGTCGAGCGGATGGCCCAGAGCGCCCTCACCGTCGCCCGTGCGCTCGAGGGCCACCCGCGGGTGCGTCGGGTCGTGCACCCCTTCCTCGAGTCCCACCCCCAGCACGAGCTGGCCCTGCGCCAGATGGACGCTGCCGGCACCGTCGTCACCTTCGAGATCGAGGGCGGCAAGGACGAGGCGTTCGCGATCATGAACGCCTTCGAGATCATCGACATCTCCAACAACCTCGGCGACTCTAAGTCGATGGTGACCCACCCGGCGACGACGACGCACCGACGCCTCACGGCCGAGGCCCGCGCGGCCGTGGGCATCACCGACGGGGTGCTCCGGGTCTCGGTCGGCCTCGAGGACGTCCAGGACCTGCTCGAGGACCTCACCCGCGCCCTCGGCTGAGCCCGATCGAGTGCCCACTCCCCGCCCC
>JBDSSS010000038.1:0-3445 GCA_039928615.1 Terracoccus sp. | reverse complement strand
GACGGCCGTCGTCGAGTGCGCTCAGCGGCTGGACGCCTGCGACGTCCTCGTCAACAACGCCGCCTTCACCGGCACCTCAGGAGTTCCCGGATACGCCGTTCCGTTCGACGAGCAGACCGACGAGGCTTTCGCCCTGGCCGTCCAGCCTCCGTCGACCGCGATGACCTGACCTGTGACGTAGGACGAGCCACCCGACGCGAGCCAGAGCGTGATCGCGCGGAAGTCGTCCTCCGTGCCCATCCGCTGCAGCGGAGTGAGGCGCTCGTAGCGTGCGAGGAACGCGGGGTCCTGCGAGCGTTCGATGCCCCCGGGGGCGAAGGCGTTGACCCTGATGTCCGGGGCCAGCACCGTCGAGAGATACCTGGTCAGCTGGGCCAGGCCGCCCTTGCTCGCTGCGTAGGCTGCCGCGTTGCCCATGCGGGTGCCCTCGTACAAGCTCATGTTGGGCCCGACGAGGCCGTAGATGCTCGACACGTTGATGACGCTGCCACCGCGCCGGCGGAGCAGCGGTGCCAACCGGCGCACGAGGGAGAAGGGTGCGGTGAGGTTGAGCTGGACCGCCAGGGCGAACGCCTCATCGGTCTGCTCGTCGAACGGGACGGCGTAGCCCGGCACTCCGGAGGTGCCGGTGAAGGCGGCGTTGTTGATGAGGATGTCGCAGGCATCGAGCCGCTGAGCGCGCTCGACGACGGCCGACAGACCCTCTGCGGTCAGCAGATCGGCGGCACACGGCTCGTGGCCGGTCCCGGGCAGCGACGAGGCGGTCTCGACGCAGGCTGACTCCGTGACGTCGACGACGACGACGCGAGCACCCGCGCCGGCCAAGGTGGAGGCGAGCACGGAGCCCAGCGGACCCGCTCCACCGGTGACGAACGCCGTCCGCCCGGTGAGGTCGAACAGGTTCTCGTCACTCACGGTCCACTCTCCGTCTCTCGGGTCCAGGGCAGGTCGATGATACCGGCGGTCACGAGCGCCTCGATGAGCCGGAACTCGTACTCGTCGTCGATCGAGAACGACTGGGACTCAGGGATCTCCGCGCCGGCGTGCGTCCCCTCGTCGAACCACGAGCCCTCGAGGCGGCGGACGAAGTCGGCTCGCCAGAGGTAGAAGTTGCCGTTGATCCGCAGGTAGCGGCCCATCTCCTGGCGGCGGGTCACCCCGGTGCCCGACGCGAAGAAGCGCTCGAGGGTGCCAGCCGGGGACCCGTCGGGCTGGACGCCGACCCAGACCGGGTTGAAGGTCGGCTCGGAGACGCTGACGACCCCGTCGAGGTCCGGGTGGTCGCGCAGCCTCGTCGCGGCCGCCGTCAGCTGCTCGGGGACGCGGGCCGGGCTCGTCGGGTCGAGCAGGAGCACGGCGTCGTAGGCGCGGCCCTCCTGCCGCTCGACCTCGGCGAGCGCGTGCCGCACGACGGGCGCCATCGGGGTGTCGTCCCGCGCGAGCTCGGGGGGCCGCAGGAAGGGCACGTCGCCGCCGTGGTGGCGGGCGACCTCGGCGATCTGCTCCGAGTCGGTCGACACGATGCAGCGGGTGACGACCGGCGACATCGCGGCGGCCTTGATGCTGTGGGCGAGCAGGGGCAGGCCGAAGAGCTCGCGGACGTTCTTGCCCGGCAGGCCCTTCGAGCCGCCGCGGGCGGGGATGACGGCGAGGACCCGCTGCTCGGGCGGGTCGGTCTGGTCGGTCACGTCGGTCTGCTCGGTCACTGCGTCTCCTCGGAGCGGGGTCGGGCGGCGAGGATCCGCGCCGCGTCACAGAGCGCGACGGTGGCCACGGCCTCGCGGAGGGTCGCCGGGGCCCCGGTATGCCGTTCGTCCGCCGAGCCGTCGCCCAGCAGGGCCCGCACCTGGGTCGTCATCACGGCGTCCCGGTCGAGGTCATGATCGAAGGTCATCTCGGTGACCGCGCCGTCGCGGTCGGTGTGGCGCACCGTGCCGGTGGCGACCGTCCACTCGAGCGCGCCCTCAGGGCCTCGCACCAGAATGCCGCGGGTGGCCGGCCGGGTCACGTAGTCGAGCCGGACGGTCACGGCCGAGGCGTTGGGCGTCGACCAGAGCAGCGTGGCCGCCTGCTCCGCGGCCATCTCGAGCGGGCCGTCGTGGTCGAGGACGGCCCCGGCGAGCAGTGGCTCACCGAGCAGCGCCGTGGCGTAGTCGATCTCGTGGACGAGGTCACGCAGCACACCACCCTCGTCGGCCCGCGCCGAGTAGGACTCGCGGTAGTCGCGGTCCGGTCTCCAGTCGGGCAGCCAGGACTGGCACCAGACGTGGGCCGAGACCGGGGCGCCGACGCGGGGGACGGCGGCGGCGAGGTGGCGGAAGGACTCGTGCGCCCGCAGCGGCGCCGCAACGTGGACCGCGCCCGCTCGTGGGTGTCGTGTCAGGGGGTCCGCCTCGGCCGCGGTCGGCGCGACCGGCTTCTCCACGAGGACGCGCCGAGCCCCGGCATCGAGCGCGGCCAGAGCGTCCGCGACGTGGCGGGCGGTGTCGGTGGCGACGACGACGAGGTCGGCGCGGCCCAGCGCTCCCGGACCGGTGCCGTCGTCGAGCAGCCGGGCGCCGGTGGCCGCGTCGATGCCCTGTTCGCCCCCGAGCCCACGGTCGCGCACCGGCCAGAGGCCGACCTCGGCGCCGAGCGCTCGGAGGACGCGGGCGTGCCGCTGCCCGATGGAGCCGGAGCCGCGCACGACGACGTCGACGCTCACGTCGTGCTCACCCGGCCCTCCAGCCCCTAGTAGGTTCACCATCGTGGCAGATCACCGTGACCTCCCGGCCCCCGGCTCGCTGGGGGCGCACTCGGTCGTCTACCTCGTCGGGACCGCTCTCCAGGGCCTCGGGGTGCTGCTCGTGCTGCCCTTCGCGACACGGGTGCTCGGGGCGGCCGAGTTCGGCCGGGTCGCCACCGGGCTCGTCGTCGTGCAGATGGTCGGCACGATCGCCGCCGCCGGTCTGCCGCAGGTCATCCTCCGTGAGCACCACCGCGGCGTCGAGGGTCCTCGCGTCGCCCGGGCCCTCGCCGGCACGATGGTGCTCCTCGCTCTCGGCCTCGGGTTCGTCGGGCTGGTTCTCGCCCTCGGCCTGTCTGCCGCCGGCCACGCAGACCTCGCACAGTGGCTGCCGCTGCTCGTCGCCGCCGTGTCGCTGACGACCGTCGTCTCCGGACAGACTTTGATGCGGGCTCGCCTGCAGCCGTGGCGTTTCCTGGCACTGGCCGTCCTCGCCACCGTCGGCGCCCAGCTGGCCGGGGTGCTCGCGGCGCGCGGTGACGCGAGCGCGGGACGCTACCTCACGGCATACGCCTCGGTCGTCGCCGCGGCCGCGCTCCTCGCCGTCGTGCTCGGTCGGCCGCTGCCACCGACCGCCGAGCGTGCGCGGGTGCGCGCCGGGGTCCGGCTCGCCGCGCCGCTGCTGCCCCAGGCCGCCGCGATGCTCGGGCTGCTCTCGGG
>JBDSSS010000037.1:0-19681 GCA_039928615.1 Terracoccus sp. | reverse complement strand
GATGTGCGTCGTCCGCACGGATCAGCCGACTGGGCGCGGGTCCGCGAGCTGACCGTGATGGTCACGCCGCCGCCAACTGCACGGATCCGTCGGTGAGTGTCCCGTACCGGGTCTGATGGAGGCTCTCATTCCACGGAAGGATGAGAGTCATTGGCAGCACCAAGGAAGTACCCGGAGGAGCTTCGGGAGCGAGCGATCAGGTTGGCCGTCGAGCTGCGGTGTGACCCACCACGAGACCCGGGGCGCTCAAGCGGGTCGGTGACCAGCTGGGGATCAACTCAGAGACGTTGCGTAACTGGGTCCAGCAGGCCGAGGTCGACCAGGGCCACCGACCCGGCGTGAGCACTGCGGACACGAAGCGGATCGTCGAGCTCGAGCGGGAGGTCAAGGAGCTACGCCGGGCGAACGAGATCCTGCGGACGGCGTCCGCGTTTTTCGCCGCAGCGGAGCTCGACCGCAAGCTGAAGTAGCCACGGTGCCAACCGGGGTGCTCGTCGAGTACGTCGACGAGCACCGCGACCGGTTCGGGGTCGAGCCGAGCTGATCCGCAACCGGGGTCCGTGGCGCGGCATCGACGACCTGGAGATCGAGGTCGCGGAGTACATCGACTGGTTCAACCACCGACGCCTCCACGGCGAGATCGGACTCATCCCACCCGTCGAGTACGAAGACCAGCACTACCGCCACAACCCCGCGGCGGCTACCGTCGAAACGTCAGTTCCGAGCCTCCACTAAACCCGGTACGGGACAGACGTCATGACGCCCCCCTCCCCTCCGCGCCGCCCACGGGTTATCGTGGGGTGGTCGTCCGGTCCAGCAGTGTGCCGCTCGTGTCCGCTCCGAGAGGGTTGCCGCCATGAGGCAAGAGACCGCCACCGACCGGATCGTCCGCAGACCGCCGACCCTGCCGCCCACGGGCGGGGGCCACGCCGACCTGCACGACCGCCTCGCTGCGGCCGAGCGCGCCCTGGACGACCTGAAGGCTCGGCTGGGGCAGGACCGCGAGGTCGGCATCGCGATCGGGATCCTCATGGCCGTCCGGCACATCGACGAGGAGAACGCCCAGGCGCTGCTCGTCGGGGCAACGTCCGAGACCGGCCGCACCCTCGACGAGGTCGCCCACGAGGTGGTCCGGGCGAGTGGGCCGCCGAGCGCCCCGGACCTGGACTGACCAGCCCTCGGGGTCGACGCCGGACCGGCTCAGGCCCGCTCGTCCTCGGAGGTCATCAGCCAGTCGTGGACCTCGGGCAGGTCCTCGAGGTGCTCGACGATGTAGGCCTCGTGCCGGTCGAGCTGGGACTGGCACCAGGCCTTCAGGTCACTCGCCCCCCGCACCTGCCGCCGGGAGTTGTTGATCGCATCCATGACGAGGTGGTAGCGGTCGACCCCGTTGCGCACGACCATGTCGAACGGTGTCGTCGTCGTTCCCTCCTCGCTGAAGCCGCGCACGTGGAAGCGATCGGCGTCGGGACGGCCGTGGACGAGCTGGTGGATCGCGCCGTGGTAGCCGTGGAAGGCGAAGACGACGTCGACGCTGTTGGTGAAGAGCTCCGCGAAGCGCACGTCGTCCATGCCGTGTGGATGGCTGCGCTGCCGGAACAGTGTCATCAGGTCGACGACGTTCACGACCCGGACCCGGAGCTGCGGCAGTCGCTCCCGCAGGATCTGTGCCGCGGCCACCGTTTCCATCGTCACCACGTCACCGGCGCAGCCGAGCACGACGTCCGGGTCGGAGGACCCGTCGTCGGTGCCGGCCCAGTCCCAGATCCCGGCCCCGGCGGCGCAGTGCTCGACCGCCGCGTCCATCGAGAGCCACTGCGGCTGGGGTTGCTTGTCGATGACGATGAGGTTGACGTACGACCTCGACCTGAAGCAGTGGTCGGCGACGGAGAGAAGGCAGTTGGCGTCCGGGGGAAGGTAGATGCGGGCGACCTCGCCGCGGGCCGTGAGGACCGTCTGGATGAGACCGGGCCCCTGGTGGGAGAAGCCGTTGTGGTCGTTGCGCCAGGCGGTCGAGGTCAGGAGGATGTTGAGGCTCGGCACGCTCGCGCGCCAGTCGAGGCGCCGGGACTCCTGGAGCCACTTGCTGTGCTGCACCGTCATCGAGGCGCTGACCATGGCGAAGGCCTCATAGGTCGCGAAGAGACCGTGTCGGCCACTGAGCGTGTAGCCCTCGAGCCAGCCGTGGCAGTTGTGCTCCGAGAGCACCTCCATGACCCGGCCGTCATGGGAGATCTTGACGTCCTCGTCCTCGATCCGTTCGGCCAGCATCCGGTCGGACGCATCGAAGACCGCCCCGAGGCGGTTGCTGTTCGTCTCGTCGGGGCAGAAGAGGCGGAAGGTCTCGGGGTTGCGCTCGTAGACCTCGCGCATCATCTCGCCGAGGGCCCGGGTGGACTCGGCACGCACCGTGGCCGGTGAGGGCACGTCCCGGGCGAAGTCGCGGAAGTCGGGCAGATCGAGGGCCTTCGTCAGCAGGCCGCCGTTCGCGTGCGGGTTGGCGCTCATCCGCAGCTCGCCCTCCGGGTTCGCCTGGCGGACGAGGTCGACCGGAGCCCCGGACTCGTCGAAGAGCTCCTCCGGGCGGTAGGACTTCATCCACGCGTCGAGGATCGCGAGGTGGGCGTCGTTGCCCTTGACGTGGGAGAGGGGGACCTGGTGGGAGCGCCATGTCCCGGTGACCTTGACGCCGTCCACCTCGGCCGGACCGGTCCATCCCTTCGGCGTGCGCAGGACGATGAGCGGCCACCGCGGTCGTGCCCCGTCCCAGTCTCCCGACCTGGCCGCCTGCTGGATGTCGCGGATCCGTCCGTATGCCGTCGCGAGCGTCTCCGCGAAGCGTTCGTGCATCCCGGGGACGTCCTCACCCTCGACCTCGTGGACGTCGTAGCCGTGGCCCTCGAGCAGGGCGCGCACCTCGGCACGCGGTTTGCGGCCGAGCACGGTCGGCCCGGCGATCTTGGCCCCGTTGAGGTGCAGGATGGGCAGCACCGCTCCGTCGCGGACCGGGTTGAGGAACGAGACACCCTTCCACGAGCCCTCCAGCGGCCCCGTCTCGGCCTCACCGTCGCCGACGACCGCGACGGCGAGCAGGTCGGGGTTGTCCATCACCGCACCGAAGGCGTGGACGAGCACATAGCCGAGCTCACCGCCCTCGTGGATCGATCCCGGCGTGGTGACGGATACATGGCTCGGGATGCCGCCGGGCGAGGAGAACTGCCGGAACAGCCGGTGGACGCCTTCCTCATCGAGAGAGATGTCCGGGTAGATCTCGGAGTAGGTCCCCTCGAGGTACCCGGCCGCGACGAGAGCCGGGCCGCCGTGGCCCGGTCCGGTGAGATAGATCATCTGCTGGTGCGTGTGGCGGATGACGCGCGACAGATGCGTGTAGATGAATGACAGGCCCGGGCTCGTACCCCAGTGCCCGAGCAACCGCGGCTTGATGTGCTCGGAGGTCAGCGGCTCGCGCAGGAGTGGGTTGCCCTGCAAATAGATCTGGCCGATGGTCAGGAAGTTGTTTGCCCGCCACCAGGCGTCCATGGCGGCGATCTCGGCGGTCGTCGGGGCCGGGACGGAGAGCTCGGAGGCGTTGGTCACCTCATTACTGTCTCGGAGCGTCCGTTCCGGCACAAGGGTTCCCGCCGGTTCACGCTGACCCCGGACAGGAAGCGAGCCGGGCCCCCGAGGGAACCCGGCTCACCCACCGACACGATCAGCGGTTGAAGGCGTCCTTGACGTCGTCGCCCGCGTCCTTGAACTTCTCACCCCGCTGCTTGAGGTCGGCGTCGGCCTGGTCCTTGTGGCCTTCCGCCTCGAGTCGCTCATCGTCGGTGACCTTGCCGGTGGCTTCCTTGGACTTGCCCATGAGGTCCTCAGCGAGGTTCTTGGCCTTGTCAACTGCACCCATGATCGGGCTCCTTTCCGGAGTGAATAGGTCACGGTTTCAGTACCCCATCCCGGTCGATCCCCACCACACCCCCACGGAGGGTCTCGAGGCCGCGGTCATGCTGGGCGGGCCGGAGGCGCACGCCCAGCCAGTCGTTTGGGACACTGGACCGGTGTCCATACCCCCGCCGTCACCCATGAGCAGCTCTGCTGACCGCGTCCTGCGCACCCGCGACCTCAGCCGGTTCGCCTACTTGGCGATCGCGGCCGCGATCGCCACCATCACGCTGAAGTTCGTCGCCTGGCGCATCACCGGCTCCGTCGGCCTGCTGTCCGACGCCGCCGAGTCCGTCGTCAACCTCGTCGCAGCGGTGGCCGTGCTGATCGCCCTCAAGGTGGCCGCCATGCCGGCGGACAAGAACCACCACTACGGGCACAGCAAGGCGGAGTACTTCTCGGCCGCCGTCGAGGGCCAGATGATCTTCATCGCCGCCCTGGCGATCATGTGGGCCGCGGTCGACCGCTTCCTCCACCCCCAGCCGATCGAGAACGTCGGGATCGGTCTCGCCGTCTCGATCGTCGCCTCGATCGTCAACGGCGTCGTCGCGGTCGTATTGCTCCGGGCGGGCCGGCGGCACCGCTCGCTGACGCTCACGGCCGACGGCAAGCACCTGATGACCGACGTCTACACCTCGGCCGGGGTCGTCGTCGGGGTGCTGCTCGTCGCCCTCACCGGCATCCAGCGGCTCGACCCCGTCATCGCCTTCCTCGTCGGCCTCAACATCGTCTTCACCGGCTACACGCTGCTCAAGGAGTCGGTCGAGGGCCTGATGGACATCTCGATGACGAAGCAGGAGAACCGGTCGATCGCCGAGACCCTCGCCCGCTTCGTCACCCCGGACGTCCACTTCCACGCGCTGCGGACCCGCGTCTCCGGACACCACCGCTTCGCCGAGGTGCACGTGCTCGTCCCGGGCGCCTGGTCGGTCCAGCAGGGGCACGACCTCATGGAGGACGTCGAGGCCGCCGTCCACGAGACCTTCTCGGACGTCGCCCTCACCTGCCACCTCGAGCCGTCGGAGGACCCCCGCGCCTACGGTGACTTCTCGGCGGAGTTCCCCGTCCCCACCCACGACGAGATCCTCGCGTCGCACGAGTCCGCCCACCGGGCCGACCCGCCCACCGGGTCCTGAGCGCGGTGAGCCCCCGGCACGTGCTGGTCGACTCGCCGCTCGGCTCGCTCACCGTCGTCGCCGACGACGACGACGCGATCACGCACCTGCTGATGGACGGCGCCGCCCACCGCCCGGCCGTCGAGACGCTGGGTGAGCCCGGAGATGCGGCTCACGAACCCTTCGCGAGCGCCGCCGCGCAGCTCGAGGCGTACTTCGCTGGTGACCTCACCGACTTCGACCTGCCGCTCGCGCCCCGCGGCGAGGCCTTCCACCAACGGGTGTGGGGGCTCCTGCGGGAGATCCCCTACGGCGAGACCCGCTCCTACGGCGAGCTCGCGGTGGCCCTCGGTGACCGCAACCTCGCCCAGGCCGTCGGCGCCGTCAACGGGCGCAACCCGATCGCCGTCGTCGTGCCGTGCCATCGCGTCATCGGCGCCGACGGCTCGCTCGTGGGCTACGCGGGCGGGCTCGAGCGCAAGCGCTTCCTCCTCGCCCTCGAGGAGCCCGCGGCCGACGCGGTGGGTCGGCTCTTCTGACCTGTCCGCGAGGTATGCCGCCCACCCGCGGTCCGGCTCACCCGCCACCCCTCCTGCCATGCTGGCCCGGACCTCACACGACGACGGGTTGGAGCGTCTACCGGGTATGCAGCACCCCTTCGAGCAGGCCGTGACCGACCACGGAGCCGTCGTGCTCCGGGTCTGCCGGGCCGTGCTCGGGCCGATCGAGGCGCAGGACGCCTGGTCGGAGACCTTCCTCGCCGCCCTCCGAAGCTGGCCGGACCTCCCGAACGACGCGAACGTCCGCGCCTGGCTCGTGACGGTGGCGCACCGCAAGGCCATCGACGTGCGGCGCCGAGAGAGCCGGCACGCCGTGCCGGTGGCTGAGCTCCCGGAGCGACCGACACACCCGGATGACGGCCCGGGGGCGCGTCTCGCTGACGAGCGGCTCTGGTCGGCGTTGGCCGGGCTCCCGACGAAGCAGCGGCTCTGCGTCGCCTACCACCACGTCGCGGGCCTGCCCCACGACGAGGTCGCGGCCATCGTCGGGGGGACCGCGGCCGCCTCCCGTCGCGCGAGCGCCGACGGGATCGCCGCCCTGCGCCGCACCTACCACCCCGACCTGGAGCCGTGACCACGATGAACGACACCCACGCCGACCGTCGCCTGCTCGACGCGGTCACCCAGGACGTCCCGGGCGACCCCGACCTGCTCGACCGACTGCACGGGCGTCTGGCCGCCGAGGCGCGGTCGGCCCACCTCGTGGACGTCTCGTACCGCGTCCTCGACTCCCCGGTCGGCCGGCTGCTGCTCGCCGCCACACCCGCCGGGGTCGTGCGGGTCGCCTTCGAGGCCGAGGGCCATGAAGAGGTGCTCGAGACCCTGGCGCGCCGGATCGGCCCACGGGTGCTGCGTGACCCCCACGGGCTGGACGCGGCGGCGCTGGAGCTCGACGCCTACTTCGCCGGGCGGCTCACGACCTTCACCATTCCCCTCGACCTCCAGCTCGCCCACGGCTTCCGGCGGGGGGTCCTCGAGCACCTGCGTGCCATCCCCTACGGGGGCACGGAGAGCTACGGCGAGGTGGCGGCGGCCTCGGGAAGCCCCCGAGCCGTCCGCGCCGTGGGGTCGGCCTGCGCGACGAACCCGCTTCCGCTCATCGTCCCGTGCCACCGCGTGGTCCGGGCCGACGGCAGCCTCGGCGGCTACCTCGGCGGCCTGCCCGCCAAGCGGCTGCTCCTCGCCCTCGAGGCGGCAGCCTGAACAGGGCGCCCGCCAGCGCTCCGTCACTGCTCCCCCTCGTGAAGCAGTGGCGTAGTCCCCGCGAGGTGTCCCGATTGTCCAGATGATGAGTTCCTCCAGCGCTCCGCCACTGCTCCCCCCAGCGGAGCAGTGGCGGAGTCATCGAGGGTCTCAGGTTGTGAAAGCGATGGGTCCCGGCAGCACTACGCCACTGCTCCACCCAGCGGAGCAGTGGCGGGGCGTCGAGAGGAGAGGCGAAAGGAGAGGCGAGAGGAGGCGGGGTTGCCGGGCGGCTGAGAGGATCGGGCCGTGACCGAGCCGAGCAGCCGATGAGCTGGCCCACCCGCACGAGCCGTCTCGTCTACGAGAACGCCTGGATCACCGTCCACGAGGACGAGGTGACCCGGCCCGACGGCAGCGACGGGCTCTACGGCGTCGTCGAGGTGCGGCGGCCGGCCGTCTTCGTCGTCGCCCTCACCGACGCCGACGAGGTCGTGCTCGTCACGGTCGACCGGCACACCGTCGGACACTCCCTTGAGGTCCCCGCCGGTGGCACCGACGGTGAGGACCCCCTCGCCGCCGCCCAGCGTGAGCTGCTCGAGGAGACCGGCCTCACCGCCAGCACCTGGCGCCGCCTCGGCGGGATGACCGCCCTCAACGGGATCTGCCGGGCGCCCGAGCACGTCTTCCTCGCCACCGGCCTCACGGCTCCCGCCAGCGACTCGGGCGACGACTCGGGCAGCCGGGCCGAGGAGGCGATCTCGGAGGTGCGGACCGTCCCGCTCGCCGACGTGCTCGACCTCGTCCGCGATGGGACGATTACCGACAGCGAGACGCTCGCGGCCCTGCTCCACGCCCTCCTCGCGCTGGGACGGGTCGGCGCCGCGGCGGCCAAGTGACCAGCACACGCCCAGCCGGCCGGCCGATGCAACGTTCCCGCCCGTCCGGGTGTCTCACGTTGTGACAGACTCCCGACGCCCCACCCGACCGAGGAGCCGATGAGACGCAGGGACGAGGCAGCTTTCCGCGCCTTCGTCGTCGAGAAGCAGACGACGTTGCGGCGGCGCGCCTACCTGCTCTGCGGCAACTGGGCCGACGGCGACGAGCTCGTCCAGGAGGCCCTGGCGAGGGTCTACGTCGCCTGGCCGCGCATCGGGGCCGGCGCCGAGACGGCCTACACGAGACGGACGATGATGAACCTCTTCCTCAACGACCAGCGCAAGCGGCGCCGCGAGGTGCTCACCGACGAGACGCCGGAGCCGGCGGTCGCCGAGCACGACCGGGAGCTCGCGATGACCCTCACCGCGCTGCTCGAGGATCTCCCGGAGAAGCAGCGGGCCGTCCTCGTGCTGCGCTTCTGGGAGGACCTCACCGTCCCGCAGATCGCCGAGTGCACCGGGGTCGCCGAGGGCACCATCAAGAGCCAGATCTCGCGGGCGCTCGCCGCCCTGCGGGGCCGGCTCGCCGAGCCGCCGTTGAGCGGGGCGGGGGCGGCGCTGTGAGCGAGGACCAGCTGCGGAAGGTGCTGAGCACCATGGACGAGATCGAGCCACCGACCGACGACCTCTTCGCCCAGCGCGCCCTGATGCGCGGGCGGGCCCGCACCGCCCGCCGACGCGGCGTCGTGTTCGGCGCAGCCGCCGGCCTCGTCGTCGCGGCGTCGCTGGGCGGGGTGTGGGTGGTGCAGCACTCCGGCGATGCGTCCACGACGAGCGCCGCCAGCGGCGCGCTGGCCGGGCCGGAGATCGCTCCCGAGCTCGCTGCCCCCCGGGGGACCGGTTCGGGCTCCGACGGCGCGGGCTCGCAACCGAGCCCCGAGAGCACCGGGCGGGATCTCGCCGCCGGTGGCGGGACCGGTCCGGGGGTGAGCGCCGCCCGGGATGGTTCGACGTGGTTCACCGGTCCGATGACCGCGCAGCGCAGCGCGCTCGAGTCGCTCGAGCCGATGCTCGAGTCAGACCATCCAGAGGTCTTCTCCGGCGCGTATGCCGCAGACCCCACCAACACCCGCGTCGTCGTCGTGCTCACCCGGCGCGACCCGCAGCTCGAGGCCACGGTGGCAGCGGCCTTCCCCGCCGCCGCCGACGTGTCCTTCGCCGTCGCGCCCAACTCCATCGCGACCAAGCGAGCCGTGATGGAGCGGATCCGCCAGGACACCGCGCAGTGGGCGGCGTCCGGCATCACGATCGACGGCGTCGACCTCGACGGGCGCAGCGACCGTGTCGTCGTCCGAGCGCGTCCCCGCGGCGGTGACCCGGCCACGCTCGACGCGGTCACCCAGCGCTACGGCGCCGGCCTCGTCCAAGTCGTGCCCGACCTCACCCCCACCGGCAAGCTCCCCGACGGCAGCACAATCCCGCCGCCGCAGCGCTGATCCGCAGAGCCCGCGCGTAGGCTGGCGCCCATGGAGCAGCCCGCCCCGCCGACCGCCCCGATGAGCCCGATCGACGCGCTCCGGCGCATCTGTTTCCTGCTCGAGCGAGGGCGTGAGAGCAGCTACCGGATCGACGCCTTCCGGTCCGCGATCGAGGCGATCACGCTCGTCTCGGACGAGGAGCTCGCAGAACGCGTCGAAGCGGGAACCCTCAAGCAGCTCAAGGGAATCGGTGACTCGAGCGCGGCCATCATCGGTCAGGCCACCCGCGGCATCCTGCCGGCCTACCTCGCGACCACCGAGGAGAAGCACGGAGCCCCGCTCACGACCGACGGCGCCGAGCTGTATGCCGCTCTCCGCGGTGACCTGCACGCCCACTCCAACTGGAGCGACGGCGGCAGCCCGATCGAGGAGATGGTCCTCGCCGCGGTCGAGCTCGGGCAGGAGTGGCTCGCTCTCACCGACCACTCGCCGCGCCTGACCATCGCCAACGGCCTGACCCGCGAGCGGCTCACCGACCAGCTCGGTCGCGTCGACGCGATCAACGCGAGCCTCGGTGAGGCCTTCACCCTGCTCAAGGGGATCGAGGTCGACATCCACCTCGACGGCAGCCTCGACCAGGACGACGACATGCTCGGCCAGCTCGACGTCGTCACCGCCTCGATCCACTCCAAGCTGCGCCAGCCCGCCTTCGAGATGACCCCCCGGATGGTCACTGCGGTCAGCAACCCCCGGACCAACGTCCTCGCCCACTGCACCGGCCAGCTCGTCACCGGCGGCCGGGGCACGCGACCCCCGTCGCAGTTCGACGCCGAGAAGGTCTTCCGTGCCTGCCTCGCCAACGACGTCGCCGTCGAGATCAACTCCCGGCCCGAGCGGTGCGACCCTCCCGACGAGCTCATCGAGCTGGCCCGCGACCTCGGCTGCCTCTTCACCATCGACTCCGACGCCCACGCACCGGGTCAGCTCGACATGAAGTCGCTCGGCTGCGAGCGGGCGGAGCGACTCGGCATCGCCCCCGACCGGGTCGTGACGACGTGGCCTGTCGAGGACGTCGTCGCGTGGGCCCGAGGCTGACCGCGACGGATTTGGCCGGGGCCGAAAAAGCCACTACAGTTTCGCAAGTCCCAAACGGATAGGTCGGGCCGGTCCCCATCGTCTAGCGGCCCAGGACTCCGCCCTTTCACGGCGGCAGCACGGGTTCGAATCCCGTTGGGGATACGCAGTACAGTTCCACCCAGCACCACCATCTAGGCCCCGTAGCGCAGTTGGTTAGCGCGCCGCCCTGTCACGGCGGAGGTCACCGGTTCGAGCCCGGTCGGGGTCGCTCGAGAACGCAGAGGCGCCGCTCCCCCTCGGGGGTGCGGCGCTTCTGCGTTCCCCCCTTTTTCCAGTCGAGTGCCCATTTCCACACGCCAGCTTCGGCGCCCGGGTCGGGCGTCGAGAAGTGGGCACTCGACGGGTTGGGCGTCGAGAAGTGGGCACTCGACGGGGTGGCGGGGTCAGCGGTAGCCGGCGCGCAGGACGAGCTCGAGCTCGAAGCGCACCTCGGGGTCGTCGAGCCCATCGCCGAAGAGCTCCTTGAGCTGGGCCACCCGGTAGCCGACCGTCTGCTGGTGGACGAACAGCTCCGCCGCGATCGGCGCTCGCTGGCCCTGGTGGCGCAGCCATGCGAGCAGGGTCTCCGCGAGGCGCTGCCGGGTCGCCGGGCGCAGGTCGTCCAGCGGCGCCAGCCGGCGGCGGGCCAGGTCGGCCACGGCGAGCGGCTCGGACCGCACGACGAGCTCGGCGAGGCGGTCGTCGACCCAGACCGGTCGACCGGTCCCGGGCCGCACCCTCGCCTCCTCCGACGGCGTCTGCCCGGGCGTCGTCGGCGCATCCGAGGACAGGCCACGGACCCCGGCGGTCACCGCCAGGTGGAGCGACTCGGCGGCCTGCTGCCACGGTCGCGGCGGGCCGACGATCGCCTGGCGGTCGTGCAGCGCCCGCTCGAGGTCGCGACGACGCGCGCTGCGGTTGACGAAGGGCATCAGCACGACGACGTCGGTGCCCCGCTCCGCGACGAGGGCGTCCCGGCCCAGAGCGGCGCGCAGGCCGTCGACGTGCGGGGCGGGCACGACGGCGACGACGAGCGTCTCCGGCAGCGTCCAGCCGATGGCCGCCGCCGAGCGCGCCACCGACCCGTCGCCCGCGTCCCCGCGCAGGATCATCTCGACGACCTCCCCGCGCCGACGCAGCTGCTCCCCAGCCCGCTCCGACTGCTCCTGGGCGTAACCCTGCGCACTCGCCGAGCTCAGCTCGTCGATGTAGGCGAAGAGGGACTCCCCCAGCGCGAGCAGGACGTCGGGCGGCAGGCTCGTCATGTCGACGGCCCGGGAGATGGCCCGGAAGGTCACGCGCGCCCCGGAGCGGTAGGCCGCCAGCAGCGACTCGAGGCTCCGGCCGGAGCGGACCTCGCCGCCGCCGAGCCGCTCGTAGACCCACTTGTCCTCTGGCGAGAGGGCCGGCAGGCGGGTCCCGGGCAGGTCGAGGAAGCGGTTCAGCGCGATCTGGACCCCTTGGCGCACGCCCTGGCCGAAGCGGCCCTCCATCGGCATCGCATAGACCGGCACGTCGAGCGGGATCACCTCGATGATCGACTCGACGACGTCATGGACGGCAGGGCGCAGCACGTCGCTGATTTCGGTCGGGAGGAGCAACCAGGGCGGGTCAGACGTGGTGTGGGCCACACTGCACCTCCAAAGTTGTCGCGACACGACAGATTCTCAAAGCAAAGAGTACGCCGAGCCCCAAGAGATTCACAGGGTTCGCACCCCATAGTGGTTCCATGGCCCAGATCAGACCTCTCCGACGCGTCGCCTCGCTGCTGACGACGCCGCTCAAGCCTGAGGACTTCCTGGCTCTCATCAACCCGCTCTCCTCCGCACGGCAGCTGCGTGGCGTCGTGACGAAGGTCGTCCGCGAGACGTCCGAGAGCACGACGATCCACTTCCGCCCCGGCAAGGGCTGGAACGCCCACGAGGCGGGCCAGTGGGCCCGCATCGGCGTCGAGATCGACGGGGTGCGCCAGTGGCGCAGCTACTCCCTGTCCGCCGCCGCGGGTCACGACCCGGCGATCACCGTCACCGCGATCGGCTTCGTCTCCACGGCCCTGGCCCGCACGACGAAGGTCGGCGACATCCTCTTCCTCGACGTCCCGCAGGGCGACTTCCGCCTCCCCGAGCACCCCGTGCCCCTGCTCATGCTCACCGCCGGCAGCGGGCTCACCCCCGTCATGTCGATGATCCGCACGCTCGTGCCGCGCCGCCCTGACGCCGACGTCGTGCTCATCCACTCGGCGCGCAGCCGCGCCGACGCCCTCTTCCACGACGAGCTGCTCGAGCTCGCCGACCAGTTCCCCGGCCTCACGGTCAAGCACTGGTACACCCGCGAGCCGCAGGGCCGCCGTCTCGACCTCGGCGACCCCGCCGACCTCGAGACCCTGTGCCCCGACTGGCGCAGCCGCACGGCATACGCCTGTGGCCCCACCGACTTCCTCGACGCCGCCAGCACCCTCTGGGAGCACAGCGGCGACGACGGACAGACCCAACTGACGATCGAGCGCTTCGCGCCCGTCCTGCTGCCGGGAACCGGTGGGCAGGGTGGGCTCGTCACGTTCGAGAAGTCCGACAAGGAGGTGGAGGTCGGTGGCGACATCCCCCTCCTCGAAGCCGGAGAGGAGAGTGGTGTGGTCATGCCGAGCGGATGCCGAATGGGCATCTGCCGGAGCTGCCTCACCCCCCTCGTCGCCGGCAAGGTCCGAGACCTGCGCACCGGTGAGGTGCACGGGGACGAGGGCGACCTCATCCAGACGTGCGTCAATGCTGCCGCCGGCCCCGTCCACCTGGACATCTGAGAAGGGAACACCTCCATGACCACCACGGTGACCAAGCCGTCCACCCAGACCACCACCGCTCCCGCGGCCCCCGGCACGAACGCGCCGCTGCGGCCGAAGAAGCCGATCCTCGCCGCGACCGGCGCGCCGGCCCAGCGCCCCCCGGCCGCCGCACACCTCAGCGACGAGCAGGTCGAGGCCCTCGGCCGCGAGCTCGACGCGATCCGCGACCGCATCGTCGCGAGCCGCGGCGCCGCCGACGCCGCCTACATCCGCCGCGTCATC
The DNA here is from genome assembly GCA_039928615.1 of Terracoccus sp. Classification (GTDB taxonomy): domain Bacteria; phylum Actinomycetota; class Actinomycetes; order Actinomycetales; family Dermatophilaceae; genus JBDSSS01. Next base: position 6,349 of record JBDSSS010000037.1, on the reverse strand, counting down.
CGTGCCCAGCGCACCCTCGAGATCGCCGGCCGGGCCACCCTCATGCTCTCCAGAAAGAAGACGGCGTTCGTCGCCGGCACCGCGATGCTCTCCGTCGCGAAGATCCTCGAGAACATGGAGATCGGCCACAACGTCCTGCACGGCCAGTGGGACTGGATGCGCGACCCCGACATCCACAGCACGACGTGGGAGTGGGACTTCGTCACGCCGGCGGCCGCGTGGAAGCACACGCACAACGACCTGCACCACACGTGGACCAACGTGCTGGGCAAGGACAAGGACGTGGGCTACTCGCTGCTGCGGATGGACAAGGACCAGCCGTGGCGCCCGTTCAACCTGCTCAACCCCGTCATCAACACGGTGCTCGCGCCGTTCTTCGAGTGGGGCATCGCCATCTACGACCTCGAGCTCGAGGCGTGGCAGGACGGCGAGAAGAGCACCGAGGCCCTCCAGGGTGACCTCAAGGCCGTCGGACGCAAGGTCGTGCGCCAGTTCACCAAGGACTACGCCGCGACCCCGGCGGCCGCCGCGGTCTTCGGCTCGGGCAAGCAGGCGCTCATCGGCACCTTCACCGCCAACGCGATCCGCAACGTCTGGGCCCACTCGGTCATCTTCTGCGGCCACTTCCCCGACGGGGTCGACACCTTCACGGAGGAGGAGATCGCGGGCGAGACCCGCGGCGACTGGTACATCCGCCAGATGCTCGGCTCGGCCAACATCTCTGGCAGCAAGACGATGCACCTGATGACCGGCAACCTCAGCCACCAGATCGAGCACCACTGCTTCCCCGACCTGCCCTCCAACCGTTACCACGAGGTCGCGGTCGAGATGCGGGAGATCTGCCAGCGCTACGGACTGCCCTACACGACCGGCCCGATCCACCGCCAGGTCGGCCAGGCCTGGGCCAAGGTCTTCCGCCTCGCGCTGCCCAACAAGGTCCCGTCCTCGGGTCGCTACGTCCCGACCGGCAAGTTCAACAAGCCGGCCAAGACGAAGGCCGGCGCCACGCGCTGACGCGCCTCACCAGGAGGTGTGCAGCGGGCGCCCCTCGGCGAAGCCGGCCGTGCTCTGGAGGCCGACGATCGCCCGGTCGGCGAACTCCTCCAGGGTGCGCGCACCGGCATACGTGCAGCTGCTCCGCAGGCCGGCGATGATCTGGTCGATGACGTCCTCGACGGAGGGGCGCGCGGGGTCGATGTACATCCGGGCGGTGCTGATGCCCTCCTCGAAGAGGGCCTTGCGGGTCCGGTCGTATGCCGTGTCGGCGGCCGTGCGGTTGCGGACGGCGCGCGAGCTCGCCATGCCGAACGACTCCTTGTACTGCTTGCCGTCGTTGTCGGCGTAGAGGTCGCCCGGGGACTCGAGTGTCCCGGCGAACCACGAGCCGATCATCACGTTCGACGCGCCGGCGGCGAGCGCGAGCGCCACGTCGCGCGGGTGGCGCACACCGCCGTCGGCCCAGACGTGCTTGCCGAGCTCTGCTGCGGCAGAGGCGCACTCGAGGACGGCCGAGAACTGAGGACGTCCGACGGCGGTCATCATCCGGGTCGTGCACATCGCGCCGGGGCCCACTCCGACCTTGACGATGTCGGCGCCGGCCTCGATGAGGTCGCGCGTGCCGGCGGCCGAGACGACGTTGCCGGCGACGACCGGGACCTTCGGCGCGAGGGCCCGGACGGCGCGCAGCGCGTCGAGCATCTTGTCCTGGTGGCCGTGGGCGGTGTCGATGACGAGCACGTCCGCTCCGGTGGCGAGCACCTGCTCGGCCTTCGCCGCGACGTCACCGTTGATGCCGACGGCAGCGGCGACGCGCAGGCGGCCCTGGCCGTCGACGGCCGGGGTGTAGAGCCCCGATCGGAGCGCTCCCCCACGGGTGACGATGCCGATGAGGTCGCCGCTCGCCGACACGACCGGGGCGACCTTGCGGCGCATCTGCGACAGCTGGGCGAAGGCGTCCTGCGGGGTGACGTCCTCCGGCAGCACGACCATGTCGCGATACATGACGTCGGACAGCTGGGTGAAGCGGTCGACGCCGGTGAGGTCCTTCTCGGTGACGATCCCGACCGGGCGGCGACCCTCGACGACGACCCCGGCGCCGTGGGCCCGCTTGCCGAGCAGGACGAGCGCCTCACCCGCCGTCGTGTGCGGGTCGAGGGTGATCGCCGTGTCGTGGACGAGGTGGCGCTGCTTGACCCACGAGACGACCTCGGCGACGACCTCGACCGGGATGTCCTGGGGGATGACGGTCAGGCCGCCGCGGCGGGCGACCGTCTCGGCCATCCGGCGCCCCGCGATCGCCGTCATGTTGGCGACGACGAGCGGGATCGTCGTGCCGCTGCCGTCGACGCTGGCGAGGTCGACGTCGAGGCGGCTCGTCACCGACGAGCGGCTCGGGACCATGAAGACGTCGTCGTAGGTGAGGTCGTGATGGGGCGGGAGACCGTTGAGGAACTGCACGGAGCGAGAGTCTAGGGCCGGGTGACGGGCCCACGGTGGGACCGCTCGGCCACGGACCGGGCGGTTCACGCCCCGGAAACGTCGCGGCCCTAGCGTTGCCCCGTCACCGGGACGATCGAAGGGAAACGCGATGCGTGCGTTCGTGTGCAAGGTCTGCTCGAGTCTGCTCGGCTTCGAGAACTCGGTGTGCGTCACGTGCGGCACCGACCAGGGCTTCTCGATGCCGGCCCTCGACCTCGTGCCGGTCCCGACGGACGGGTCGGGCGCGGTCTGCGCCAACCTGGGGCTCGTCGGCTGCCAGTGGCTCGTCGACGCCCCCGGCCAGCTCTGCCTCTCGTGCCGGCTCACCCGGACCCGACCCAACGACGCGGACACCGAGGGGCTCGCGGCCCTCGCCACGACGGAGGCCGCCAAGCGCCGCCTCGTCTACCAGCTGCTCGACCTCGCCCTGCCGATCGTCTCGATCGAGGACGACCCGGCCGGGGTGGCCTTCGACCTGCTCTCGAGCCGTGACGAGTCCGTCATCACCGGCCACGCCGACGGGATCGTGACGATCGACCTCGCCGAGGGAGACGACGCCAAGCGGGAGCAGATGCGCCTGCAGATGGGCGAGGCCTACCGGACGATGCTCGGCCACCTCCGTCACGAGACGGGGCACTACTACTGGCAGGTCCTCGTGCAGGGCACGGTGCCGACGGAGGGCTGGATCGCCGACCCGGGGTCGAGCCGGCCGTGGGAGTCGGGCTCGGACTCGCTCGAGCACTTCCGCGACCTCTTCGGTGACGAGCGGGCCGACTACGGCGAGGCGCTCGAGAGGCACTACGAGGACGGGCCGCCCGCGGACTGGAACGAGCGCTACGTCAGCGAGTACGCGACAGCCCACCCGTGGGAGGACTGGGTCGAGACCTTCGCCCACTACCTGCACATCACCGACACGATCCAGACGTCGGCGGCCTACGGGATCATGGTTGCCGGCGCCGAGGTCGTCGAGGACCCGGAGCAGCAGGGTCTCGCGACGATCCCGCTCGACTCCCCCAGCCAGCTCGGCTCGATCGAGGAGATCATCGCGCAGTGGCTGCCGCTGTCGTACGCGCTCAACGCCGTCCAGCGCAGCATGGGTCAGGGCGACCTCTATCCCTTCATCCTCAGCCGGCCGGTGATCGACAAGCTCGGCTTCGTCCACGACCTCGTCCGGCACTGACGACTGACCAGGTGCGGTTTCGCCGGCAGCGAAGGTGTGCCGTGGGGCCTTGACCTCGGGGCGCCGCGGCGTAATCTTGATTACATGATTACACACACAGATGCAGCTGCCGCGACCGACACCGAGCGGGTCCGCGGTTGGTTCACCGGCCGCCTCCCCCGGGAGTGGCAGACGGCGGCGCCGGAGGTGACCGTCGACCGCGACGAGATCACCGTCGTGCTCACCCTCGACGACGTCGAGCTCGCGGACGCCGGCGAGGCGGAGACGAGCGAGGCCCGGGCCGGGCGGGCCAAGGCCTTCCGCGAGGACACCCGCTCCCGCCGGATCGAGATCGCCCGGGAGGCCGAGCACCGCTTCGAACGCAAGGTGTCGTGGGGCGTCCGGGTCGGTGACCGGCACGAGCTCTACACCCACCTCGCGGCCCCGACGATGACGCGGCTGCGCCAGCCCGAGCGCCTCGTCCTCGACACGCTCGTCGACGCCGGCGTCGCCCGCTCGCGCGCCGAGGCGCTCGCGTGGTGCGTGCGGCTCGTCGGGCAGCACGAGCAGGACTGGCTCGCCGAGCTGCGCGAGGCGATGGAGAGCGTCGCGGACGTGCGCCGGAAGGGCCCGCGGTCCTGAGACGCCTGACCACGCCGAGGGCTCGGCCCACCCCTGGGTGAGTGGCGGCAGGTACGTTCGGTGCACGGGGCCGGCGCGGCCGGCTGACCGGCATACGAGAGGACGCCTGTGACCCACGAGACCCTGCACGCACGCATCAGCCTCGACCTCGCCGAGCAGGTGGGCCCCGTGCCGCCGCGGCTCTTCGGGTCGTTCGTCGAGCACCTCGGCCGAGCGGTCACGACGGGGATCCACGAGCCGGGGCACCCGACCGCCGACGCGCAGGGCTTCCGCGGTGACGTGCTCGACCTGACGCGCGAGCTCGGCGTCACGGTCGTGCGCTACCCGGGTGGGAACTTCGTCTCGGGGTACCGCTGGGAGGACGGCGTCGGGCCGCTCGAGGAGCGGCCGGTGCGGCTCGACCCGGCCTGGCACACGGTCGATGACAACAGCGTCGGTCTGCACGAGTTCGTCCACTGGGCGCGGACGGCGGGCGTCGAGGTGATGTATGCCGTCAACCTCGGCACCCGTGGCCTGCAGGAGGCGGCCGACGTGCTCGAGTACGCGAACCACCCGTCGGGGACGTCGCTGAGCGACCGGCGCCGCGCGAACGGGGACGACGAGCCGTTCGAGATCACGCTCTGGTGCCTCGGCAACGAGATGGACGGGCCCTGGCAGATCGGCCACAAGACGGCGGACGAGTACGGCCGGCTCGCGGCGGAGACCGCGCGGCTCATGCGGATGGTCGACCGGCGGGTCGAGCTCGTTGTGGCGGGGAGCTCGGGCGAGGGGATGCCGACCTTCGGCGAGTGGGAGCGGACCGTCCTGCGGCACACCGACGGCCTCGTCGACCACGTGTCGGTGCACGCCTACGTGCAGGAGCGGGACGGCGACGTCGCCGGCTTCCTCGCCAGCGCGGTGTCGTTCGAGCGCTACATCGAGCGGGTCGCGGCCATCATGGACGAGGTGGGTGCGACGCGACCGGACGGCAGCCCGCTCGGGATCGCCGTCGACGAGTGGAACGTCTGGGACCAGACGGACTGGAACGCGGTCGACGACCCGGAGATGGTCGAGGTCGACGGGAGGCAGCGGCCCCGGCAGCTCGAGCAGGTCTACGACGTGGCGGACGCCGTCGTCGTCGGCTCGCTGCTCGGCGTGCTGCTGCGGCACTGCGACCGGGTGACGGTCGCGAACCTCGCCCAGCTCGTCAACGTCATCGCACCGATCATGACCGAGCCGGGCGGGGCGGCGTGGAGGCAGACGACCTTCGCTCCTTTTGCCGCGATCGCAGGGACGGTGGGGGCGACCTCGCTGCGTCCCGTGGTCGAGTCGGACTCGATGGCGACGGGAGCGCACGGGGAGGTGGCGGCCGTGGACGCCGCCGGGGTCGTGGCCGAGGACGGGTCGGTGACGGCGTTCCTGACGAACCGGTCCCCCGACCGCGCCGTCGAGGTCGAGCTCGCGGTGCCGGGGCTCGAGGGCGGCGCGGGGAGCCGGGTCACGGCGTCGGTGCTGACGACGCCCGAGGGCGGCGACCGCCGGACGGTCAACGACGCTGCCGACCAGCCGGTCGGGATGCGTGACCTCGCCGGCGTCGAGTGGTCGGTCGACGCCGAGGGGGTCGGCCGCAGCCGATTGGTCCTGCCCCCGATGTCGTGGACCCGGCTCGTCGTGAGCCGAGCCGTCTGACGCCCGGCCGCCCGCCACCGCACGTTTGGTAGCCCGGGCGACGGAAACGGTGGCGGATCGCGGCATACCCCGCACGTTTGGTAGCCCGGGCAACGGAAACGGCGGCGGATCACGGCATACCCCGCACGTTTGGTAGCCCGGGCAACGAAACAGCCGGGTCGGTATGCCGCTCAGGTCCTCTCTCGTCGCGGGCCCGGGCGGCACGGGGCGACCTCGGCTCCATGTATAGTGATGCCGCGCCGGAGAGATCCGGCGTTGTGTGTGCGCCGGACGCTTTTCGCGTCGGATTTGCACGCGGCCAGGTAGCTCAGTTGGTACGAGCGTCCGACTGAAAATCGGAAGGTCGGCGGTTCGACCCCGCCCCTGGCCACCACCCTCAGCCGCAGGTCACCCCCCGTGTGA
>JBDSSS010000036.1:0-7241 GCA_039928615.1 Terracoccus sp. | reverse complement strand
CGGCCCGCCGCGAGCTCTTCGCGCAGGAAACCAGACCGGCCCGCCGGCGCCGTCGCGAGCTCCACCCGCCGGCCCACCTCCGGGATCGACAGGCCCGTCGCGGTCGCCACCTCCGAGACGACGACCTCCCGCGCCGACAACGGCGTCCGGTCCACCCACGACTGCGCGTGCCGCGCCCCCAGCTCCGCCGACGCGGTCGCATCCATCCGGGCCAGCGCCTCCAGACCGATCATGTCGAGCGCAGCCTTGGCCCGCTCCACCGCTTCCACGACCTTCAGGTCCGCGTCCAACGCCGCCGCAAAGTCCTGCTCGGAGGAATCCGGACCCAGGCTCGCCCCCAGTCCCGTCCCCAGGCCCGTCCCCACAGCCGGTGCCGCCATCAGTGACGCGAACACCTCGATGAGCGGCAGCCCCAACGGCGCCCGGCGAGCGGCATACGCCTCCGACAGGACAAACTCCCCCCGAGCCCTCACCAGGTCAGCGGCGAGCTGACGCTCGACCACGGATTCACTTGCGACGTAAGGCATTCCGACCACCTCTCTCCCTAAATTATAGAACAGGGGTTCGATCACGACACGGGTTTTCCACAGGAGGTGACGGCCGTAGGCTGGGGTCATGACCGATGCGGCGGACGTGCGCCGAGTCGCCCTGTCGCTGTCCGATGTCGTCGAGGTCGCGAGCGACGGCTTCGACTTCCGGGTGGGTGGCCGGGGCTTTGTCTGGTCCTATCCCGAGCGGCGCCCGGGTCAGCGGCGGCTCATCCGCACGGACGTCGCGGTGCTCTTCGTCGGTGACGAGGCGGAGAAGCAGGCGCTGCTGCTCGGCGAACCCACCACGTTCTTCACGACCCCCGCCTATGACGGGTCACCGCTCGTGCTGCTGCGTCTCGTCGAGGTCGACGTCACCCGCCTCACCGAGCTCGTCACGGACGCGTGGCGGATGCGTTCGCCCGACCTTCCCGGCTGAGCTCCCCTCCCAACGTCGTCCTTGCGACGATGGAGGCTGACGAACCTCCACGAGAGCCGACACTGCGAACCCCGGGAGCCCCGCATGTCCGACACGCAACACACCGTCAGCCCCTGGTGGCGCGGGCTCGTCCTGCTCACGGCCGCCGCCGCCGCCGTCGTCGTGGCCTGGGCCCTCACGACCGGCTGGGGGGCGGTCGTGCACGGTCACCCGGCCTATGCCGTGCTGCTCGCCGTGACGCTCGTCGGCTCGCTCGTCATCCTGTGGAGGGGTCGTCGCGCCCGTCCCCGACGGTCCGGCCTGCGCCGCGTCGGGGGCGTCGCGCTCGTCGTGCTCGGCATCGGCTGGGTCGCGGCGATGGGCTGGCTGAAGCCGTTCACGGCCGTCGAGCCCGCACTCTCGGCGATGCGCTCCGACGCTGCCGTCACCGTCACCGAGTCACCGACGCAGATCGTCATGGCGCCGACCGGCGCCCAGGGCGGGACGGGCCTGTTCTTCCAGCCCGGCGCGCTCGTCGATGCCCGGGCGTATGCCGCCGTGCTACGTCCCGTGGCCGAGGCCGGCCACCTCGTCGTCATCACGAAGCAGCCTCTCGGCATCGCCTTCCTCGCGCTCCCGGCGTTTGACGGCGCCCGGTCGGCCCATCCCGACGTCGCCCGCTGGGTCGTCGGCGGTCACTCGCTCGGTGGGACGGTCGCGGCCATGGAGGCGGACGGCGCGGACTCCGATGCCACCGCTCCCGCGGCGGGCCTGCTGCTCTACGCCTCGTATCCGGCCAGCGACATCAGCACCTCGCTGACCGCGCCGGTGACGTCGATCTCGGGCTCGATGGACGGCCTCGCGACCCCGGCGAAGGTCGAGGCCTCGCGCAGCGACCTGCCCCCGGACACGGTCTTCACGGTCATCGACGGTGGCTCGCACGCCCAGTTCGGCGACTACGGCGTCCAGCCCGGTGACGGCACCCCGAGCATCAGCCACGACGAGGCCCGGACCCGGATCTCCGAGGCGAGCGTCCGCTTCGTCGATGGTCTCGGCTGAGGACCGCGAGCCGGCCGAAGTCAGCCGACGGAGGCCGTCATCCGGATCGAGACGAGCAGCCCCGGCAGGTCGACGCCCAGCTTCGCGACGTAGCGGGCGGGCGGGTCGGCAAGGAACCAGCGCGCATACTCCTCGTTCATGCCGGCGAAGTCCTCCGGGTGGGTGAGCAGCACGCCGACCTCGAGGACGTCGTCGAGGCCCGCCCCGGCGGCCTGCAGGACGGCCTCGCAGTTCGTCAGGGCCTGCCGAGTCTGCTCACCGATGCCTCCGCCCACGAGCGCCCCCGTGCCCGGGTCGATGCCGACGAGGCCGGATGTGATCACGAGGGGGCCAGACCGGACCGCCTGGCTGTAGAGCGGCGAGCTCGGTGCGCTCGAGGTGGTGATGGTCTCCCGCGTCATGACGGGCCTCGCTCTCTCCCGGAGGGGCTCACCCCACTGTGGCAGGTGCAGGACATCCGCGCGCCCGGGTCACCGAAACCTCAGGACGGATCCTCTGCCCGGTGCGAGACTGCGTGGTGTGACGACGGATGACGGGTCGGGGGCGCTGCACGGCCCCTTCGTCGAGGTCTCGTTCCGCGGGGCCCGTTTCGTGCGGTCCGACCTGTCCGCCACGGTCATGCGTGGCGTCGACCTGGCCGGCGCCGACATCGACTCGCCGTGGCTGCTCGAGGCCGGGAGCTCCCTGCTCGTCAACGGCGTCGACGTCGTGCCGCTCCTCGAGGCCGAGCTCAACCGCCGCTTCCCCGGCCGGTCCGAGAGGTGGGCCGAGGACCCCGACGGCCTCCGCACGGCCTGGGCGTCGGTCGAGCGCGCCTGGGCCGGGACGCTCGCGCGGGCCGAGGCGATGCCGCCGGGCACCGTGGACGTCTCGGTCGACGGGGAGTGGTCCCTCGCCCAGACGCTGCGGCACCTCGTGATGGCCACCGACGTCTGGCTCCGCCGCGCGGTCCTCGAGGTCGAGCAGCCCTACCATCCGGTCGGCCTGCCGAACGCCGAGTACGCGACCGACGGCCACGACCCATCGGCGTTCAGCTCGACCGCGCCATCCTGGGCCGAGGTGCTCGCCGCCCGCGCTGACCGGGTCGCCATGGTCCGCTCCTTCCTCGCAACGGTCACGACCGACGACCTCGCGGTGCCACGGGCGAACCCGTGGGCCCCCGCCCAGCCCGAGACCACGCGGTCCTGCCTCCGGACCATCCTCGAGGAGGAGTGGGAGCACCATCGGTATGCCGTCCGCGACCTCGACGTCATCGCCCAGCAGCCCTGCGGCTGAGCAGGACTCCGGCTCAGCGAGCGGGGCGGGCGCCGCGCGAGGAACGGCCCTCGGCGCCGAGCGGCCGCTGGGGGCGCCCGTCGTCGGTCGGGCCGATCCCGCCCTGGCACCCGGGGCAGTAGAACATCGTCCGCTCCTGGGGAGCCCGGCCGATCATCGCGACCCGGACCGTCGTTCCGCAGCGCCGACACGGCCGGCCGCTGCGGGCATGCGCGTAGTGGGCCTCGCCCAGCTGGTAGGAGCCGGTGCTGCTCTGGACCGCGTGGTTCTTCCCGTTGTCGATGAGGCGGTGGGCCCGGGCGACGACCGCCTCGAGCACCCCGGCGGCCAGGTCTGCCACGGCCGTCCACGGGTGCACCCGCTCGAGGAAGAGCGTCTCGGCGCACCACATCGTGCCGACCCCGGCGAGGTTGCGCTGGTCGAGCAGGGCCGACCCCACAGGGCCCCCGCTCGCTCGCAGGTTCGCGACCGCGACCTCGGGGTCCCAGGCGGGGCCGAGGACGTCGGGGCCGAGGTGGCCGACGAGGTCACCCTCGCGGTCGGTCGGCACGAGGTCGAGCATGCCGAGGCGCAGCCCGAGCGCGGTCCAGTCGGGGGCCGACACGAGCGCCCGCAGCTGGGTGGACCGCCGCCACCGGGTCGCGAGGCCGGGCGTCGCCTCGATCCGCCACTGGCCCTCCATCCGCAGGTGCGAGTGCAGGGTGATGCCGCCCTCGATCCGGTGCAGGACGTGCTTGCCGCGGCTGACGACCTCGAGGGTGGTCCGTCCGGACAGGTCCTTCGTCGACAGCTCGGGCCAGCGCAGGTCGGCCTCGACGATGCGGCGACCCGCCAGGGCCTGGTTCAGGCGGGTGGCGGTGCGCCACACGGTGTCCCCCTCCGGCACGACGCCCCCTCGCTCCTCGCCGTTCCGATCCGTCACCGGCAGCCTAGGCGACCGGTCGACGGCCGACACGGCCGCCGTCGCCGTGACCATCACCGACGCAGGCGCAGACCCTTCGGGGTCATGTGGAAGCCGGCCCGCGACAGTGCCTCGACGAGTGGGTGGCCGGAGCCGAGCAGCGAGGCCCCGTCGGCCTTCTCGACCGTGAGCCGGCCGAGGGCCCCCTCGCGCACGGCGAGCGCCAGCGCGTCGGCCGCTGACTGGAGCGGCTCGGGCGCCTCCGCCCAGCACAGCATCGTCTTGCCACCGCGCTCGACGTAGAGGACGAGCTCGCCGTCGACGAGCACGACGAGCGCGCCCGCCTTACGGCCAGGCTGGTGGCCCTTGCGGCGCGGCTTGGCAGCAGGGTCGGCGACCCGCCCCGCGTCACTGCCGGACTCGGCACTCGTCTCGGCGCTGGCCTCGGCGCCGTCGGTGACGGGACGGTCGGGCCAGCCGATCGCGGCGCCGTAGGGGTTGGCAGGGTCGCTCGCGGCGAGGACCAGCGCCGACGCGCTCGGGGCAGCGTCGTCGCCCTGCTGCCGGGCCTGGTCGGCAGCCGTCCCGCCGGGCAGGCGCGACATCCGACGGAGCCGGTCGACGGCCCCGGTCGTCGCGAACTGCGAGGCGCCCAGGGACTCGACGAAGTAACCGCGCCGCACCTTGCCAGCCTCCTCCGCGGCCGCGAGGACGCGGTAGACGGCCGCGAAACCGCCCGGCACCTCCTCCGACACGACCGAGCCGCGGGTGAGCACGCCGTAGCGGTCGAGCAGCAGCTCGGCGCTCGTCACGGCCCGGATCGTCGCGTCGGTCTCGGCCACCGGGAGAGCGGTCCATCGGCCCACCCCGGTCGACGGGCCGGAGCCCGCGAAGCGGGCGGACCGCACGGTGGCGGTCGCGGCCGCAGCGGCCGCACCCTCCGCTGCCTCGACCTGCTCGGGTGTGCTGCCGGAGAGCCCGCCCCGCAGGCCGCCGAAACGGCCGAGCGAGCCGCGGCGCCCGGCATACCGGCTCTGGCGCGGTGCGGTGGTCGTGCGCTTGTGGGCCGTCCGGCCACCGGCGAGCAGGGCCCGCAACGGCGCCATCGTGTCGTTGGTGACCCGGCCCGACCAGACGAGCGACCACAGCGCGTCGTGGACGAGCCCGTCGTCGAGACCGACCGCGTCGGAGAGGGACCGGAAGAAGTAGGCGCCGCCCCCGGCGAGCGCGTCGACGACCGCCTGCTCGGGGTCGGTCAGCTCGACCTCGTCGGGTGGGCTGAGGGTGAGCGCGGCCGCATCGGCGAGGTGGAGGCTGACCCACCCGTCGTCGCCGGGAAGCGAGCCGTGACCGCGCCACACGACCTCCCCCGAGCTCATCACCTCGTCGAGCAGGGCCGGGCGGTAGCCGGACACGCGGGCCGGCAGCACGAGCGTCTCGAGCGCGCTCGCCGGCACGACCGCGCCGGTCAGCTGCTCGACCGCGCGGAGCAGCCCCTCGCGTCCGCGCTGACCCCCGCCGACGCCCTGCCACTGCGGCAGGAAGCGAGCGAGGTCGCCCCGCCCCACCGGCTCGACCTCGTGGCGCAGGGCCGCGAGCGAGCGGCGGCGCAGCAGCCGCAGCACCTCGGCGTCGCAGAACTCCGGACCGTGACCGCCGCCGTTCTCGGTGGGCAGCAGCTCGCCCTCGACCACCCGCCCGCCGGAGACGAGTCGGCGCAGGGCGTCGTGGGCGACGGCCGGACCGATGCCCCACCACGTCGAGACCGTCTGGATCGTGAAGGGCGCGTGGGTGCGGGCGAAGCGGGCGACGAGGTCGGCCAGCGGGTCGGGCACCGACTCGAGGAAGGCCTGCGGCACCCCGACGGGCAGGTTGGTGCCGAGGGCGTCACGCAGCCTGGCTGCGTCCTCGATCGCCGCCCACCGGTCCTGGCCTGCGACCCGCACGGGGATGACCCGCCGGGCATCCTCGAGGGCGGCCAGCGCCGCCTCGACCGCGTCGGGCGCGAAGCCCTCGGCGGCCCGGGCCACGACGTCGGCCGTCGACAGCGGGCCGAGCACCCGGAGCAGGTCGGCGACGTCGTCAGCATCCCGCGCGCCCCGCTCGGGGGTGAGCCGCTGGAGCTCGGCCTCGGTGCGGGCGACCGCCTCCGGGTCGAGCAGGTCGCGCAGCGCGAGCGCCTCCCCCTGCCCGAGCAGCTCGGCGAGCAGGCTCGGGTCGAGGGCGAGGGCCGCGGCCCGCCGCTCCGCGAGCGGCGAGTCCCCCTCGTAGAGGTACTGGGCGACGTAACCGAAGACGAGCGACTTCGCGAAGGGCGAGGGCTGGCTCGACTCGATGTCGACGACCGTGACCGCGCGCGATCGGATGTCGGTCATCAGCTCGACGAGGCCGGGCACGTCGAAGACGTCCTGGACGCACTCGCGCACGGCCTCGAGCACGATCGGGAAGGACGGGTACTGGCTGGCCACCTCGAGCAGCTGCGCTGCACGCTGGCGCTGCTGCCAGAGCGGCTGGCGCTTGTCGGGCCGGCGCCGCGGCAGCAGCAGTGCGCGGGCGGCGCACTCGCGGAAGCGGGCGGCGAAGAGGGCCGACCCGCCGATCTCGGTCGTGACGAGGTCGGTGATCTCGTCGGGCTCCATCGTGACGAGCTCGACGAGCTGCTGCCCGATGGCGCCGCTCCCGCCACCACCCTCGCCGTCGTCGAACTCGAGGTCGGGCAGCCGGAAGACGATGCCGTCGTCGCCGTGCATCGCCTGCACGTCGACCCCGAACCGCTCCCGCATCCGCGCCGCGACGCAGAGCGCCCAGGGTGCGTGGACCTGACCGCCGAAGGGCGAGAGCACCGCGACCCGCCAGTCGCCGATCTCGTCGCGGAAGCGCTCGACGACGATCGTGCGGTCGTCGGGCACGTGCGTCGTGGCCTGGCGCTGCTCCTCGAGGTAGCCGAGCAGGTTGTCGGCCGCCCACTCGTCGAGGCCCGCCGCCCGCACCCGCTCCCGGGCCCGGACCGGGCCGAGCCCGACGACCTCGCGGACGAAGGCCCCGAGGGCCCGGCCGAGCT
>JBDSSS010000035.1:0-14233 GCA_039928615.1 Terracoccus sp. | reverse complement strand
CGCCGGTAAAGACATGCCCCGGTGGTCGCGCAAGATGATCGCGCTAGGCAGGAAGCCGTCGTCGCTGACCACCTACGACGTCGCAGTCGAGGGCGACGACGTCTACATCGAAATCTGAACCCGGTCGCGTCTCTCGCTTCGTGCGGCTCCACAACGGCTGGCTCTTGGGAGCCTGCGAACTGCATCACCGTGAGGCGCCGAACCGTCCCGGTCGGGTGCGTCTTTTCGCCGCGAAGCGGCCGTGTCACTCCGCCGCCTGCCGACGCGAGAACGGGTCTAGCGTCGATGGGTCCAGGTGCCCGGCCGCGCCTCGCGGCGAGCGGGGTCGGGTCCCGCAGTCGGTCACCGCGCGAGGTGACTCCATGTCCGCTCCGATCACTCTTCTGCCGTTCCAGCCCGCGACGATGTCGACGGCACAGCTGGCAGCGGTCTCCTATCTGGCCCGCTACTCCGGGCGCACCCACACTCTCTACGCCTTCCAGCTGCGGGAGTGGTTCGCCTGGTGTGAACGCAACGGGCTCGAGGCCCTGACCGGTATCCAACGAGCCCACGTCGAGCTCTACATCCGCGGCCTCGGGGACCGCGGGCTCATGGACTCCTCCGTCAACACGATGATGCACGCCGTCCGCGGCTACTTTCGCTTCGCCCACATCGACGGCCTCATCACCGCCGACCCCGCCGTCTACGCCCGGCTGCCCAAGATCCACCGCGACGAGTCGCGCACCCAGGGCCTCGACCGGCTCGAGCTCATCCGTTTCCTCCAAGTCGCCCAGACCCTCACCGTCCACCACGGCGCCCTCGCCTACCTGCTCGGCATCAACGCTCTGCGCGCCTCAGAAGCCGCGGCGGTGCGGATCGAGGACTACGCCGACACCCTCCGCGGGCACCGCGTTCTGCACCTGGTCGGCAAGGGCAACAAGCCCGCCACCATGCCCGTGACCGTCCCCGTCCTCCGAGCGCTCGAGGCCTGCCGCGGCCAACGAGCCTCCGGGCCGCTCGTCCTACGGCCAGTCTCGGGAAAGCCGATCGACCGACGCGACGTCTATCGGATGGTCACCCGCATCGCGAGGACCGCGGGGATCCCGCGGCACATCAGCCCCCACTCGCTGCGGCACGCCGCCATCACCAACGCCCTCGACGCCGGCGTGCCCCTGCGCGACGCCCAGATCCTCGCCCGACACGCCGACCCACGCACGACCGAGCACTACGACCGCGCTCGAGGCAACCTCGACCGACACGGCGTCCACTTCCTCACCGCATACGTCGCTGGCGTCTGATTCGCGGTGCGACACCATCGTCAACTCCGCCGCGAGTGCGGCCGTTCCACTCACCCGCTCATGCTTGATGTGGGCGCGGACGAGACGAGTCCGACGGCGAGATGCCTGACTCCGCCCATGTCCGGCCATCACCCGTAACCTTCATCGCGCTCTCTCCCGGGTGGGTCATACGGGAATCGGCTTTGGGCTCATATGTACCCGGCGTGTTGGTGAAGATGCCGCCGCCACCCTGGCTGGACGTCCCGCAAGACCTCCTATGGGAATCGGGCGGATCTCGGGCCGTCCTCAGTGCCGGCTCACGGGCCTCTTGCCCGCCGGAGCCGTCGCCCAGTTGGCCAGCAGAGGCAGTACCCGGGCGGTGGGTGAGTCGGGCTCGACGGTGTAGACCACGAGGCGCTGATCCGGGTCGTTGGGCCCGATGACCGACTCGATATCAAAACTGAGGTGCCCGGCTACCGCATGGGTGACGTGCTTGGTCAGCGAGGTTCGGAAGGTGACCTGGTGGTCGTTCCACCAACGCTCGACGTCCGGGTCGCCGTGGCGCAGCTCGTCAACCAAGGCGGCGAGATGCCGGTCGTCCGGGCGGCGTCCGACCTCGTAGCGCAGAGCTCCCACGGCGGACGCAGCGAAGTCCGCCCAGTTCGTGATCCGCTGGCGGGCGGCGGGATCGAGGAACAACCACCGCACGAACGAGGATCCGGGTTCTGCCGGCCAGCCAAGGACCTCGCGCAGTAGACGATTGCTGGCCAGGACCTCTGAGCGGCGCCCGAGCAGCAGTGCCGGGACATGGTCGAGCACATCCATCAGCCTGAGCATCCCGGCGTCGGCACGGGCCGGCAGGTCAGGCGCAGCTCGCCGCCGCCTGGCGATCGGCGCGGCAAGGTTGCGCAGGTGCTCAGCCTCGACGTCGTCCAGCTGCAGAGCACGCGAGAGCGCCTCCACCACGTCATCGGTGACGGTCTGCTGCCGGCCCTGCTCCAGACGGCTGTAGTGGTCGGGGCTCAGCCCGGCGAGGACCGCCAGCTCCTCCTTGCGCAGACCTGGCACCCGACGCGCTCCGGGGAACGGTTTGATCCCGGCCATCGCCGGGGTGAGTCGGTCGCGGCGGGACCGCAGGAAGGCGCTCAGCGGCGAACGATCGGTCGGCATGCTCACGAGCGTAGGCGGCGGGGGCGTCGTCAGCCTGGGCACGTCGTGCCTAGGCACAGCTCGTCCTTGTCCCGCCGACCGCGGACCTGTCGACTGGGGCTCATGACCCTCTCCACCACCACACGCACTGTCCTCGTCACCGGTTCTACGAGCGGCATCGGCGCAGCTACCGCACGCACTCTCGCAGCCGCCGGCTGGCACGTCGTGGTCACCGGGCGCAACCAGGCCCGCGGCGCCTCCGTCGTCGGCGACATCACCTCGGACGGGGGCTCCGCGGTCTTCGTCTCCTCCGACCTGACCGCCAGCCCGGATCAGCTGCGGGCCTTTGCCGCGGTCGCGACCGAGGCTGCCGGCGGCCGGCTCGACGCCGTGGTGCACAACGCCGCGCTGTGCCCGGCGGTCGACACGCTCTCGCTCACCGACGCCGACCTCGAGGCCACGCTCGCCGTCAACGTGCGCGCACCCCACGTCTTGACCGCCGTGCTCGCCCCACCCATGGCCGCCCGCGGCACGGGCGCCATCGTCGTCATCGGGTCATGGATGGCTCACGTGGGCCACGCGTTCGTCGGTCTCTACTCGGCGACCAAGGCAGCCGAGATCCAGCTGGCACGCAGCTGGGCCGCGGAGTTCGGACCCAGCGGGGTGCGCGTCAACACCGTGTCCCCCGGCGCCACCCGCACCCCGATCAACTCAGCCGATGACGACGTGATCGCCCAGATGACGGCCCCGACGCCTGCCGGACGCCCCGGCACACCCGAGGAGATCGCCGCCTCGGTCGCCTGGGTGCTCTCTCCCGACTCGGCCTACCTGCACGGAGCCGAGATCGCCGTCGACGGAGGAATCACCTCGACCCGCTGATCATCCGGCGACCTATCGACGGGCGCCGCCCGGAGTCCCACTCTGGTGGCCCGCACGCGGATCGATCAACGGGTACGCCAGTCGTGCCGTAGCTCCGACGACGATGCCTCTCGACCTGACACGAGAGGGCGCACACGCCGAGTCCGGGCGGTGAATGCCCGGACTCGGCACCGGCGGGAAGGGCTCGGCGTACTCGATCTGTGCCGCTGCTGAACTGGCCGGAACCCACGGACTTCACCAGCGTCATACCAGCGTCAACCGGGCACTCGTCTCGCTGTTCAGGTTCCAGGCTGCCACCGGGAGTGGCGGTCTAGCTGGTGAAACACGCGCCGAGGTCGAGCCGCCTGAGGCCTTCCAGGTCGCCGGGACCGAATGACTTCTGGCCGAGGTTGCTCTCGAACATGAGCTGTTCTTTCGAGGGGACGTGGGCGAGGCCAACGAGATGGCCTCACTCGTGCATGACGATCGCGCGGGCGTCGGCCCAGCCATCCACCCTCTGGAGGAGCTCACGGAACTGGGGCCCGTCGAGATAGACCGTGCCGCTCACCCAGTGCTGATCAGACCCCGCGGGCTGGCCACCTGCCGTGTATCAGAGACGCTGCCACGCGCCTCTGTGCTTCATCCGGTGAATGCCAGCGAAGGGGCAGTTATGGACGCCAACATCGTCGAGCTCGACAGGCTCGACCTGAAGCATGACCGGGAGCTGCTGTCGCCGCCGTGGCTGGCGGGGCCGCTCTACCAGTGCGCAACCGCCGTCACGGTGTGGGGCTTCGTCCCGCACGCGACCCTGGACGTCGAGGTGAACGGTACAGTCACTGCCAGCCTGCCTGCTGGCTTCCCTGAGCCGCAGGGCGCGCGCGTGACGTTGCCCAACCCGCTCGTCGTGGGCGAGCAGGTGCGTGTGCGTCAGCATTCCGGCGGCCGCACCAGTGCCTGGTCGCCGGCGCTCGTCGTTCGCGACCACACCGTCGACTACCCGGCGGGGCCACCTCGGCCGCAGATCAACCCCGCGCCCGTGTGGACGTGCGGTTCTCGGACCGGGGTCGGCAACCTGCTCGGTGGGGCCAATGTGTGGATCACCGCCGACGGTGCCGAGGTCGGTCGCGTCAACGGCTGCAGCCCGCAGCAGGGCGTCAACGTCAACCCGTTCTACGCGCTGGGCCAGAGTGTGCGCGCCCACACCGAGCTCTGCACGGACGAGGCGCCGCCGTCGGTCGAGCTCACCGTCGCGCCGGGCCCTAACCCCCTGCCAACGCCCACGTTTGACCCGGTCTACGACGGCGCCGAGCAGATCCACATCGGTGCGATCGCCAACGGCGGACGGGTCACCGTGGCACGGGGCGGGACATCCCTCGGCACCTATCGGTGCTGGGGCGGGTCCCTGCTGATCGGCGTCACCCCGGTCAGCGCCGGCGAGTCGTTCTCGGCCACCCAGGAGCTGTGCGCCGGTGACCCCGGCAGCCCAGCGGGAAGCACTGTGGTGCAACCGTGCTCCGCGTTGCCGGCGCCGACTGTCGGCCCGGTGCAGGCCGGTGACACCTCGATCACGATCACCTCGAGCGCTCCCGGCGCGACCATCGAGGTCTTCCGCAACCTGGTCCAGGTCGGGACGGGCACCGCGCCCGTCGTCATGCTGACCCAGACGCTCGCTGCCGGCGACATCGTGCACGTGACGCAGTCGCTGACGAGCTGCCCCGCGCACGTCGCGCTCCAGCTGACCGTCGCGTGCGTGGACGCGCCCATCGGGGGCGACCCGTCGGCGCTCGACCTCTTCCCCGTCGGACACATCGAGTATGCGGACGGCCCGGTCAGGGGGAGCGTGTACTACCCGGCCGCCGACGACGGTGAGGGCCAGCCGTTCCACGAGCGGCTGGCGAAGCTCGGCCGCGTGCCGATCGTCGTCATGGCGCACGGCAACCACTCGCCCGCCGACCCCAGCTACCTCGGCTACGACTACTTCCAGGCGAGCCTCGCCAAGACCGGCATCGTCGCCGTCTCCGTCGACTGCAACGCGCTGAACGGCGCCGGAGGCGGGGTGCAGAACATCGAGGACCGCGCAGACCTGATCATCGACTCCATCAAGCACTTCCAGACGCTGGACGCGACACCAGGGAACGTGTTCTCGGATCGGATCGACTTCGTCAGACTGGGACTCATGGGCCACTCCCGCGGCGGAGACGCCGTCGTGACACTTCCCTCGGTGATCGGGGCGATCGGCGTGACGATCCGCGCCGTCCTCGCGCTCGCGCCGACCAACTTCCGTTTCTGGCTGGGGATGCCGACGATCACGCCGAAGGGGTACGCCTTCGCGACGATCCTGCCGGCGGCGGACGGTGACGTGGTGGACAACAACGGCGCCCAGTTCTACGACCAGTCGGTGCCCGAGCCGTATGCGTCGCAGGTCTACGTGCACAGTGCGAACCACAACTTCTTCAACCGGCAGTGGGCCTTCGACGACGGCGTGACGCCCGTCTTCGCACGCTCGACACACGAGCGGATCCTCGACGTCTACGGCAGCGCCCTCTTCCGCAGCACCTTGCTGGGCGACAGCTCCTCGGCCTACCTCCTCGGGACTGCCAAGCCGACGGGAGTGCCCGTCGACGCGATCGACCTCGCCTACCGGGTCGAGAAGTGCGACACGGTCGACCACCACGACGACCGCAACGGCATCGGCACCAACTCACTCGGCCTGCCGACCTCCGCCAGCGGCGGAGCCGTGGCCGACGAGTACCGGTTCGGTCAGGTCGGTGGCGCCTTCAACCCGAGCTTCTTCGGTGAGACCGTCGGCATGGTGATGTTCTCGAAGGAGCGGGGAGGCGTCGGCGACTTCCGGTCGGAGATCGGCGACGTCGACCTGCGCAAGCGACAGGTGTGGGTGCGCGTCGCGGAGGTCGTCGACGGCGGCATAGCCCAGAGCGGGGTGTCTTTCGACCTCGGCCTCGAGGACGTCAACGGGACTGTCGGTTGGATCGGCTCCGCGTCCGTCGGCGGTGTGCCACGACCCTTCGAGCGGCCGGGGCAGTCCAAGACCATGCTGTCCACCCTGCGCTTCGATCCGCGGTGCATCGGTCGCCGCACCCGGCTGGATCCAGGCCGCATCGTCGCGATCCACCTCCGGCCCACCACCGGCGACGACCGCGCGCTCGCGTTCGACGACCTCCAACTCGTCCCAGCCTGACCATGCACGTCCTAGGAGGGTCCTCATGACCAGCGATCCCGGCGCCCGCGAGCGCCGCCCCCGTCCACGGTTCGGCCTGCCGCGCCCCGTGTCTGTCACGGCCCGGCTCACCCCGTTCGAGCCACCGCAGCGACGAAACTTCGAGTCCGCCTTGCCGCGGCTCCCCCGCACCGTCGAGTTCCTCGTCGAGACCGACGCACCGATTCCCGTGCGCGCCCTGTCACCCGTCCTCTACGTCGGGGACGAGCCCGTCACCGAGGTCGTTGCCGACGACGACACCCACTACCGATTCATCGCAATGCGGCCGGAGAGCTTGCGCCAAGGCGCACCCATGACGCTCGGATGGAGCGGTCAGCCCGCGTCCGACCGGGTCGACACCGGGACGACGTTCGACGCCCCCGACGGGCTGTGAGACGACCCGGGGACGTGAGCACCTTCACGGCGACCTCGTCGCCGAGACCCTCGCGCCTGGGCATCTCAACTAGCCGTCGACCTGCGCGGTCACGGTGACAGCGACTGGTCCGACCACTGGTCCATCAGCGCGGTGGCCGACGACGTCGCGGCCCTCTTGCCCGGCCTCGCGGACGCCCGACGTCAGCCTTGACGCGTGTCGCGCAACCGCACCCTCGCCTGCGTCTTCGCCCACCCGGACGACGACGCCTACGGGTTGCCGGCAGCTTCGCGCTGCATGCGGCTGGGCCTGACTTCCGGTTTGTTCTCGTCCACGCCACCTTTGGCGAGGGTGGGGACATCCGCCCCGGGTTCGCGGCCACCCGAGAGACGCTCGGGTCCCTTCGCAAGAGCGAGGACGAAGCCGCCTGGAAAGCCCTGGGGCACGAACCGGACCGTCACGAGTGGCAGGGTCTCCCTGACGGAGGACTCGAGGCGGTCCCGTTTGACGAGATGGCCTCGGCCGCGGCCCGGATCCTGGCCGAGGGAGGATCCGACCGTCGTCGTCACGTTCGGCCTGACGGCATCTTCGGTCACCCCGACCACATCGCGGTCGGTGCCGTCACCGACGAGGCGTTCGCGCAGATCCGGTCACAGAGCCGACGAGGGTTCCAGCGCCTCGTGCACGGCGCGATCCCCCAGTCCGTCTTCGAGCGGTGGAACCGCCAGCGATCCGAGCTCGGCCTGCCCGTCTTCGACCCGACGCGGATGTACCACCTGCGCGGCATCCCGGACGAGCAGATCCGCATCACCGTCGACTGTCGTGGGGCCGCTGGCCGCATCGTGGCCGGTCTCCAGGAGCACCGGAGCCAGCTCCACGTCATGTCGGACGACCCGACGGACACCGCTCAGTGGGAGCGGCGCGTCGGGCGGGAGTGGTACGCGACCGCCTGGCCCGAGCCCACGCGCGACGACCCCATGCTGACTGACGTCTTCGACGGTCTCACCTGACGGCTTGCCACTCAAGAGCGCCGGGGCTTGTGCGTCCCCGTGCCCGTCAGGAGGCAGTCAGGCCGACTGCTGCTGGGCCACCCACGACTCGTGCAGCCGGCTGTAGACGCCGCCCTGCGCGACCAGCTCGGTGTGGTGGCCGCGCTCCACGATCCGGCCGGCGTCCACGACGATGACCTCGTCGGCGGCCTGGGCCGTCGAGAGCCGGTGCGCGATCGCGATCGAGGTGCGGCCGCGGGTCAACGAGTCGAGGGCCCGCTGGAGGCGCACCTCGGTGCTCGGGTCGACGGCGGAGGTCGCCTCGTCGAGGACGAGCAGGTCGGGGTCCGCGAGGTAGGCGCGCGCCAGCGCCACCAGCTGCCGCTCCCCCGCCGACATCGACTCGCCGCGCTGGCCGACGTCGGTCGCGAGGCCGAGCGGCAGGGTCGAGACCCAGGCGTCGAGGCCGAGCTCGGTGAGGGTGAGGCGCACGTCGTCCTCGGTCGCCTGTGGTGCCCCGAAGCGGATGTTGTCGAGCAGCGTCCCGTCGAAGAGGAAGCCCTCCTGGGGCACGAGCACGACCCGCGAGCGCAGCGAGGAGAAGCGGATCGTCCGCAGGTCGACCCCGTCAATGAGCACCCGTCCGCTCGACGGGTCCATCAGGCGGGTGAGCAGCTTGGCGAGCGTGGACTTGCCCGAGCCGGTCTCGCCGACGATCGCGACCCGGCTGCGCGGCGCGATCGACAGGGCCACCTCGTGCAGCACCGGCTCCCCGCCCGGGTACGCGAAGCCGATGTCCTCGAACTCCACCGTGATCGGCCCCCGCGGCAGCGACACCCCCGACTCCCCCGGGTCAGCCACGTCGGCGTCGGTGTCGATGATGCCGATGACGCGACGCCAGCCGGCGACGGCATTCTGCATCTCGTTGAGGATCTCGGTCGCCTGCTGCACGGGCATCGTGAAGAGGTTGACGAGGAAGAGGAAGGCGAGCAGCTCACCGAGCGTGAGCCGCCCGTTGACGGCGAGCACGGTGCCGACGACGAGGACGACCGCCGTCGTCAGCCCCGACACGAGCTGGCCCGACGTGAAGGCGATGACCGAGCGCGCCTGCGCCCCGATGGCCGCGGAGCGATGCCCCTCGATCGCCGCGTCGATCCGCTCCGAGGTGCGGTCCTCGACGCCGTACGCGCGGATGGCCTGCGCCCCGACGACGGACTCGGAGATCGCGCCGAGCATGTCACCGACCCGCTCGCGCACCTTGGTGTAGGCGCGCCCGACGACCCCCTGGAAGTGCCTGATGATGAGGAAGAGCGGCACGAAGCACAGCCACACGACGAGCGCGAGGATCGGGCTGTAGATGACCATGAGCACCGTCGCGAGGCTGATCTGCGCGATGTTGACCAGGAGCATGAGCCCGCCGAACTGGACGAACATCGAGATCGTGTCGACGTCCGAGGTCACCCGGGAGACGAGCGAGCCGCGGCGCTCGGTGTTCTGCGTGAGCATCGCGAGGTCGTGGATGTGCCGGAAGGCCCGCAGCCGCAGCGTCGAGAGCCCGCTCTCCGACGTGCGAAAGAGCCGGACGTTGACGAAGTAGGCCGACAGCGCCGTCACGACGACCCCGACCAGGGCGAGCGCGATGTAGGCGACGACGACGTTCATGTCCGTGCCGCCGGGCGCGAGGATCCCGTTGTCGGTGATCCGCTGGACGACGAAGGGCACGAGCACGCGCCCCACCGTCGAGAGCACGGCGAGCGCGATCGTCACGCCGATCCCCTTGCGCAGCTCGGGCGAGAGCTCCACCCCGCGCTTGAGGATCTGCCACGTCGAGCGCTCCTGCCCGCTGGCGATCCCGTGGTGCTCGACCGGGGCCTGGTTGCGCATGCTCATCGGCTCGCCTCCTCGTCCGCCGAGACGGCTTCCCGCTCGGCCGCCTCCCTCGCGTATGCCGTCACTAGCCGCTCGTAGCCGACGCACCTGCCGCGCAGCTCGGCGTGGCTGCCGTGGTCGATGACCCGGCCCTCCTCGAGGTAGACGATCTCGTCGGCGAGCAGGATCGTTGCCATCCGGTAGGCGACGACGAGCACGGTGGTGCCGCTGCTCGCATCACGCAGCCGCGCGAGGATCGCCTGCTCGACGCTCGGGTCGACGGCGGACGTCGCGTCGTCGAGGATGAGCAGCTGCGGCTCACGGATCACCGCGCGGGCCAGCGCGATTCGCTGGCGCTGGCCGCCGGAGAGGCTGGCGCCCCGCTCCCCCACGTGCGTCTCCAAACCTCCGGAGAGGGCTGACACGAAGCCCGCGCCCTGGGCCACCTCGAGGGCGCGCCAGACCTCGGCGTCGGTGTGCTCGGCGCCGAGGGTGACGTTGCCGCGGACGCTGTCGTCGAACATGAAGGTCTGCTGCGCGACGAGCGCCGCGACCGTGGAGACCCCGCCCTGGCGGACCTCGCGGAGGTCGACGTCGTCGACGAGCACCGCGCCGCTGTCGGGGTCGACGAGACGCATCATGAGGTTGGTCAGGGTCGACTTGCCGCTGCCGGTCGGGCCGACGACGGCGACGGTCGAACCGGCCGGGAGGTCGAGGGCGACCCCGACGACCGCCGGGTTGATGTCGGCCTCCCCGTCCTCCGTCTCGATGTCGTAGGCGTAGGACAGGTCCTCGGCCTGCACGTGGCTCGCCGACCCCTCGGGCAGCGAGCGCGTGCCGTAGGTCATCCCGCCCTCGGCCTCGAGCACGGCAGAGATCCGCTTCCAGCCGACGACGCTGCGGGGCAGCTCGGCGAGCACCCACCCGAGCGCGCGCACGGGGAAGGCGGTGATCGAGAAGAGGTAGGCGATCTGGACCACCTCGGCAGCCGAGAGGTTGCCCGACCGCACCCGCAGCGCGCCGACGAGGAGCACCGCGAGCGTGCCGATCGTCGGGATCGCCTCGATGGCGGGGTCGAAGCGGCCACGCGTGCGGCCGACCTCGATGTTGGCGTCGCGCAGCGCGTGCGTGACGACCCGGAAGCGCTCCGCCTCGTGGTCCTCGCGGCCGAGGCTCTTGACGATGAGCGCCGCCTCGAAACTCTCGTGCGCGACCTCGGAGACGTCGGCACGCAGCTGCTGGGCGCGCGTCACCCGCGGCGACATGGCCCGCTGGAAGGCGATGTTGGCGAGCAGCAGCATCGGGAAGACGGTGAGCCCGACGACCGCGAGGAAGGGGTCGACGAGCACCATCTGGACGACGGCGAAGACGACCATGACGATGACGCCGATCGCCATCGGCAGCGGCGCAAAGATGTTCCACGTCGCCTCGACGTCGGCGTTCGCGTTGGACAGCAGCTGCCCCGACGGGTGGCGGTGGTGCCAGCTGAGCGGCAACCGCAGGTACTGGCGGGTGACCTGGCGCCGGTAGTCCGCGCCGAGGTTGTACATCGCGATGCCGCCCGCGAGCCGGCGGATGATGACGCCGACGACGTTGACGAGCACGACCGCGCCGAGCACCCCGCCGATGAACCACAGCTGGCCCGCGGTGACCTGTCGCGCCGCGATCGCCGGCGAGACGGCCCGCTCGGTGACCCACCCGATCGCCCAGGCCGTGAGGCCGGTCATCACGCCGTAGATGACGCTGCCGAACACCGCGAGGGAGAACCAGCGCGGCTGGCCCCTGATCCCGCGGGCGACGACGGACAGACCCTCGCGCAGGGTCGAGCTGGCCGGACTGGTCACGTGCTGGTGCTCCCCTGAAGACGGTTCTGGGCGCTCACTCGCGATGACGGGCGTGGAGCGCGGCGACCACTCAGCATCTCACGACCGGCCCGATGAGGTGTGACCGGCGTCTCGCTCCCACCGCCACTGGCCCTCGTCGTCCTCCCCGACGTGGTCGAAGCCGAGCCGCGCGAGCACCCGCTGGCTCTCGATGTTGTCGGGAAGGGTGTGCGCGCAGACCCGGAGCTCCCGCGGCCCCCGCGCCTCGATCGCCCGGCACAGCGAGCCCACGACGTCTGTCATCAGCCCCGCTCCCCGCGCCGACTCGACGAGGCCGTAGCCGATCTCGACCCAGCCGTCCGCATCCGGGGGCCCGAAGCACCCCGCCGACCCGACCACGAGCCCGTCGGACCTCCGCTCGATGTGTCTGGCCGACCACTCGTCGGGGATGCTCACCGAGGAGAGCGCATCGACGTCGTCCTCGCGCGGGTAACCCTCCGCCCAGCTGGGCTGACGCCGCCCGGCACGTATGCCGCTCACCTCCCCCACCGTCGCCGTGACCAGCCGCGCGAGCCGGGTCTCGACCGGCCCGTCGCCGAGCGGCTCGGCCCGCGCCCCCGTCGTCACCCAGTAGCGCCGCAGGCCGCCCCGCTCGTCCTCGAGGCGGCCGCCGACCGACTCGATGGTCCGGGCCGAGGCGAGGTTGTCGTCCTCGCACATGATCAGGACCGGGTCGATCCCCCGGGACGCTGCGAGTCGCAGCCCGAGAGCCAACCCGGCACGCGCGACGCCGCGGCCTCGCGAGCCCGGCTCCACGGCATACCCGATGTGGCCGCCGGTCTCGATGAGGACGGCGTCGAGGACGTGGCGCACCGCGATCGTCCCGACCACGCGGTCGTCCTCGAGGATCCAGCGGTAGGAGCAGGGGACGCGGCCCTCCGGCAGGTCGGCGCCCGGGGCCTCGTGGGAGGCGAGCCAGTCGACCCAGACCTCGAAGGCCGCCGGGTCGCGGAGCGCGTCGCGGTCCTCGTGGCGGTAGCCCGAGCCGTGGACGAGCTCGCCGTCGAACGCGTCGACCGCGGCCCACCACGAGGCGACGAGGTCGACGGTCGGGCGGATGATCTCGATCATGGCGCGACCCTAGGCCGCGCCCGGTGGCGGCCGCCATGCGATTGACGGCGACCCGGTCCTGAGAGGATGGGGCCATGACCCGACACGCGCTGACCGAGCGCCAGCTGCTCTGCGACTCCCTCGACCGCATCGGTGCCGACGCCCCGACCCTCTGCGAGGGCTGGCAGACCCAGGACCTCGCCGCGCACCTCTACGTCCGGGAGCACAGACCCGACCTCGCCGCGGGCCTCTTCGTCAGCCCCCTCGCCGAGCGCCTCGAGCGCGAGCAGAAGGCCATCGCCGACGGCGGCTTCGACGCGCTCGTCGAGAAGGTCCGCGACGGCGCCCCCGCCTGGAACCCGACCCGCCTCGCGAAGGTCGACGAGCTGGTCAACCTCGTCGAGATGTTCGTCCACCACGAGGACATCCTGCGGGCCCAGCCCGACTGGACCGCCCGCCCGCTCTCCGACGAGGTGCAGGCGGCCCTGTGGACCAACCTCAAGCGCAGCTCGCGGATGCTCTTCCGCAAGAGCCCGACCGGCATCGTCCTCATCGGCCAGGGCCAGGGCCGGCACGCGGCCAAGCTCCCCGACGAGCGCGGCACCGTCGTGCTGCGCGGCGAGCCAGCTGAGCTGGTCCTCTACGCGTTCGGCCGCAAGGACGTCGCCGCGGTCGAGCTCGAGGGTGACCCCGCAGACGTCGCCGCGCTGCAGGAGACGGGCCTCGGCGCCTGAGCCGCAGTCTTACTCGCGGGCTCGCGCGGCTCAGCGGACGACGACGCCCGCCGTTCGCAGCGCGTCCTTGACCTGACCGACCGTCAGCTCGCCGAAGTGGAAGACGCTCGCGGCGAGCACGGCGTCGGCACCGGCGGCGACGGCCGGGGCGAAGTCCTCGACCGCCCCGGCGCCGCCGCTGGCGATGACCGGCACGGAGACCGCGGCGCGCACCCGGCGGATGAGCTCGAGGTCGAAGCCGTCCTTCGTGCCGTCGGCGTCCATCGAGTTGAGCAGGATCTCCCCGGCGCCGAGCTCGGCAGCGCGGGCGCACCACTCGACCGCGTCGAGGTCGACCGGCGTGCGCCCACCGTGGGTCGTCATGACGAAGTCGTCGGTCGGCGATCCGTCGTCGCCGCGACGGCGGCGGACGTCGGCCGACAGGACGAGCACCTGGCTGCCGAAGCGGGCCGCGATCTCGGCGATCAGCTCGGGCCGCGCGATCGCCGCGGTGTTGACGCCGACCTTGTCTGCGCCGGCGCGGAGCAGCCGGTCGACGTCGTCGACGGCGCGCACTCCGCCGCCGACGGTGAGCGGGATGAAGACCTGCTCGGCGGTGCGGCGCACGACGTCGTAGGTCGTCTCCCGGTCGCCGCTGCTCGCGGTCACGTCGAGGAAGGTCAGCTCGTCGACGCCCTGGGCGTCGTAGGACTTGGCCAGCTCGACCGGGTCACCGGCGTCGCGGAGGTTCTCGAAGTTGACACCCTTGACGACCCGCCCCGCGTCGACGTCGAGACAGGCGATGACCCTCGTGGCGACCGGCATACGGCCAAATCTAGGGCAGCCCCGCAGGACCGGGCGCCCCGGTAGGGTCAC
>JBDSSS010000034.1:0-27291 GCA_039928615.1 Terracoccus sp. | reverse complement strand
ATCGCGGGAGGGCCTCTCCGGGGGACGGGCGGTCGGTGAAGCGACGCCGCAGGGCGAGGCTGACGTAGACGAGCGTGACGAGCGCGGGCACCTCGATGAGCGGCCCGACGACGCCCGCGAGGGCCTGCCCGGACGTTGCCCCGAAGGTGGCGATGGCCACCGCGATCGCGAGCTCGAAGTTGTTGCCGGCGGCGGTGAAGGCGAGCGTCGTCGTCCGCGCGTAGCCGAGCCCTAGCCCGGCTCCGAGGCCGAACCCGCCACCCCACATGAGAGCGAAGTAGACGAGCAGCGGCAGCGCGATCCGGGCGACGTCGAGGGGGTGGGAGGTGATCGCGTCGCCCTGGAGCGCGAAGAGGATCACGATGGTGAACAGCAGGCCGTAGAGCGCCCACGGACCGACCGTGGGCAGGAACTTCTCCTCGTACCAGTCCCGCCCGCGACGGCGCTCGCCGAGCCGGCGCGAGAGGAAGCCGGCGAGCAGCGGCACGCCGAGGAAGATGAGGACCGACCGGGCGATGTCCCACGTCGACGCGTCGATCCCGGACTGCTGGAGGCCGAGCCAGCCCGGCAGCACCGAGAGGTAGAACCAGCCGAGCCCGGCGAAGGCGACGACCTGGAACACGGAGTTGAGGGCGACGAGCACGGCGGCGGCCTCCCGGTCTCCGCAGGCGAGGTCGTTCCAGATGATGACCATCGCGATGCACCGGGCGAGCCCGACGATGATCAGGCCGGTCCGGTAGGCCGGCAGGTCCGGCAGGAAGGTCCAGGCGAGGACGAACATCAGGGCGGGCCCGATGACCCAGTTGAGCAGCAGCGACGCGGCGAGCAGTCGCCGGTCGCCGGTCACCGAGTCGAGCCGGTCGTAGCGCACCTTGGCCAGGACGGGATACATCATCACGAGCAGCCCGATCGCGATCGGGAGCGAGACGCCGTCGACCTCGACCCGGGCGAGGCCGTCGCCGAGGCCGGGGACGACCCGACCGAGGAGGATCCCGACGACCATGGCGATCCCGATCCAGACGGGCAGGAAGCGGTCGAGGGTCGACAGCCGGGCGGGGAGCGGGTCGACACCGGAGTCGGTGCGGACCCCTGGCGCGCTGCTGTCGGTGGGGGTGCTCACGGTGGTGCCTTCCGGGTGGTTCGCGACGACTGCCGTCACCGAGCAGGCTCGCAGCCGCATCGATGTGTGTCAACATAGAGAGCCATCGATGCAACCAGGATCACGGCCCCGAGGAGACGACCCATGAAGACCACGCCCCTCGAGCTGTCCACCTCGGAGCCGGCTTGCGGGCTGCCGCTGAGTGCGCTGGCGACCGGCGAGGCCGAGCGGCGGGCGGCCCTGCTCAAGGCGGTCGCCGACCCCGTGCGGCTCCAGCTGCTCAGCCTGATCAGTGGGGCGCCCGGCCGCGAGGCGTGCGTGTGCGACATGACCGCCGCCGTCGACGTCTCCCAGCCCACCGTCAGCCACCACCTCAAGGTGCTCGTCGACGCCGGTCTCGTCACCCGCGAGCGCCGGGGGACGTGGGCGTGGTTCCGTCTCGTCCCGGCCCGCCTCGGCGAGGTGCGCGACTTCTTCGCCTGAGCGTCGCGGCTGCCTCCGGGTGCTCCCGTAGCGTGGCGCCATGACCGCCGACGCGCCGCACCCGGCCGATCCGCACCCCGTCACCGGGCAGCTCTTCGGCTCGCCCGCGCCGCCGGGGACGGGGTGGCCCGGCGACCCCGCCACGGCCGAGACGCCGGTGGCGCGCACCCCCACCCAGGTGCGCCGACTCGCGAAGGGGGCTGACGGCATACCCACGCTCGACGCGCGGATCTCCGTGTGTCGCGCGTGCCCCCGACTCGTGCAGTGGCGCGAGGACGTCGCGGTCAGCGGGCGGCGCGCGTCCTTCGCCGACCAGCCCTACTGGGGTCGCCCCGGCCCGTCGTTCGGTGACGCTGATGCCCCGGTGCTCGTCGTGGGGCTGGCGCCGGCGGCCAACGGCACCAACCGGACCGGACGGATGTTCACCGGCGACCGCTCGGGCGACTGGCTGTATGCCGCTCTGCACCGTGCGGGATACGCGAGCCAGCCGACGTCGGTGGCTTCCGGCGACGGGCAGGTGCTGACGGGTCTGCGGATCGTCGCCGCCGTGCGCTGCGCCCCGCCTGCCAACAAGCCCACGACGCAGGAGAAGGCGAGCTGCGCGCCGTGGCTCGACCGGGACCTCGAGCTGTCCGAGCCGGGTCTGCGCTCGATCCTCGCCCTGGGGTCGATCGCCTGGGACGCCGCGATCGGGGCCGCGCGAGGGCGGGGCTGGACGGTGCCGAGGCCCAAGCCGCGCTTCGGCCACGGCGCGCGCGCGGAGCTGACGACCGGTGCCGGCCGGGCGATCCAGCTCGTCGGCAGCTATCACGTCAGCCAGCAGAACACCTTCACCGGCAAGCTGACCGAGCCGATGCTCGACGAGGTCATCGCCATGCTCTGAGGGGCGCCGAACCCGCGGCGCTGTGCTTGGGTGGTCCCATGGAACGAGGGAGAGGCGGGGCGGGCCACGGTCGCAGTGGGCTCGAGGACACGGCGTGGGTCGTCGAGCACCTCGGGGGCGTGGCGACGACGGGTCGCGAGCCCCGACTCGTCTTCGGCGCCGACGGGCGGCTCAGCGGCTCGACGGGTGTCAACCGGGTGTTGGGACAGTACGAGGTCGAGGACGGCGTGATCCACCTCGACGCGCTCGGCTCGACCCGGATGGCGGGGCCGCCCGAGTCGATGGAGCAGGAGCGGGTGCTGCTCGCCGTGCTCGCGAGCCAGGTGCCCTTCGTGCTCGACGGCGACCGCCT
The DNA here is from genome assembly GCA_039928615.1 of Terracoccus sp. Taxonomy (GTDB): domain Bacteria; phylum Actinomycetota; class Actinomycetes; order Actinomycetales; family Dermatophilaceae; genus JBDSSS01. The sequence continues at coordinate 24,474 of JBDSSS010000034.1, read as the reverse complement.
CGTGCTCGTCCCCGGGACCGACTCCGCACCGGCCGGGGCCGAGCTCCGACGCGCGGACGAGACCAGGGCGGTGTGACCGTGTCCAACCAGCCCTACTGGGAGAGCCCTGTCGACCGGCAGATCCGGGAGGCGCAGGAGCGGGGCGACTTCGACCACCTGCCCGGGGCGGGCAAGCCGCTCGACCTCAGTGACGCCGACGACCCCGACTGGTGGCTCAAGCGGTTCGCGGCCAGGGAGAACATCGACCTCGGCGGCGCGCTGCCCGGGGCGTTGGCCCTGCGCAAGGAGTCGGCGGGCTATCCCGAGAGCCTCGCCGACGTGCGACGTGAGGAGAATGTGCGCGAGATCCTCGCCGACTACAACCGCCGGGTCCTCGCTGACCGGCTCCGCCCCGCGGTCGGCAACCTCCCACCGCTGCTGGCGAAGACGGTTGATGTCGACGACATGGTCGACCAGTGGCGGACGCTGCGGGAGGGCCTTGCCGGGGACGCCGCCGAGCGGGCGCTCGCCGCAGCCGAGCCCCCGGTGGCTGCCCGCCCGCAGGGCTGGTGGCGTCGGTTCGGGCGCCGCCGGGTCTCGAGGGACTGAGCGCTCAGGGAAGGGCGCGTCGCTCGACGGCGTCGACGAGGTCTGCCACCGAGTCGACGATCGAGGTCGGGCGGTAGGGGAAGTGCTCGACCTGCTGGCGCGAGGTCGACCCGGTCAGCACGAGCACGGTGCGCAGACCGGCCTCGAGCCCGGAGATGACGTCGGTGTCCATCCGGTCACCGACCATGACGGTCGTCTCCGAGTGCGCGTCGAGCCGGTTGAGGGCGCTTCGCATCATCAGCGCATTGGGCTTGCCGACGTAGTACGGCGCCCGTCCCGTGGCCGTGCTGATGAGGGCGGCCACGGAGCCCGTCGCCGGGAGGGTGCCGTAGGGGCTCGGGCCGCTCGGGTCGGGGTTGGTCGCGATGAAGCGGGCGCCCTTCTCGATGAGCCGGACCGCGCGGGTGATGGACTCGAAGGAGTAGGTGCGGGTCTCCCCGAGGACCACGTAGTCGGGGTCGCGGTCGGTCATCACGAAGCCGACGTCGTGCATCGCCGTCGTGAGACCGGCCTCGCCGACGACGTAGGCCGTCCCGCCCGGGCGCTGGTCGGCGAGGAAGTCCGCCGTGGCCAGGGCCGAGGTGTAGATGGCCTCCTCCGGAACGTCGATCCCACTGGAGCGCAAGCGGGCCCGCAGGTCCCGGGGGGTGAAGATCGAGTTGTTGGTCAGCACGAGGAAACGGCGACCCGACTCACAGAGGGCGGCGATGAAGTCGGCGGCCCCGGGGATGGCGTCGTCCTCGTGGACGAGGACCCCGTCCATGTCGGTCAGCCACGTCTCGATCGGTCGGTGCTCCGTCATGCGTCCATCGTGTCAGTCAGCCGCGGAGCGGGCGATGGCGCGGTCGACCCGATCAGGGGTCAGGGCGTGCTGGATGACCATGGTGGCGGCGCCGATCACCCCTGCCTGGACCCCGGTCGTGGCGGCGACGATCTGCAGATCGCTCGTGGCCAGGGGGAGCGACCGCCCGTAGACGACCTCCCGCACCCCGGCGATGAGGCTCTCACCGGCCTGGGCGAGGGAGCCGCCGATGACGATGACCGAGGGGTTGAGCAGGCTGACGCAGGTGGCGAGCACCTCGCCGATGGTGCGGCCGGCCTGGCGCACCGCCCGAGCGGTCGGCACGCTCCCCCCGGACACGAGGGAGACGATGTCGGCGTTCGAGGCTGCCTGGATGCCGAGCTCGGCGAGGGCCCGGCTGATCGCCGGCCCGCTCGCCACCGCCTCGAGACAGCCGAGGTTGCCGCAGGAGCAGAGCACCTCCGGTGCGTGCGGGGCTGCGACGTGACCGAGGTCCCCGGCCGCGCCCACCGCGCCGCGGTGCAGGCGACCGCCGCTGATGATGCCCGCCCCGATGCCGGTGGCCACCTTGACGAAGAGCAGGTGCTCGACGCCGGGGTGGGCGACCGCGTGCTCGCCCAGGGCCATGATGTTGACGTCGTTGTCGACGAGCACGGGCACGTCGAACACGCGCCCTACGTGCGCCGGCACGTCGTAGGCGTCCCAGCCGGGCATGATCGGCGGTCGCACGGGACGACCGGAGGAGTGCTCCACCGGGCCGGGCACCCCGATCCCGATGCCGATGAGGTCCTCCCTGCCTCGACCCGACCGCTCGAGCAGGCGGGTGGTCGTTGCCGTCAGCCAGTCGAGGACGACGTCCGGGCCGTCGGTGATCGTGATGTCCTCGGCGATCTCGTCGAGGGGACGGCCGGTGAGGTCGGTCAGCGCGATCCGTCCGTGCGTCGCACCGAGGTCGGCCCCGACGACGACACGCGCCTCGGGGTTGAAGGCGAAGCGGGCCGGGGGTCGGCCGCCCGTCGAGGCGGCCTCTCCGCTCGGCGCCAGGAGGCCGCTCGCCAGCAGCGCGTCGACGCGGGCCCCGACGGTCGACCGGGCCAGGCCGGTGAGGGTGGCGAGCTCGGCCCGGGTGCGGGGGGTCTGGTCCCGGAGCAGCACGAGCAGCTCGCCCGCGCCGCTCGGGGGCACGACCGTCGGCGGTGACGAAGCAGCACTCACCTTCGAAGTGAAGCACAGACGACTTGTGTGCGGCATACACGCATCTTTCTTCGGACAGGTATGGACTTTTGCTTGACGAGACGACAGAAGTGGTCCACGGTGTGACCCATGAACTCTCGACGGCGAGACGAAGCGGAGGCACCCCTCCTGCGCATGACCGGTGTGGTGAAGCGCTTCCCCGGGGTCGTGGCGCTGGGCGGGGTGGACCTCGACGTCCGCCGCGGTGAGGTGCACTGCCTGCTCGGCCAGAACGGCGCCGGCAAGAGCACCCTGATCAAGGTGCTGGCGGGGGTGCACCAGCCCAACGAGGGCACCATCGACTGGCAGGGCGAGCGGGTGACGCTCGGGCACCCGCAGGCGGCGATGGACCTCGGGATCGCGACGATGTACCAGGAGCTCGACCTCGTCGAGGGCCTCACGGTCGCGGAGAACATCTTCCTCGGGCACGAGCAGGCCCGGCTCGGCTTCTCCCAGCGCGGAGCGGCCCGTCGAGCCGCGGCGGACCTGCTGGCCCGGCTCGGTCACCCGGAGATCTCCCCGTCGGCCGAGGTCGGCACGCTCTCGGCCGCGTCGCGCCAGATCGTCAGCATGGCGCGCGCCCTCTCGCTCGATGCGAAGCTCATCGTGATGGACGAGCCGTCGGCGGTGCTCGACGCGGGCGAGGTCAGCCAGCTGTTCCGGGTCATCCGCGAGATCACCGCCCAGGGGGTCGCGGTCATCTACATCTCGCACCGCCTCGAGGAGATCCGCGAGGTCGGCGACCGCGTCACCGTGCTCAAGGACGGGCGGACCGTCACGACGGGCCTCGACGCCAAGGCGACCCCGACCCAGGAGCTGATCCGGCACATGACCGGTCGCTCCATCGAGTACGTCTTCCCTCCCAGGGCGCAGGTCGCGGACCGCGAGCCGCTGCTCCGGGTCGAGGGGCTGGGCCGGACGGGTGAGTTCTCCGGGGTGTCCTTCGACGTCCGCCCGGGGGAGGTCGTCGGTCTCGCCGGTCTCGTCGGGTCGGGTCGCTCCGAGGTCGTCGAGACGATCTTCGGCGCCCGCAAGGCCACGACCGGCACTGTCACCGTCGACGGCAAGAAGGTGCGGCCGGGGTCGGTGCCAGCTGCGGTCGCCGCGGGCATCGGGCTCTGCCCCGAGGAGCGCAAGAGCCAGGCCCTCGTGCTCGGCGCGTCCCTCGCCTCCAACATCAGCCTCGCGTCCCTGACCCGCTTCTCTCGCGGTGGTCTGCTCGACCGCACCGGTGAGGACACCGCCGCCGACGAGCTGCTCGAGTCGCTCGACGTGCGACCGCGCGGGGTCCACCGCGAGGCCCGCACCCTCTCCGGTGGCAACCAGCAGAAGGTCGTCCTCGCGCGCTGGCTGCTCCGTGGCTGCCGGGTGCTGCTCCTCGACGAGCCGACGCGCGGCGTCGACGTCGGGGCCCGGTCCGAGATCTACGCCCTGATCCGCCGCCTCACCGACGACGGCGTCGCCGTCGTCGTGGTCTCGAGCGAGATCCCCGAGGTGCTCGGACTCGCCAACCGCGTCCTCGTGCTCTCCGACCGGACCGTCCGTCACGAGGGGCCGGCAGACGAGCTCGACGAGCACTCCGTCCTCGACATCATCCTGAAGGGAGACGCGGCATGAGCGCCGACGTCACGAAGGTCGACCAGATGCCGGGAGACCCGGCCCCCCGACGCCAGCCAGGAGGTGATGACGCTGCCACGACGTCGTCCGACACCCCCTCGGGCGGGCCAGCCGGCAAGGGCGGCCTCGCCGGTCTGCTCAGCGGCCCGCTCGGTCGCAACGCCGGGCTCGTCGTCGCGCTCGTGCTGCTCGTCATCGTGGGAGTCGTCACGGCCGGTGACCGGTTCGCCAGTCCCGAGAACGCCCTGACGATCCTGCGCCTCGGCTCCGTCATCGGGGTCGTCAGCGTCGGGATGACGTTCGTCATCTGCGGTGGTGGGATCGACCTGTCGGTCGGAGCCATCGTGGCCCTGTCCTCGGTCTGGGCCACGACCGTCGCGACCCAGACCCTGGCGGCCGACTACCACTGGATCGTCATGGTGTTCGCGGCCGTGGTCGTGGGCGGGGTGTGCGGGCTCGTCAACGGCATACTCATCGCCTACGGGCGGATCGCACCCTTCATCGCCACCCTCGCCATGCTCGCCGCGGCGCGTGGCCTGGCCGAGATCATCGCCCAGCGACGCACCCAGATCATCAAGGACCGGTCCTTCATCGACTTCTTCGGGGGCAGCGTCCTCGGGATCCCGGTGCTCGTCATCATGTTCGCGGTCGTCGCCGTCATCGGCTGGGTGCTGCTCAACCGCACGACCTTCGGCCGTCGCACCCTCGCGGTCGGCGGCAACCCCGAGGCGGCGCGGCTCGCGGGCATCCGGGTGCAGCGCCAGACCATGTACCTCTACGTCCTGCTCGGCGTGGCGTGCGGCATCGCCGCGGTCATGATCATGGCCCGCACGACGACCGGCTCATCCACCCACGGCACGCTCTACGAGCTCGACGCGATCGCCGCCGTCGTCATCGGCGGCACCCTGCTCAGCGGCGGGCGCGGCACCGTGGTCGGCACCGTCATCGGGGTGCTCATCTTCACGACGCTCACCAACGTCTTCACCCTCAACAACCTTGACACCTCCACCCAGGCGGTCGCCAAGGGAGCGATCATCGTCGCCGCCGTCCTGCTCCAGCAACGGGTCTCGCGCACGCGCTCGACCTAGCTGACCACGCCACCGTCACCGTCCACGCAGCACCCCGATCGACCCGCACGAACCCACCGCACCATTCCGCCACCGCTCACATAGGAGTCAGCGTGTCCGCATCCCTGTCCCGCACCACGAAGCGAGTCGGCCTCGTCGCACTCACCATGACGACGGCTCTCATCGCCGCCGGCTGCACGAGCAACGAGGTCGCCCCCACCGCCGCCGCCTCGACCCAGCAGGCCGCCGCCGGCGCCAACGCGGCGAGCGACAACGACGCCCCGGGCAAGAAGGTCGTCATCGGCTTCTCGGGTCCCGCCGCCGACCACGGGTGGCTCGCCGCCATCAACAACTCCGCGCTCGAGGAGGCCAAGAAGTACAGCGACGTCGAGCTCAAGGCCGCGGAGGGCACCAACGACGCGAGCCTCCAGATCAGCCAGATCGAGACCTTCATCAACGACAAGGTCGATGCCATCGTCCTGCTCCCGACCGACGGGGCCGCTCTGACCGAGGTCGCCACGAAGGCGATGGAGGCCGGCATCCCGGTGATCAACGTCGACCGCGAGTTCTCCAGCCCGTTCGCCGCCCGTGCGACGGTGCTCGGCGACAACTACGGCATGGGCGTCTCGGCCGGCACCTACGCCTGCCAGGTCATCGCCGACAAGAAGATCGCCGACCCGGTGATCGCCGAGATCGCCGGCATCGACGCCCTGCCCCTGACGCAGGACCGGTCGAAGGGCTTCTCCGACGCGCTCAAGGCCTGCGACCAGAAGGTCGACAACCGGGTCGCCGCCGAGTTCACCGTCGAGTCCGGCGAGAAGCAGGCCTCGAACCTGCTCCAGGCCGCGCCCAAGATCGACGTGCTGTGGAACCACGACGACGACCAGGGTGTCGGCGTGATGGCGGCCCTCGACCAGGCCGGCCGCAGCGAGATGGCCTTCATCGGTGGTGCCGGCTCGGCCAACGCGATGCGCTGGATCAAGGAGGGGAAGATGGCTGCCACGGTCATCTACCCGCCGACCCAGGCTGCCGACGGCATCCGGCTCGCGCGGCTCGTCGCGCAGAACAAGGGCCTGAGCGACCTCGTGCAGGTCGAGGTCCCCAAGCGGATCGTCCTCAACGCTCCGGTCGTCACCAAGGACAACGTCGAGCAGTACCTCCCGCTCGGTTTCGAGTCCTGACCCTCGTCCGCCCGCACCGGCCCCGCCGGTGCGGGCCGTGGCCGGGCTCTCCGTCCCGACGACCCCCGACCCCGATCCTGATGTGAGGACGACATGACGATCTCCGGCAAGCCCACCCTCGGGGTGGGGATGATTGGTTACTCCTTCATGGGGCGTGCCCACTCCCAGGCCTGGCGCAACGTGGCCAGCTACTTCGACGCTCCCGCGGTGCCGCGGCTCACCGCCATCGCGGGCCGCAACGAGGCCGCCGCGCAGGACACCGCGGACCGGTTCGGTTGGGCGTCGGTGGAGACCGACTGGCGACGCCTGCTCGAGCGGGACGACATCGACGTCATCGACATCTGCACGCCGGGTGACACGCACGCCGAGATCGCCGTCGCCGCCCTCGAGGCGGGCAAGCACGTGCTCTGCGAGAAGCCCCTCGCCAACTCCGTCGACGAGGCGGAGCGGATGACGCGCTCCGCCGAGGACGCGGCGCTGCGCGGCATCCGGTCGATGGTCGGCTTCACGTATCGCCGGGTGCCCGCCATCGCGTATGCCCGCCAGCTCGTCGAGGAAGGTCTGCTCGGCCGCATCCTGCACGTTCGCGGCGCCTACCTGCAGGACTGGCTCGTCGACCCCGCATCCCCACTGACGTGGCGCCTGCAGAAGGAGCGGGCGGGCTCGGGCGCCCTCGGCGACATCGGAGCGCACGTCATCGACCTGGCCCAGTTCGTCACCGGGGAGACTCTCACCGGCGTCTCGGCCCTCACCGAGACGTTCGTGCGCGAACGCCCGCTCCCCGGGTCGACGACGGGCAACAGCGGCGGGATCGGCGGCGCTTCGTCCGCGTCCGGGGCGACGGCCGTGGGTGAGGTGACGGTCGACGACGCCGCCGTGCTCGTCTCCCGGATGAGTGGAGGGGGGTTGGCCACCTTCGAGGCCACCCGGTTCGCGACCGGACGCAAGAACGCGATCCGACTGGAGGTCAACGGAACCCGTGGCTCGATCTCCTTCGACTTCGAGGACATGAACGTCCTCAACGTTCACGACGCCTCCGTCGACGCGCGCGACGCCGGCTTCACCCGCGTCCTCGTCACGGAGGCCTCCCACCCCTACGTCGCCTCCTGGTGGCCCCCGGGCCACGTCCTCGGCTACGAGCACGCGTTCACGCACCAGGCGGTCGACCTCGTCACCGCCATCGCCGAGGGCGCCGACCCGAGGCCGTCCTTCGCCGACGGGCTCCAGGTCCAGCGCATCCTCGCCGCCGTCGAGACGAGCGCGCAGCGTGAGGCGTCGTGGACGGCCGTCGACGCCGCTCGCGTCCCCGCGCCGCTCGTGTCCTGACCCCACCGCCCACCCGAAGCAAGGAGCACGACGATGGCACGACCGATCACCCTCTTCACCGGACAGTGGGCAGACCTGCCGTTCGAGGAGGTATGCCGCCTGGCGGGCGAATGGGGCTACGACGGCCTCGAGATCGCGTGCTGGGGCGACCACCTCGACCCCTGGCGCTGGGACGACGCCGCCTACGTGCAGTCCAGGCTGGACCTGCTCGAGCGCAACGGCCTGAAGGTGTGGACCATCTCCAACCACCTCAAGGGGCAGGTGGTCTGCGACGACCCCATCGACCAGCGGCACCGGGACATCGTCTCGGACCGGGTGTGGGGTGACGGCGACCCGGAGGGCGTGCGCCAGCGCGCGGCCGAGGAGATGAAGAACACCGCGCGGCTCGCAGCCGCCCTCGGGGTCATGACGGTCACGGGCTTCACGGGGAGCTCGATCTGGAAGTACGTCGCGATGTTCCCGCCGGCCTCGGAGGCGATGGTCGAGGCGGGCTACCAGGACTTCGCCGACCGGTGGAACCCCATCCTCGACGTCTTCGACGAGGTCGGCGTCCGCTTCGCGCACGAGGTGCACCCGAGCGAGATCGCCTACGACTACTGGACGACCGTGCGCACGCTCGAGGCGATCGGGCACCGGGACGCGTTCTGCCTCAACTGGGACCCCAGCCACATGGTCTGGCAGGACATCGACCCGGTGGCCTTCCTCTGGGACTTCAAGGACAAGATCGCGCACGTCCACTGCAAGGACACGAAGAAGCGCCTCGGCAACGGGCGCAACGGACGGCTGTCGTCACACCTGCCGTGGGCGGACCCGCGGCGCGGCTGGGACTTCATCTCGACGGGCCACGGCGACGTGCCCTGGGAGGACGCGTTCCGGATGCTCAACGCCATCGGCTACGACGGACCGCTCTCGGTCGAGTGGGAGGACGCCGGCATGGACCGCCTCGTGGGCGCGCCGGAGGCGTTGTCCTTCGTCCGCCGACTCTCGACCTACGAGCCGTCGGGAGCGGCGTTCGACGCCGCCTTCAGCACGAAGGACTGAGCTGGGCGAGATCCGCTGGCGCGCGCGGTCGATCGGGGGCAGGCTCGATCGTGTAGGGGGTGGAGGGCGCACGCCGGTGCGCCCCTGACCAGCCGGCCGCGCGCCGGCAGGAGGACACCACGATGAAGACCTACCTCGTCAGCCTCTTCTCACCCGCCGGCCCGCCCCCGGCCGACCTCGACCTCGGCAGGGTGATGGCCGACCTCGAGCTCGTCAACGCCGACATCCGGGCCGCCGGCGGGTGGGTCTTCGCCGGCGGCCTCGCCGACCAGACCAGCGCCACCGTCATCCGCGCGCGTGACGCCGTGGATGACGCGGTGCTCACCGACGGCCCGTTCATCGAGGCCAAGGAGCACCTCGGCGGCATCAGCATCGTGCGCTCCGACGACTACGACGTGGTGCTCGGCTGGGCCGGGCGGATCGCTGCGGTCACCGGGCTCCCGGTCGAGGTGCGCCCCTTCCAGGGCGAGGACGAGCCCGGCCAGTCACCGACCGCCGGATGACGGCGTGACGGTCACGCCCGGCGACATCGCGCGGGTCTTCCGGGCCGAACACGGGCGCGCGGTGGCGGTGCTCATCCGGGCGCTCGGTGACATCGACCTCGCCGAGGACGCCGTGCAGGACGCGTTCACCGTCGCGGTCGAGCGCTGGCCCCGCGACGGTATGCCGCCGAGTTCGGCGGGCTGGATCATCACCACCGCGCGGCGCCGGGCCATCGACCGCCTCCGGCGTGAGTCCACCCGGGACCAGCGGCACGCCGAGGCGGCCCGGCTCGGCGCACCGGGCGAGCCACGAGAGGAGGGTCCCGTGCGCGACGAAAGACTGCGGCTCGTCTTCACCTGCTGCCACCCGGCCCTCTCTCGCGAGGCGCAGGTCGCGCTGACCCTGCGCCTGCTCGGGGGTCTCACCACCGCCGAGATCGCGAGGGCCTTCCTCGTGCCGGAGGCGACGATGGCGCAGCGGATCGTGCGTGCCAAGAGGAAGATCCGCGACGCCGGCATTCCCTACCGGGTGCCGCGCGACGCCGACCTGCCGGCTCGGCTGGCCTCGGTGCTGACCGTCGTCTACCTCGTCTTCACCGAGGGTCACACCGCGTCGTCCGGGCCGGACCTCGGTCGCCCCGACCTCGCGGCGGAGGCGGTCCGGCTCGGGCGCTCGCTGGTCGAGCTGATGCCCGACGAGCCCGAGGTCGCCGGCCTGCTGGCCCTGATGCTGCTCAGCGAGGCGCGCCGCCCGGCGCGGACCGACGCCGCTGGGGCCCCGGTGCTGCTCGCCGACCAGGACCGGTCGCGGTGGGACCAGGGCCTGGTCGCCGAGGGTCACCGGATCGTTCGGGCGTGTCTGCGGCGAGGTTCGCCGGGACCCTTCCAGGTTCAGGCGGCCATCAACGCGGTGCACACGGATGCGCGGTCGGCGCACGAGACCGACTGGGGCCAGGTCGTCGAGCTCTACGACCAGCTCCTCGCCCTCGCGCCCACCGACGTCGTCCGGCTCAACCGAGCCGGGGCCGTGGCCGAGGTGGACGGACCGGCCGAGGGACTCCGGCTCGTCGACGACCTCTCACTCGACACCTATCCGGCCCTCCACGCGGTCCGAGCCGACCTGCTGGCGCGTCTCGGCCGGCCGGAGGAGGCGGTGCAGGAGTGGCTCGTCGCGGCTGACCTCAGCGGCAACGAGCAGGAGGCGACCCACCTGAGGAAGCGGGCCGCGGCGGCCCCGCGGCGCGCCGTGTGACCGGGCGGTAACGTGCCGCTCATGACGTCGCCCCGCCCGGCCGCCTCCGACTCGGCACTCACCGCACCTCTCGACCTCGCCTCCCCGTGGGGTGGGCGCAGCCGCACCACCGACCTCGGGGGCCCGGTCCACTGGGTCGACTTCGGCGGACCGGAGTCCCCTGGAGCAGAGGACCTGCCGCCGGTCGTCCTCGTGCACGGCCTCGGCGGCTCGCACCTCAACTGGGTGCAGACGGGCCCGCAGCTCGCCCGCTCGCGTCGCGTCGTCGCGCTCGACCTCGTCGGCTTCGGGCTCACCCCCGCCGACGGCCGCTCCACCTCGGTGCAGGCGAACGCCGACCTGCTCGCCCGCTTCGTCGAGGAGGTCGTCGGGAGCCCGGCCGTCCTCGTCGGGAACTCGATGGGCGGCATGATCTCGCTCCTGCTCGCCGCCGACCGCCCCGACCTCGTGGTCGGTTTGGCCCTGGTCGACCCGTCGCTGCCGAGCACCGGCCACCGACCCGACCGCTCGGTCACGGTCGCCTTCGCCGCATACTCCATCCCGTTCGTCGGGGAGCGCTTCATCACCCGCACCAACCGCCGCTTCACCGAGCGGGAGCGGGTCCAGCGCACCACCGACCTGTGCTTCGCCGACCCGACCCGCTCGGACGACGCCGTCTTCGACGCGAACGTCACGCTCACGGCATACCGCTCGACCCTGCCCGGCCTCGAGAGCGCCTACCTCGGGGCGGCTCGGTCGCTCCTCGGCGTCCTGCGCGCCAGCCGGCGGTATGCCGCCCAGATCCGCTCGATCGACGCGCCCGTCCTGCTCGTGCACGGCGAGCAGGACCGCCTCGTGCCCGTCGGATCCGCCCGACGGGCCGCGGAGGCCAACCCGGCGTGGACCTCGGTCTTCCTCCCCGGGGTCGGCCACACGCCGCAGCTCGAGGTGCCCGATGTCGTGCTCGAGCACCTCGAGCCGTGGCTCGACGACGTGGCGCGCGGCGCGTAGCGCGTAGCGCGGCGATGATGGCGGGCATGGCCCTCGCTCTCTCGCACACCACGATCAACGCCCGCGACGCCCACGCCCAGTCGGTCTGGTGGGCCGACCTGCTCGGCTACCACGAGGACGCCTCCGACCCGAACCTCGCCGGCCACGAGGAGTGCATGATCTTCTCGCCGGACGAGTCCCACCGGCTGCTCTTCATCGAGGTGCCGGATGCGAAGCAGGGCCGCAACCGGATCCACCTCGACCTCCGTCCCGTCGACGCGACCCGCGACGAGGAGCGTGCGCGGGTCCTCGGGCTCGGTGCGAGCGACGTCGAGGACCGTCGCACCGACGACGGTCGCGGCTGGTGGGTGATGGCCGATCCCGAGGGCAACGAGTTCTGCATCCTGCGCAGTGACGGCGAGCGTCGGGCCGCCAGTGACCTCTGACCTGGCGGGAGCATGATGGGGTCAGGACCGACCGACCTCGATGAAGGGTGCCACTCATGGACGCGCACGACTGGGACGAGAGGTATGCCGCCCACGACCTCGTGTGGTCGGCGACGCCCAACCGCTTCGTCGAGGAGCTCGTCGGTCCGCTGCCACCCGGGTCGGCGATCGACATCGCCGCGGGCGAGGGGCGCAACGCGATCTGGCTCGCCGGGCGCGGCTGGACCGTGACTGGCTGCGACTACTCGCCGGTCGCCGTCGACCGGATGCGTGAGCTGGCGGAGCGGGCCCTCGGGGACGACGTCGCCCGTCTGACCCCGGTGGTCGCGGACGCCACGGTGGCGCTGCCCGGCGGCCCAGCGGCATACGACGTGGCGCTCTTCTCCTACCTCCAGCTGCCCGAGGCCGAGATGCGAGAGGCCCTGCGGCACGCGGTCGACGCCGTGCGCGAGGGCGGCCAGGTGTTGGTCATCGGGCATGCAGGGCGCAATCTCACTGAGGGCCAAGGGGGCCCGAGCGACCGGGCCGTGCTCTACGACCCCGACGAGGTGCTCGAGCGGGTCGCCGGCCTGCCGGTCGACGTGATCTCCTCGGAGGTCCGCACCCGTCCGGTCGACACCCCGGAGGGGACCCGCGACGCCCTCGACACGGTCGTCGTGCTGCGCCGCACGTGACCGTCGCGCGCTCGGTCCTGCTCTTCGTGCTCGCTGCTCTCGCCGAGATCGGCGGCGCGTGGCTCGTCTGGCAGGGCGTCCGCGAGCACCGTGGCTGGGTGTGGGCCGGAGCCGGGGTGATCGCCCTCGGGCTCTACGGTTTCGTCGCGACGCTCCAGCCCGATCCCCACTTCGGGCGCATCCTCGCTGCCTACGGTGGGGTGTTCGTCGCCGGGTCGCTCGCCTGGGGCATGGCCGTCGACGGCTTCCGGCCGGACCGGTGGGACGTGGTGGGGGCGGTGTTGTGTCTCGTGGGGATGGCCGTCATCATGTTCGTGCCGCGCAGCCGGTGACGCACCAGCATACGGGCGGGGGTATCATGGAGCGTCTGCGTGTCGCGGACCACCCACTTACCCAGGAGGACCCCGTGGAGCTCGACGTCAACGAGATGCAGTCGGTCATCCGACGACTCAACCGTGCCCAGGGCCAGATCGGCGGCATCGTCCGGATGATCCAGGACGGCCGCGACTGCAAGGACATCGTCACCCAGCTCGCCGCCGTCTCCAAGGCGCTCGACCGAGCCGGTTTCGCCGTCATCGCGACCGGGCTTCGCGAGTGCCTGACCGACCCCGACGGCAAGGACCTCGACGTCGCCGACATGGAGAAGCTCTTCCTCTCGCTGGCCTGAGCCGCCCGACCTCTGGACGCCCGGTCCGCACCGCGGGACGATGGGCGGACGGAGGTCGCGATGGACGAGCAGCCGAGCAGCGAGCCCGAGGCCGGCCTGCCCACCGACGCGGCCGACCTCGCCGCCCACCTCGCGCGGGTGCGTGCCCACCGGGCGGAGCTCGCCGAGTCGCTGCACGCCGTCGACGACGCGCTCGCCTCTGATGCCCAGGGTGCGGCTTGGGCGGAGCGTCTAGAGACGGCGCTCGCCGAGCTGGGTCATGACCTACGCGACCACGTCGAGATCACCGAGGGCGACCAGGGCCTCTATGCCCTCGTGCGCCGCGACTCGCCCCGGCTCGCCACCCCCGTCGAACGGCTCGTGACAGAGCACGCCCGTCACCGTGCGCAGGTGGACGGGCTCCTGGCCGCGCTCGAGCACGACGACGTCGACAGCGATCTCCCCGCCCTCCGCGCGGAGGTGACCGCCCTGCTCGCCCAGCTCCGCCTGCACCGCCAGCGCGGCCGTGACCTCGTCCACGAGGCCTACGACATCGACCTGGGCGGCTCAGGCTGAGCGGATCCGCCCCGGCCAGCCCAGCGGCATACCTGCTTTCGGCGCCCGGGCTACCGAACGTGCGGCCCCAGCCCCGGGTCGCCGCTGTTTTGGTTGCCCGGGCTACCGAACGTGCGGTCGTATGCCGGGTTGCCGCTGTCTTGGTTGCCCGGGCTACGAAACGTGCGGCCCCAGCCCCGGGTCGCCGCAGTTTTGGTTGCCCGGGCTACGAAACGTGCGGTCGTATGCCGGGTTGCCGCTGTTGTGGTTGCCCGGGCTACGGAACGTGCGGGCGTGTGACGCTGGGAGTCAGTCGGCCGCTGCGGCCGTGGCGCCGGGCACGACGACGACGTCCACCCCGTGCTCCCGGAACTGGCGCTTCTGGTCCGGCTCGGCAGTGCCGTCGGTGACGAGGGTCCACCGCGCGGGCATGACCGCCTAGGCGTGGAAGGGCGACTGGCCGAGCTTGGCGCCGTGGGCCAGCACGTAGGTGCGTCGGGCAAGGCCCATCATCAGCTCCTTGAGCCGGGTCTGCTCGAGGTCGGCCTCGCAGATGCCGTGCTCGGCGTGGACGCTGTCGGCGCCCATGAAGGCGCGGTCGAACGAGAGCCGCTGGACGGCGGCCTCGGTCAGGGGTCCGACGAAGGCCTGGCTGAGGGGTCGCAGGCGTCCTTCGAGGGCAATGACCTCGATGCCCTGGGCGTCCCCGAGGGTGCCCATCGCGCTGATCCCGGCGGTGACGACGGTGAGTCCGGTGAGGCCGGGGACCTTGGTGAGGGCGTCGGCGAGGGCGCTCGTCGTGGACCCGGCGTCGAGCAGGATGGTCTCGCCAGGCTCGACCTGAGCGGCGGCCCAGCGGGCGATGTCACGCTTGGCGGCATGGGCCTCCCCGAGGCGCTGGCGAAGCGAGGCCTCGGGGTGGTGGTCGAGACTCATCACGCCGCCGTAGGTGCGGGCGAGCTTGCCCTGCGCCGCCGGGCCGCCACCCCGCCGGTCAGCCCGCCGCTGGGGCGGCTCGTCGAGCCGGACGAGGTCGCCGGCCTCACCCGGTTCCTGCTCGAGCCGTCGGGCGCGATGGTCACCGGCCAGACGATCGTCATCTGCGGGGGCGCGTCGCTCGGCTGAGACCACCCGGCGACTCGGCTCCTACTCGCGCGCGAGCAGCACGACGCCGAGGCCGACCATCATCGCACCGCCAGTGGCGCCGAGGGTGTCGAGCCGCTGCGGCTTGCGAGCGAACCAGTCCCGGGCCGACGCGGCCAGCAGCGCCCACACGCTGTCGGAGCAGACCGCGAGCGCGCCGAAGACGAGCCCGAGCACGGCCATCTGGAGGCCGACGTGTCCCGCCGCGGTGTGGACGAACTGGGGGAGGAAGGCGATGAAGAAGAGGACCGTCTTGGGGTTGGTCACCCCGACCACGAAACCGATGCGGATGCCGTGCCCGCGACGTCCGCCGACCCGGGCGGTGAGCGCCTCCCGCGCCTCGTGCCGGTTGCGGATCGCCTGCACGCCGAGCCAGATGACGTAGAGCGCGCCGACGACCTTGACGACGGTGTAGGCGGTGGCGCTCGCGGCGACGACGGCGCCGAGACCGACGGCGACGAGCAGGCACTGGGTGGCGACCCCGAGGGCGTTGCCGACGACGGAGTGGAGGGCCTCGCGGCGCCCGACGGTCAGGGCCCGGCCGATGGTGAAGAGCAGGCTGGGCCCGGGGACCTGGATGAAGAGGATCGACGCGACGAGGAAGGCGACCCACTGGCTCGATGTCGGCACGCGACCAGTGTGAGACCCCGGAGCGTCGCCTGTCACCACTAGCGTCGGGTCATGGCCGTCACCCGCACCGACCCGCCCCTCGCCGCCGACGAGGCGACCACCCTGCTCGCCTTCCTCGACTACCACCGCGACACCCTCCGGCAGAAGTCCGAAGGGCTCAGCGCGGCCCAGCTGGACACGACCCACCCGCCGTCGACCCTGACTCTCGGGGCCCTGCTCAAGCACGTGGCCCTCAACGAGGCGCACTGGTTCGGCGCGGTCCTGCACGGGCGCGCGCTCGGCGAGCCGTGGGACGGGGTGGACTGGGACGCCGACCCCGACTGGGAGCTGACGTCGGCGGCGGCAGACAGCCCGGAGCGGCTGCGGTCGCTGATGGACGAGGCGGTCGAGCGGGCTCGGACCGACATCGACGAGGCGCTCGCCGAGGGCGGTCTCGACCAGCCCTCGGTCGGCCGCTCCCGGACCGAGGGCGAGGCCTTCAGCCTGCGCTGGATCGTGCTCCACATGGTCGAGGAGTACGCGCGCCACAACGGGCACGCCGACCTGCTGCGCGAGGCGATCGACGGCAGCACGGGGGAGTGACGTGGGGGCTCAGCTCCCGGCCCGCCGCAGGCAGAATCGTCGGAGCGGCTCCGCGGTGAGCTGGTCGGCGAGCTCGCGGTAGCGGACGGCCGCTGCGTGACGGCGGGCGGTGCGCCACTCGATGTCGGCGAGGGTGAGCACGGCATCGCGTCGGACGTATGCCGCTGGGTGGCCGGTGAGATCGGTCAGCTCGCGCTCGACCGCTGCGAGGTCGTCGACCAGCGACGGGTCGGTCACCGGCTCGCGGTCGGCGAGCAGACCGTGCGCCCTCGCGGCCAACCGGGCGACCCGCACGGACGGGGACGGCCACCGCTGCTCCAGCGCGCCGTAGAGCAGCACCACCGTCGCCCAGTCGGTCTCGGCGAAGCGGCCGGGGTGGGAGTGCAGGCCCGAGATCGCGGCCTCGAGGGCAAACCGGCCGTCCCCGGCTGCGGCGACGGCGGCGTCGGTGAGGCCGGCGCGCAGCAGTGGTCCGTCCCAGAGGGACCGGTCCACCTCGTCGAGGGCTAGCGCGGTGCCGTCATCGGCGACCCGGGCAGGGCGCCGGGCGAGGCCCAGCCGGATCACGGCGCGCAGACCTCGCACCTCCGTGTCGCCGGGGTAGGCAGCGACGAGCGCGTCCGCGATCGACAGGGCCTGCCGGGCGGTGTCCGTGAGGGCGTCCGCCGGGTCCAGCACGGTCCGGTGCGCGACGGTGAACATCCCTGCGACGCAGTCGAGCACGACGGGCAGGCGGCGCTCCTGCTCGGACCGGTCGGGGATGCGGAACCTGCCCCGTGCCTGCGCCAGGGTCTTCTTCGACCGGGTCAGCCGGGCTGCGGCCGCGGTCTCGGTGATGCCGAGGTGGGCCGCAACCTCGGGGATCGACAGGCCGCAGACGACGCGGAGCGCCAGCACCATCTGGCCGCCTGCGGGCAGCGCCTCGTCACAGGCGACGAAGAGCAGGGCGAGGCGGTCGTCGAGGTCGTCGGACATGATCGGGTCGCTGTCCACGTGGGTGTCGGGATCGGCCGCGGCGGCCACCGGCCGGGCCAGCTCCGGGGCCAGCCGCGACTCGACCGCGCGACGGCGGTGGTCGTCGACCCAGGCCCGCTTGGCGACCGTGGTGCACCACGCGGCGAGGGAGTCCACCGGGCCGTCGTGGGCGGCTGCGCGCGCGACGGCCTCGGCGGCATACTCCTCGGCGTCGTCGAGGCTGCCGGTGAAACCGGCGAGCGCTCGGACGATGCGCGGCCACGCCTCCTCGAACTGCTCGGGCGTCGGCCGCATGCAGCCATTGTCAGGCGTCGCCGCCCATCGGGAAGACCTTGCGCCACTCGATGTGGCCGTTGGTCGGGACGAGCGCCGCGACACGCCGGGCCATCGCCTCGTCCGCGACCTCGACGGCGTAGACGCCGGTGACGACCTCGGTCGTGTCGGTGAACGGCCCGTCGGTGTAGACGGCGTCCTCGACCTTGCGGTCACCGGAGCCGGGGGTCACCCGTCCGCCGTGGCGCGTCTCCTGGAGGGCGTGGGACTCGAGGATCCGGGCCCCGAGGGCGGCGACGGCCTCAGCGAACAGCCCGTGCTCGGCGAAGCCCGAGCCGAGGTCCTCGGCGGGCGTCTCCGCGCCCGGGAGGTAGGCGTCGGAGTTCCAGTCGGGCTCGGTGATGAGGAAGACGTACGTGTCGGACATGGCCTGCTCCTTCGGCGTGGATGGTGTGGCGAGGACCGCCACACCATCCTGACGAACTCACGGCCGCGAAATCGACATCGCGTGGGGTCAGTTCTCGACGAGCTTGCCCAGCCTGGAGCGCAGCGACTCCTCGCGGTGGGCGTTGCCGTGCAGGGCCAGGTAGGTGTCGCGGTAGACGGCGAGGAGCGAGTCGTCGAGCCGGCGCACGGCACCCGGGGGGTACTTGTAGCCCATCTGGTCGAGGACAGCCGTCGTGTCGACGTCGGCGAGCACGGCGTCGAGCTCGTCGAGGGAGGCGATGCCGAGCTCGAGCAGCAGCCCGGAGATCCACGTGTAGTGGTCGGGCCGGGACCAGCCGGCATCGGCGAACTGGCCGGCGAGGAACTTGGCGAGGTCGCCGGCGCCGATCCGCGGGTCGAGCTCGTCGTGCTCGGCCGGCTGGGCGGGCATCGCGAGGTTGAGCCGGTCACGGATCGCGGTGAACTCCCGGTCGGCGAGCTCGAGCAGGCCGGCCGCGAGGGTGAACCGGCGGTCGAGGTCGCGGGCGTGCTCCTCGGGCACCGAGCCCTTGTAGCGGATGTCGTGCTCGAACTCCGCCCACGCGTGCTGGAGCACGGTGCGGACCTGCACGGACGCGCTGCGGAGCCGGAGCGAGGCATACTCCGGCGGCACGGTGCGGCTCGCGTTGACGGCGACGATGAGGTGCCGGCTGGCGTAGCCGAAACGACCCTCGCGGGCGGTCTCGTCGCCGAGGTCCCGGTCGTCGAGGACGGCCAGCTCCTCGGCGAGCAGGTCGGCGACGGCGGCGACGTCGTTGCGCACGTAGGTGATGACCCGGACCCCGATCTGGTCGGTGATCTGGGTCAGCGGCTCGGGGAAGACGAGGTCGCCGTCGGCGGTGCGCCCGGCCTTGTCGGCGAAGGACCCGACCGACTTCGTCCGGCCGGTGACGCTGAGGTAGTTGATGCCGGCGTCGTCGAGCAGGGAGGTGACGAGCTCGATGAACAGGGCCGTTGCGGCCTCGAGCTCGGGCTGGCGGTCGGCGTACTCGCGCACCGCGACCCGCACGGGGTCGTCGGTCTGGTCGGGCTGGTCGGGCGCGGCAGGCATGGCCCCCATCCTGCCGTCTCCGGAGCGGGCCGGGGTCCGACGCGCGCCTTCCGTGACCCCTTCTCGGCCCCGGAGGTGCGATCGTGACCCCATGCTGCGTCTCACCGTCTCCGCCCCGTCCGAGCTGGCGGACACGGTCGTGGGCTACCTGTCGCAGAGCGAGGCCGTCAGCTCGCTGTCCCGGATGGTCGGCGCCTCGCTGCGGCCCGAGGGCGACGTCGTCCGGGCCGACCTGGCCCGCGAGGGTGCGAACGCCGTCCTCGACCGGCTCCGGGAGCTGCGCGTGCACGAGGTCGGGACGGTGAGCGTGGAGCCGGTGCCGACGTGGCTGTCGCGGGCGGGGTTCGAGGCGGACGAGGCGACCCCGGGCAGCAGCTCCGACGCCGTCGTCTGGGCCGAGGTGACGCAGCGCTCCTACGAGGACAGCGAGCTCAACTGGACCTTCATGTCCTTCATGGTGCTCGCGACGATGATCGCCTCGATCGCCATCGTCGCCGACTCCCAGATCCTCGTCATCGGCGCGATGGTGCTCGGCCCCGAGTTCGGCGCGGTGGCGGCGCTGGGCGTCGCGCTCGTGCAGCGTCGCACCCTGCTCCTGCAGATCGCCGTGCGCTCGCTCGTCCTCGGCTTCCTCATTGCCGTCGTCGTGGCCGGTCTCGCGGCGCTCGCGGCCCGGGCCCTCGGCTGGGTCACCCTCGCCGACCTCACCGGCCCGAGACCCGGCACGGACTTCATCTACACGCCCGACCGCTGGTCGTTCATCGTCGCGGTCCTTGCCGCCTCGGCCGGGGTGCTGTCGCTCACCTCGGCCCGGCTCGGCGGGCTCAGTGGCGTCTTCATCTCCGTCACCACGATCCCGGCGGCCGGCAACATCGCCCTCGCCCTCGCCTTCGGGTCGTGGACCGAGGTGCGGGGCAGCAGCATCCAGCTCGTCCTCAACCTCACCGGCATGGCCCTCGCCGGGTGGGCGACGCTCGCGCTGCAGCGGGTCGTCTGGTCGCGGGTGCCGCCGCCACGCTCGCGCCTGCACCGCCGGATCGCCGCGCCCCCACGCCGGGGGAGCTGACCTCCGGCGCCGCCCTCAGGGGGTCGGTGTCGGTGTCGGCAGGGCGTATGCCGTCTTGAGCGCCCCGTTGACGAGCGCGAGGAAGGTCGCCGTCTCCTGGCGGATCACGGCATACCGCGCCGCCGCCTGGGGCGAGCCCGCCGTCGCCTCCTCGGCGGCCGCCGCGGCGAAGAGCTGGAGGGTGCCGATCCGGCCCCGGTAGCTCGGCAGGTCGAGCCCGGGCGGGCCACCGTTGGCCGCGAGGGTGGCGAAGTGGCCGGCCATCGCGTCGAGACGCAGGGCAGCGGCGGGCCCGCTGACGGTCATCGCGTCGAGGGCCGTGACGTCGGAGACGAGCAGGCTGTAGTCCCGCGTCGCCGCGGCCTCGTCGAAGACCGACGACGACGTCAGCGCCGGGCGGGGCAGCGCCGTGACCGTGACGGTCGGGGCGGCGGTCGCGGATGCCGTCACCGTCGTGGTCGCCGTGACGGTGGCTGTAGGGGCGACGACCTGGGTCGCGGTCACGGTCGCCGTGACGGTCATGGCCGGGGTCGGCGTGCCCGTCGCGGACGTCGAGGGCGCCGTGGGCAGCGGGGACTGCGACTCCGGGGTCGTCGGCGCGTCGACGACCCGCTCCTGGGTGAGGGTGACGTCGGGGCTGCCCGACGAGCAGGCCGAGACACCACCCACCACGGTGAGCGCGAGGACGGCCGAGAGCACGAAACGGCCCCTCACAGCAGTGAGCTCGGGTCGTCGGGGACGTCAGCGGCATACGCCTGGAGGAGCTGGAGAGGGACGACGTCGAGCGAGCGCTCGTGCGTGGCGGCAAGCACGACCGGGGCCGCCGCGCCGTCGCGCTGGGCCTGGAGCCACCGGACGGCCACGACGCACCAGCGGTCGCCGGGCCGCAGCCCCGGGAAGCGCCACTCCGGCCGCGGTGTGGCCAGGTCGTTGCCGACCCGCTCCTGGTGGGTGAGGAACTCGTCGGTCACGACGACGCAGATCGTGTGGCTGCCGCGGTCCTCGGGCCCCGCAGTGCAGCACCCGTCGCGGTAGAAGCCGGTGAGCGGGTCGGTGCCGCACGTCTCGAGCTCGCCCCCGAGCACGTTGCGTTCGCCGCTCTCCATGGCTGACACCGTAGCCCCCGGAGGTGCCCGGCGATCCCGGATGCGACGGTTCCGCCCGCCGTGCCGGCCGGGCGCTGGCTAGTCTGGTCGCATGCCCGAGACCGCGCGTCACGACCCGGACCACGTCGATGCCTGCCGGGCCCGCGCCGAGGCCCAGGTCGTCCTGTGGCGCGAGGTCTCGCAAGCGGTGCGCGGTCACGGTGAGGAGGACCTCAGCCGGCTCGAGAGCGCCCTCGACTCGCTCGAGGCGGAGTACTTCAACAACATGCTCATCGTGCTCGACAGCTACTTCGAGCGCCCGTCCGGCGCCGGAGCGCCCGTGGGCGGCCGCGCCGGTGACGAGGTCCGGCTGCTCTGCCGCTCCCTCCGCGAGGGTGGCGGGACGGTGCTCGAGGACGGCGCGATGCGGCCCGACCCGTCCGACACCGTGCTCGGGCTCTCCGTCGGCGATCCGATCGCGCTGAGCCAGGAGCAGTACGTCCGGCTCGCCGACGCGTTCTTCCGTGAGGTCGAGCGCGGGGCCACGGCCTGAGCCGCCCGTGCCCGCTCCCGGCCCGGACTCCGTCGTCCGCGACGAGCTCGGCATCCCGCACCTGCGCGCTGCGTCGCTCACCGAGCTGATGCGGCTCCAGGGCCGGGTCACCGCCGGCGACCGTGCCTGGCAGGTCGAGCACCAGCGCTGGCGGATGGAGGGTCGGACGGCGGAGTACCTCGGCGAGCAGGGGCTGCCGTGGGACCGCTTCGCCAGGCAGGTCCGCCTCGAGGCGACCGCGCGCGCCTGCTACGAGGCCCTCGACGAGGAGACCCGCGACGTCGTCGCCGCCTACGTCGCCGGGGTGAACGACGCGCTGCCCACCGCCCTGCCGCAGGCGCAGGAGGTGCGGGTCCTCGGGATCGAGTCGTATGCCGCACAGCCCCGCCCGTGGGAGCCGTGGACCCCGCTCGGGATCTTCTGGGCGATCCACCTGCTCTTCGGCACCTTCCCGTCAAAGCTCTTCGCGGCGCACGTGCGCTCCACCCTCGGCCCCGGGTGGCTCGACCTCTTCGACACCGAGGGCGGCCCGTGGCAGGCCGGGAGCAACGCGTGGGTCGTCGGCGGACACCGGACGGCGTCGGGGCTGCCGCTCGTGGCCGGCGACCCGCACCGGACGATCGAGCTGCCCGGCACCTACCAGCAGGTCGGCCTGGCCTGCCCCGGTGTCGACGTCGTCGGTTTCAGCTTCCCCGGGGTGCCGGGGGTCCAGCACTTCGCCCACGGCGGACGCGTCGCCTGGGCGATCACCAACGCGATGGCCGACTACCAGGACCTGACCGAGGAGCAGCTGCGTCCCGGCGCCGACGGGCTCGAGGCCCGCGGCCCCGACGGCTGGGAGCCGACCGACTCGGCGGTGGAGACCATCGCGGTCCGCGGGGCGCCCGACGTCGAGGTGCCCGTCGTCGTGACGCGGCGTGGGCCCGTCATCACCGGGCTGGACCTCGACGCGGCGGACGGATCGACGGGCGCGGGTGCCGGCCCAGCGGCATACAGCCTGCGGACGCCCTCGCAGGTGGGGCTCGACCTCGGCTTCTCCGCGCTCGTCCCGCTCCTGCGGGCCCAGGACGTCGACGACGTCGTGGCCGCCCTCGCCCACTGGGTCGAGCCGGTCAACAGTGCCGTCGTCGCCGACGACACCGGAGCGATGCGGCACCTCGTCGTCGGGCGGGTGGCTCGTCGGCACGAGGCGAACCTCGTCGGGCCGGTGCCGGCCTGGGACCCTCGCCACCGTTGGGACGGTTGGGCGCCCGACCCGGTGACGGTCGTCGAGGACGTGATGGTCAGTGCGAACGACCGAGCGAGCGGAGGCGGGCTCGGTGCGCAGTACGCGACCCCCTTCCGGGCCGAGCGGATCCGCGAGCTGCTCGGGGACCGGCACGACCTCACGACCGACGACTGCGCCGCGATCTCGATGGACACCCGCAACGGTCAGGCGGACCTGATGCGCGAGCTCGTCTCAGCCGCCGACGTCACCGGCGCCGCCGCGGCGGTGCGGTCGATGCTGCTGGGGTGGGACGGTCACAGCGACGTCGACAGCCCGGGCGCGGCGGTCTTCGCCGAGTGGCGCCACGAGCTCGTGACGTGGTTCGTCGAGCACCCGGCGGTCGCGCCGCTGCGCACGTCGGCCGGGCACAGCCCGCTGTTCGACGCGTGGCTCTCGGTGCCACAGGCGGTCGGCGCGTCGTGGGCCGCGATGGCGCGCGGCTGCGGCCGGGTCGGCATCGACGTGCGTCAAGGGGTGGTCGCTGCTCTGGAAACCGTTGCGGGGCAGGAGGATCCGGGTGCGTGGGGTGACCGGCACACGTTCGACCCGATCCACGTCCTGGACGGCTGGCCCGGCAGCCCGCTCGTCGGCGGTGCGCCCACCCCGGGGGACAGCGGGTGTGTCCTCGCGGCGGGCAGCACACCGGGACTGAGCGACCGGTGCTCCAAGGGGCCGGTCGCGCGCTACGTCTGGGACCTGGCCGACCGGGACGCGAGCCGGTGGGTCGTGCCCGGCGGGTCATCGGGCTTCGAGGCCAGCCCCCACTTCGCCGACCAGCTCGAGGACTGGCTGGCGGGTCG
Source organism: Terracoccus sp. (assembly GCA_039928615.1). GTDB lineage: Bacteria > Actinomycetota > Actinomycetes > Actinomycetales > Dermatophilaceae > JBDSSS01. Next base: position 684 of record JBDSSS010000034.1, on the reverse strand, counting down.
GACCCACCGGGTGGGTCAGCCCCGGCGGTAGCCCGCGACGCCCACGACGACGCCGAAGAGGGCGACGATCGGACCGATGATCGCCCAGAGGGTGACCCCCGACATGACGCTGCCGCCGACGACGCCGAGGCCCTGCAGCGTCCAGAGCAGTCCGATGGCCACGAGGATGCCGCCGAAGACCATGAGCAGGGAGCGGTTCATGCGCCCGAGACTAGTGCCCACGGCAGGTGGCCCGGCCGCCCGGAGGTCAGGGGATGTCAGTCGGCGGGCACCGGCAGCACCACGGCCTGCTCGGCGTTGGGCGACCACCGCGCGCCGAACGCGCAACCGGGACCCCGCACGGCCAGCGTCGGCGCCGACCAGGTGCCGCCGATTGCCCAGAACTCGGCGCCGGCGACATCCGTGCACCCTGTCGCGGTCGTCGCAGCGGCACGTTGGTCGGCGTCGATGACGACAGCGACCCTGGTCGGTTCGCTGACCGCCGCGCTCGAGTCGATCTGGGTGAGCGCGAAGGTGATCGCTCCACAGACGAGCACCGCGCCCGCACCCATCGCCCAGAGGAAGCGGGTGAACCACGTCCTCGTGTCCACGAAGAGCTTCCACTCGCGCACCGCGTCGTGGCCTGCACGCAGCCGCACCCAGTCCTCTGGCGTCGCGCCGCCGGCGAAGGCGTCGGTGGCGAAC
>JBDSSS010000033.1:0-3329 GCA_039928615.1 Terracoccus sp. | reverse complement strand
AGCGGCTCAGCCACCGGGTTCCGCGCCAGGGGGCGGCCGCCGCGTCGTACGTGTCGAGCCCGAGCTCGCACTGCGGACACCACGGTATGCCGGAAGCGGGGATGGCGACCGTGGGCGTCGAGCACTGCGGGCAGCTGTCACCGACGGTCGCGGTGGGGGCTCTTCGCACGGATGCAGCCTAGGGGTCAGGATGGACAAAACGGGCGCTTCGGTGGTTCCGGCGCCGGGTCGCGGCGACTCGGCTGATCTCGCTGTCGCCCGGGGGACAGGACGGCCCGTGGGCCGGGCCCAGCTCCGCGGGCGGCGACGGCTACCGTGCCGTCATGACACGTGTCCCCTCCGGGCCCGGTGCCCGACCGTGAGCAGGCCCTCGAGCGACTCCGGCGACGTCCTCCCCGAGAAGGGATCGCGGGTTGAGCCCGAGCTGGAGGAGACCTACGACCGGCTGGTCGAGGAGGGGCACGAGCGACTGGACCGTCCTCTGCTGCCCCTGATCTCGACCGGACTCCTCGGCGGCGTCGACGTCGGGGTAGGCGTGCTGATCTACCTCGTCGTCGACGCGGAGACCGGCAACCACCTGCTCGCCTCGCTGGCTTTCTCGATCGGCTTCGTGGCCCTGCTGCTCGCCAGCAGCGAGCTGTTCACCGAGAACTTCCTCGTGCCGGTGATCTCCGTAGTGGCGAAGGTGGGGACCATGGGCCAGCTGGTCAGGTTGTGGGCAGTCACCTTGGTGGCCAACCTGATCGGGGGTTTCATCATGGCGGGGATGATCGTCGTCGCGCTCCCCAGCGTGCACGAGGTGGCGGTCGAGGCCGGGTCTCACTACGCCCACCTCGGTGTCTCGTGGCGATCGTTCTTCCTCGCGGTGCTCGCGGGAACGGTGATCACGTTGCTGACCCGGATGCAGCACGCGACCGAGAGCCTCGGGGTCCGTCTCGTGCCGGCGGTGCTGATGTCGTTCGTCCTCGTCGGCGCCCAGCTGTTCCACTCGGTGCTCGACTCGATCCTCATGTTCGCCGGCCTGCTGACCGGCCTGGCAGACTACGACTACCTCGACTGGCTTGGCGCGCTCGGCTGGTCCGCGTTCGGCAACCTCGTCGGCGGGCTCGTGCTCGTCACCGGCATCCGGTTGCTGCGCATCCCGCACCGTCTGGCCGAGAGCCGCGACGAGGGGCAGACGGGCTGAGGCCACCCGTGCTCGTGACGGGGTGGGCCTCATACCGCAGGCCCCTTCCGCCCTAGCGCTGGCGCCAGCGCTGGCCGACCACGAGCTGCTCGAGGCTGTCGAGCCGGCGGGCGAGCAGCCGGCGGGTGAGGTCCCCCTCGTCTCCGTCGAGCGCGAGCACGAGGTCCGAGACCAGGAAGCTGGCCTCCCGCACCTCGCACTCACGGCGGAGGGTCTGCGGCGGGATGGCTGCCTCGTGGGCGATGACGTCGAGCACGGTCTGCACGTGCTCACCGCTGAAGGAGATGAGGAAGTGGTAGTCGTCGAGGGGATCGCCGAACCGTGCCCACTCGAAGTCGAGCAGGGCGGTCACGGTGCCGTCGCAGGCCAGCCAGTTGTCCCAGTAGCAGTCGGCGTGGACGGGCACGTCCGCACGTGCGGCCACCGGGGCCTGCTGCGCGATGGTGGCGAGCCCGTCCATGAGGATGCGGCGGACAACCCGCTCCCGATCGGTGGACACCAGCCGCTCGACCAGGCTCACGAGAGCGTCACGACTCGTGAAACCGCCGTGGTCGAGAGGCTCCCGGAGGACCCTGCTGGCGTCCTGCGGGGGGTGCCACTCGTGCAAGAGGGCGAGCCGACGGACCGCTTGAGAGGCCAGCGAGCGAGCGGTCGCGGGGTCAACCCCCGGCAGGCCCATCCCGGGGGAGACCCCGGGCGCACGGAGGTAGCAGGCGAACTGCACCGGGCGGGTGTCGACGGTCTCGAGGCCGCTGGCGATCAGCTTCGGCGTCAGCGCTTCGGGGAGATCGCCCACCAGCCGGACCTCCCGGTCGAGGCGATGGTGCTCTGCGAGCTTGACGACGATGTCGGCGCCCACGAAGACGTGGGAGGACTGGCTCGCGACGGCCGTGAGCGGCCCCGGGTCATGGCCCGTTGCCCTACGGCCGAACGAGCGCGCGAGGTCGTGGGCACCGGCCAGGTCGACCACGGCGTCCTCCTCGAGATGCGTAGGGATACGGCGACGAGGGTGCCGACACCCGCGTGTGTCTCAGGCCTTGGTCTCGGGCGGCTGGGCGACGCAGACGACGCCGGTGTTGCCGTCCTGGTCGGCGATCACCACGAGCGACGGCGCGTCGCTGTCGTCGACGACCGTCCCACCCGCGGCGACGGCGGCCGCCACCCGTCGATCGGCCACCTCGGGCGCGACGTAGACCTCAACGTGGAAGCGCTGGTGCTGCGCCTTGTCCTCGGCGGCGTCCCCGAACCACAGGTTCGGAACCCGTCCCGTCGCGTCGCGGATCTCGTCACTCGGGGAGCCGTGGCCCCGGGACTCGGCGTGGCCGGTCAGCAGGGCTGCCCACACCGGGGCGATCACCGCGGAGTGGGCTGTGTCGAGGCCGAGCTCCACGACGCTGACCGCTGACGGGTCGGCGTGGGCCCCGTGGTCTGCGGCGATCCGGGTTATCTGCCGCGCGAGGTCGACGTCCTGCTGAGTCACCCACTCGACGACGTACTCCGTGGCGTCGTCGTCGCGGTAGACAGCGTCGGCACTGACGAGCTTGAGGTCGACATGGCGGTCGCCGATGGACACGCTCGGGTGGTGTGCGAGTGCGTCGCCGGCCTCACCGACAGCGACGACGAACCGGGCCGCAGCACTGAAGTTGTCGACGAGGTAGCGGGCGTGCAGTCCCTGGGCCAGCTTGCGCCAGTCGGTCAGCCTGGCCGCGGCGATCTGCTCGCCCGTGAGCATGTCCATGGTCGGGGACCCTACCCGCGACAGCAGGAGAGGCGCGGCAGAACCGGCCCCGGTCGTGAAGTCCTGCGTCACCAGCCCGGCGACGTGGATAGCGTTGCTGGCTCAGGGTGCTGCCCGGCCCCAGCGATCGCCTCGCGACGGACGTCGGGTTCTTCGGACCGTAGGTAGCCGAGGCCTACCGGCACTCCGTCGGTCATCGTGGCCGACGCCACTGCGGCGCGCAGCGGCCAGGAACACCGACGTCATCGGTCCGATCGACGATGCTGACCTGTAGCTCCGTCATCGGCACGGCCGCATCCTCTTCGGCGCATCGCCCTCTCGTTGCCCCGCTGGATCGGTCGGGCACGCGCCACGGGCGCCACATCCGTCACGGCGACAACGATGACCCTGGGAGCATCCGTTCAC
>JBDSSS010000032.1:0-5962 GCA_039928615.1 Terracoccus sp. | reverse complement strand
ACCCCTCGACGACCGGGTGGCTGACGGTGTGGCCGACGAGCTCGAACGGCACGCCGCCGCCGTCGTCGAGCGTCAACTTCACCCCCGGACAGACCATCGCGGGTCTCGTCGTCTCCGACGTCGGGCTCAACGGAAAGGTGAGCGTCTTCGCGTCGCAGGAGACCGACCTCGTGGTCGACGTCGCCGGCTACTACCCGCCGGCAGCGGACTTCGTCGGGCTCACCCCGACACGGGTGCTCGACACCCGTCAGTCCACCGCCGTCGCAGGGGGCAGCTCGATCCTGCTCCCCGTCATCGGGCGCGCCGGGGTCCCGGCCGCGGGGGTCGAGTCCGTCATGCTCACCGTGGTCTCCACGCGGCAGTCCGGTGGCGGCTACCTGAGCGCGTACCCGTCCGGGACGAGTCGTCCGAACGCCTCGATCCTCAACTTCGGCCAGGGCCAGACGATCGCGAACTCGGTGCTCGTCAAGGTGGGCTCCGACGGTGCCGTGCGGCTGTGGACCAGCTCGGCCGCCGACCTCGTCGTCGACGTGCAGGGCTACGTCCTGAAGTGACCTGACGCGAGATGACCCGGCACCTGACGCGCAGACGCGTCAGGTGCCGGGCTCGGTCACGAAGTCGATGAGCTCCTCGACACTCGCCAGCAGGGTCGGCTCCAGATCGGCATAGCTGCGGACCGTGCCGAGGATCCGCTTCCAGGCCAGCGCGATGTCGGTCTGGGTCGCGTGCGGCCAGCCGAGCTCGGCGCAGATGCCGTGCTTCCACGACGTGCCCCGGGGGATGACGGGCCACCGGTCCCAGCCGAGGCGCTGGGGTCGGACCGACTGCCAGACGTCGACGTAGGGGTGGCCGAGCACCTTGACGTGCGCGGTGAGGCCGGGCAGCGAGGCGGCCTGCGCGACGATCCGGGCCTCCTTGGTGCCGGGCACGAGGTGGTCGACGAGCACGCCCATCCGGCGCCCGGGACCGGGACCGAAGTCGCCGATGATCCCGGCGAGGTCGTCGACGCCGTCCATCAGCTCCACCACGACGCCCTCGACCCGCAGGTCGTCACCCCAGACCTTCTCGACCAGCTCGGCGTCGTGCCGGCCCTCGACGTAGATCCGCGACCCGCTCGCGACACGGGCCCGCGCACCCTGGACGGCGACGGAGCCGCTGGCGGTGCGTGACTCGGCGCTGCGGGCAGCCGCCACCGCGGCGTGGGCGGCCGCCGTCGGCGGCGTCAGGGTGACCGGTCGGCCGTCGACGTGGAAGCCCGGACCGAGCGGGAACGCCCGGGTCCGACCGTGCCGGTCCTCGAGGTGCACGACGTGCATCCCGCCGGCCTTCTCGACGCGCACGACCGCGCCGACCCACCCGGTCTCGACCTCCTCGACGACGAGGTCCCGCTCCGCCGCCACCGGGGTCGAGCGTCCGCCGCGAGGGGCCTTCCAGTCGCCGGACAGGACGTCACGGCCGTAGCGGTCGGCGGGGGAGGGCGGCGGGGGCATCGGGGACACGGTGTCCGAGGGTATGCCGCCGGGCCGCGTGCGCTCGGCCTCCCACGCCGTCGACGGCCGGCCGCACGTGAGCGGCATACCGTGCACGGAGTCGGCGTTGCCGAGGAACACGACATAGACTTGGCACTCGGATGACGTGAGTGCCAAGACGGGACGCAGCGACCACGACGCGGGCGGAAGGAGGACCTGATGAACGACGACCGGCGGCTCCGGGTGCTCCGAGCCATCGTCCAGGACTACGTCCAGACCTCCGAGCCGGTGGGCAGCAGGGCCCTCGTCGAGCGCCACCAGCTCGGCGTGAGTGCCGCCACCGTGCGCAACGACATGGCGCTGCTCGAGGAGGAGGGGCTGATCCACGCCCCGCACACCTCGGCGGGGCGGGTCCCGACCGACGCCGGCTACCGGGTCTTCGTCGACCGGCTCAGCGCGGTCAAGCCGCTCAGCCAGAGCGAGCGGCGGGCCATCGCCCAGTTCCTCGAGGGGGCCGTCGACCTCGACGACGTCGTCGACCGCACGGTGCGCCTCCTCGCGGGGCTGACCCGCCAGCTCGCCGTCGTCCAGTACCCGTCCCTGACCCGCTCGACCGTGCGCCACATCGAGCTCGTGCCGATCGGGTCGAGCCACCTGATGATCGTGCTCATCGTCAACACCGGCCGGGTCGAGCAGCGGGTGGTCGACACCGGGCGGGTCCTCGCCGACGAGGAGGGGGAGGCGCTCGTCGCCACGCTCCGCTCCCGGATCAACGAGGTCGCGGGTGGCGTGCCCTTCACGACGGCGGCGAACCGGCTGCACCAGCTCGCCGCCGACACCTCCGAGCCCGACCGCGCCGCCATGGCCGCCGTCGTCTCGGCGCTCGGCGACGCCCTCGTCGAGGAGCGCGAGGAGCGCGTCGTGCTGGCCGGGCAGGCCAACCTCGCCCGTTCCGTCGCCGACTTCCCGCGCACCATCGGCCCGATCCTCGAGGCGATCGAGGAGCACGTCGTGCTGCTGCGCCTGCTCGGGCAGCTCGGCGACGACCCCGAGCTCGTCTCGGTGCGGATCGGGTCGGAGAACCCCGTCTCCGGTCTGCAGAGCACCTCGCTGGTCTCGATGGGCTACGGCACCGGGCCCGAGCGGGTGGCCAGCCTCGGGGTCCTCGGTCCGACCCGGATGGACTACGCGACGACGATGGCCTCGGTCCGCGCCGTGGCCCGGTACGTGTCCGAGATGCTCGACGACGCGACCCCGACCTAAACCAACGAACAGCACGCACCACCGAAGACCCTGCGACCCGGACACCGACGCCCGGGCCCACCCGTCCAGACCCACGCACCGCACTGACAGGATCAGCCGCTTGAACGACTACTACGCCGTCCTCGGAGTCTCCCGCGACGCCAGCCAGGAGGAGATCAAGAAGGCCTACCGTCGGCTCGCCCGACGCCTCCACCCCGACGTGAACCCCGGCCCGGAGGCCGAGGAGGAGTTCAAGCGGATCTCGCAGGCCTATGACGTGCTCGGCGACGCCGACAAGCGGGCCTCCTTCGACCGCGGCGCCGACCCCTACGCGAGCGGCGGTGGCGCGGGCTTCGGCACCGGCCAGGGCTTCTCGTTCAACGACGTCATGGACGCCTTCTTCGGCGCCGGCCAGGCGGGGGGCAGCCGCGGTCCGCGGTCCCGGGTCCAGCGGGGCCAGGACGCGCTCGTCCGACTCGACATCGACCTCGCGAAGGCTGTCTTCGGCTCCGAGGAGGAGCTGACCCTCGACACGGCCGTCGGCTGCTCCACGTGCAGGGGCGACGGCGCCCAGCCGGGCACCGGCCGCCAGACCTGCGCCATCTGCAAGGGCAGCGGTGAGGTGCAGCAGGTCCAGCGCAGCTTCCTCGGCCAGGTGATGACCTCGCGGCCCTGCGTCAACTGCCAGGGCTACGGCGCCACCCTCACCGACCCGTGCCACGAGTGCTCGGGTGACGGCCGGGTCCGGACCCGCCGGAGCATCAAGCTCAAGGTGCCCGCCGGCGTCGACACCGGCACCCGCATCCAGCTCACCGGCGAGGGGGAAGTGGGCCCCGGCAACGGTCCCGCTGCCGACCTCTACGTCGAGATCCGGGTGCAGAACCACGACACCTACACCCGGCGCGGCGACGACCTGCACTGCACCGTCGAGCTGCCGATGGCCGCGGCGGCGCTCGGGACCTCCTTCAAGCTGTCGACGTTCGACGGCATGCAGGACCTCGAGATCCGCTCGGGCACCCAGGCGGGCGACGTCATGACCATGCGCGGTCTCGGCGTCACCCACCTGCGCCACGGTGGCCGCGGTGACCTGCTCGTGCACGCCAACGTCCAGACGCCGACCCGCCTCACCGAGGAGCAGGAGGACCTGCTTCGCCAGTTCGCCGTGCTCCGGGGCGAGGACCGGCCCGAGGGTCGGCTCACCCCCAACAAGGGGCTCTTCGGCAAGATCCGGGACGCCTTCAAGGAGAAGTGAGGCACCGGTGACCCGCTCATGACGCACCAGCTCTTCCTCGCGCCCGTCGACACCCTCGCCGCAGTCGAGCCCGGCTCGGTCATCCTCCTCGACGGGGAGGAGGGGCGCCACGCAGCCGCGGTCGTGCGGATCCGTGTCGGTGAGCGCTTCCTCGTCGCGGACGGGGCCGGCCGCAGCGCCCTGCTCGAGGCCGAGGGCGTCGAGCGGGGGTCGGTGCTCGGCCGGGTCGTCGAGATCCATGACGAGCCGGAGGCCTCGCCGCGCTTCGTCCTCGTCCAGGCGCTCGCGAAGGGTGACCGTGACGAGCAGGCGATCGAGGCGGCCACCGAGCTCGGAGTCGACGAGGTCGTGCCCTGGCAGGCGGAGCGCTCCGTCGTCGTCTGGCGGCCGGACCGGGTTGCCCGGTCGCTGGCCCGGTGGGTCGCCGTCGTCACGCGGGCGACGAAGCAGTCACGCCGCGCCAGGATGCCGCTGACCTCCGAGCCGGTGTCGCTGACCTCGCTCGTCGCGCGCGCCGGGGACGCGGCGCTCGTGCTCGTGCTGCACGAGACCGCGACGGAGCCGCTGTCCGAGGTCGCGATGCCCGAGGACGGGGACGTGCTCGTCGTCGTCGGGCCCGAGGGGGGCATCACCGACCGGGAGCTCGACGCCCTGACCGGCGCCGGGGCGCGCCCGGTGCGCCTCGGGTCGACCATCCTCCGGTCGTCGTCCGCCGGACCCGCGGCCCTCGCCGTGCTGCTCTCGCGGACGCGGTGGGTCAGCCGACCGTGAAGGGGATGCGCTGCTCCGCCGTGACGGAGCCGTCCTTCGCGCTCGTCGCCCAGACCCGGATCACGTAGTCCCCGGCCGCGGCCGGCTTGGTGTCGAAGCTGTAGGACCCCCGCGCCGGGGCCGCCGCGTCGGCGGTCGCCGTGCCGGACTGGACCGGCTTGCCGCCGGAGAGCAGCTGCCACGAGACCGCGGCCTCGAAGGTGCTCGCCACCCCCGTGACGGTCACCGCGCCGGCCGTGACGGTGCCCCCACGCGTGGGGTCGTCGACCCAGACGGGGGAGACCTCGTCGAGCACCGCGTCACCGGTGGGCTGGGTGTAGGTGCGGTCCGTGGGCTGGCCGGGGGCGACCTCGCCTCCCTTGTCGGCCAGCTCGAAGGTGACGGGGAGCAGCCCCTTGCCGACGGCGCCCTGGACCGTCCACACGAGCTGCTGCACCGCCAGCCTCGCCTCGCCGTCGGAGACTCCGGTCAGCCCGGTCGAGAGGCGCACCGTGATCGCGTCGGCGCCGACGGTGACGGCGAGCGGGGTGACGGAGGACCACGGGTCGAGGTAGGACGAGCCGCCCGGAGCCGAGCCCATCGCGGCGGCCAGGGCGGCGAGCCCCCGGTCGTCCGGGGTGACCGGCGTCCCGACCTCACCCTGGGCGAACTCGCGGAAGAGGCGCAGGGTGGACGACGTCGGGGCCACCGGTCCGAGGTGGTAGACGGGTAGCACGACGCTGGTCACCGACGGCGCGGCCGTCGTCGTCGGGGGCGCCGGGGTCGTCGGTGCCGTCGTCGTCGGTGGCGGCGGCGGTGGGGTGGTCGTCGTGGGCGGAGCCGTCGTCGTCGGAGCCGCCGTCGTGGTGGGGGGCTTTGGCGCCGTGGTCGGGACGACGAGCGGTGGTGGCACCGTCGGGGTGGGGCGGCTCGGGGTGATCGTCGGCACCGTGGACGGTCCCGCGTCGCTCGTCGGGGTGGCGGGGGTCGTGGGCGTCGTGGGGACCGCGGTGGTGGCGGCGACGAACGGTGGCTGCTCGGTCGGGCGGTGGGTGAGCCAGAACGACCCGGCGACGACGGCGGCGACCCCGGCGGCCGCGGCGGCCGGCAGCAGCCAGCCGCGACGGGCGGCCACGGCGCGGGCCGGGGCCCCGCTCGTCGCACCCCCGGCGAGAATCGCACCGAGCCGGTCGCCGGGTGTGATCGAGGCGGCCTCGGCAGCCATCGAGGCACGCAGGTCGGACTCCAC
>JBDSSS010000031.1:0-19939 GCA_039928615.1 Terracoccus sp. | reverse complement strand
TCCGAGACGACGTCGGTGAAGACGCCCTTGAGGGCCACGAGCTTCCAGACGCTGACGTCGTGCTGGGTGATCTCGCCGCGCACATCGACGTCGAGCTGCGCCGGCACCGTGCCGGCGACCTCCACCGTGGAGCCGTCAGAGAGGATGCCGCGCAAGCTCGTCGTGTTGCGGTAGTCGACGCTCTCCTCCGACACGGTGAGCGTCGAGCTGAGTCCGCGCTGCTCGGCGAGCACGGGGGCGTTGACGTAGGTCACCGTCTCCTCGACGACGTCGGAAAAGAGCCCCTTGAGGGCGACGAGCTTCCAGACGCTGACGTCGTGCTCGGTGATCTCGCCGCGCACGTCGATGTCGAGCTGGGCGGGGACGGAGGCGGCGATCGCGGTGAAGACGCGACCGAGCTTCTCCACCAGCGGGATCCCCGGGCGGACCTCCTCGGCGATGAAGCCGCTGCTGACGTTGACGGCATCGGGCACGAGCTCGCCGCCGAGGGCCAGGCGGACGGACCTCGCGACGGCGACCCCGGCCTTCTCCTGTGCCTCGTCGGTGGAGGCGCCGAGGTGGGGCGTCACGACGACCGACTCGTGCTCGAAGAGCGGCGACTCGGTCGTCGGCTCGGTGGCGAAGACGTCCACCCCGGCGCCGGCGACCCGACCCTCGCCGATGGCGCGGGCGAGGGCGGCCTCGTCGACGATGCCGCCGCGGGCGGCGTTGATGATGCGCACGGAGGGCTTGACCTTGGTCAGGGCGTCCTCGCCGATGAGGCCGAGGGTCTCGGGGGTCTTCGGCAGGTGGATCGTGATGAAGTCGGACTGCGCGAGCAGCTCGTCGAGGCTGACGAGGTGGGCGCCGAGCTGGCCGGCCTTGGCCGGGGAGGCATAGGGGTCGTAGGCGATGATCGTCATGCCGAAGCCCTTGAGCCGCTCGGCGACGAGGGCACCGATCCGCCCGAGGCCGACGACGCCGACCGTCTTGTCGAGCAGCTCGACGCCGGTGTACTGGCTGCGCTTCCACGCGCCGGCCTTGAGGGCCTGGCTCGCGGGGACGATGTTGCGGGCCGTCGCGAGGAGCAGGCCGACGGCGAGCTCGGCGGCGGAGGTGATGTTGGAGGTGGGCGCGTTGACGACCATGACCCCGGCCCGGGTCGCCGACTGGACGTCGACGTTGTCGAGACCGACGCCGGCGCGGGCGATGACCTTCAGGTGCGTGGCCGCGGCGATCGCCTCGGCGTCCATCGTCGTCGCGGAGCGGATCAGGACCGCGTCGACGTCCGCGAGCGCCGGGAGAAGGTCAACACGGTTGGCGCCGTCGCACGAGCGGACCTCGAAGTCGGGTCCCAGTGCCTCGATGGTGGCGGGCGACAGCTCTTCGGCGATGAGGACGACAGGCTTGCTCACGTGGTGATCCCTTCCGGACGGGCGCTCGGCCCGCGGTCCTCGCGAGGGGTGGCACGGGCCGGTGCAGGCACCGCGGTGTGCCGTTCGCGAGTGTAGGCGCTCGGTCCCGGAACGACCCCCGCGTCACGGCAGAGGCCGACCACCCCACGAACGGGCGGTCGGCCTCGGGCCGGACGACGAGCGTCGCCGGTTGATCAGCGCGCGGCCGAACCCTCGACGTAGTCGCTGTCGGTGTCCTTGACCCAGGCCATCAGCTTGCGCAGCTCCTTGCCCGTGCCCTCGATCGAGTGCTGGGCACCCTTCTCACGCAGCCGGGTGAACTCCGGGGCGCCGGCGTCCTGGTCGTCGATGAAGCGCTTGGCGAAGGCGCCGTTCTGGATGTCGCCGAGCACCGCCTTCATGTTCTCCTTGACGTGCGGGTCGATGACGCGCGGGCCCGACACGTAGTCGCCATACTCGGCCGTGTCGGAGACCGACCACCGCTGCTTGGCGATGCCGCCCTCGATCATGAGGTCGACGATGAGCTTGAGCTCGTGGAGGCACTCGAAGTAGGCGACCTCGGGCTGGTAGCCCGCCTCGACGAGGGTCTCGAACCCATACATCACCAGCTGCGAGGCGCCGCCGCAGAGCACGGCCTGCTCACCGAAGAGGTCGGTCTCGGTCTCCTCGGTGAAGGTCGTCTTGATGCCGCCCGCGCGCAGGCCACCGATCGCCTTGGCGTAGGACTTGGCGAGGTCCCACGCGCTGCCCGAGGCGTCCTGCTCGACGGCGAGCAGCACCGGCACCCCACGGCCGTCGGCGTACTCGCGACGGACGATGTGACCGGGCCCCTTGGGCGCGACCATGAGCACGTCGGAGCCGGCCTCGGGCGTGATGTAGCCGAAACGGATGTTGAAGCCGTGGCCGAAGAGCAGGGCCGCGCCGTCCTTGAGGTTGGGCTGGATGTGCTCGGCGTAGACCGTGCGCTGCACCTGGTCGGGGGTCAGGATGACGACGAGGTCGGCCTCCGTGACGGCCTCGGCCACCGTGAGGACCGTCAGGCCCTCGGCCTCGGCCTTGGCCCGGCTCCGGCTGCCCTCGGCGAGCCCGATCCGGACGTCGACCCCGGAGTCGCGGAGGTTGAGCGCGTGGGCGTGACCCTGGCTGCCGTATCCGATGACGGCGACCTTCCGCCCCTGGATGATCGACAGGTCGGCGTCGTCGTCGTAGAACATCTCGGCCATCGTGGCCACTCCTTCAGTTGGGTTTCGCCCGGTGGGTCCCAGCGGGCGTGGATGGTGGTTCAGGCGCTGCGGAGGCTGCGGTCGGTGATCGAGCGCGATCCTCGGCCGACGGCCACCATGCCGGACTGGACGAGCTCCCTGACCCCGAAGGGCTCGAGCACGTCGAGCAGGGCGCGCAGCTTCTCGGTGTTGCCGGTGGCCTCGATCGTTATCGCGTCGGTCGAGACGTCGACCACCTTCGCCTTGAACAGGGCGATGGTGTCGATGATCTGGCTGCGGGTCACCGCGTCGGCGCGGACCTTGACGAGGAGGATCTCGCGCTGGACCGAGGCACCGTGGTCGAGCTCGACGACCTTGAGCACCTCGATGAGCTTGTTGAGCTGCTTGGTCACCTGCTCGAGGGCGGCGCCCTCGACCTCGACGACGACGGTCATCCGGGAGATGAGCGGCAGCTCCGTCGGCCCGACGGCGAGCGAGTCGATGTTGAAGCCGCGCCGGGAGAACAGCGCGGCGACGCGCGCCAGGACCCCGGGCTTGTTCTCGACGAGCACCGAGAGCGTGTGCGTGCTCATGTCAGTCCTCCCTCTCCCAGACGGGCGCCTCGTGGCGCGCGTTGAGGATCATGTCGTTGCTCACGCCGGCCGGCACCATCGGCCAGACCATCGCGTCGCGGTGGACGACGAAGTCGATGACGACCGGGCGGTCGTTGGTCTCGAGGGCCTGCTTGATGACCGCGTCGACCTCCTCCGGCCGCTCCGCGCGCAGGCCGAGCGCGCCGTAGGCGTCCGCGAGCTTGACGAAGTCGGGGATGCGCCGGCTGCCGGTGTGGAGGTCGGTGTTGGAGTAGCGCTGGTTGTAGAAGAGCGTCTGCCACTGCCGCACCATGCCGAGGGAGCTGTTGTTGATGATCGCGACCTTGATCGGGATCTCGTTGATGACGCAGGTGGCGAGCTCCTGGTTGGTCATCTGGAAGCACCCGTCGCCATCGATCGCCCACACGGTGCGGTCGGGCTCGGCCACCTTGGCGCCCATCGCGGCCGGCACGGAGAAGCCCATCGTGCCGAGTCCGCCGGAGTTGATCCACGCGTTGGGTCGCTCGTATTGGACGAACTGGGCGGCCCACATCTGGTGCTGGCCGACGCCTGCGACGTAGGTCGCGTCGGGGCCGCTGAGGGCGCCGATGCGGGAGATGACGTGCTGCGGAGACAGGGTGCCGTCGTCACTGTCGGTCCAGCCGAGCGGGAAGGTCTCCTTCCAGCCCGCCACCCGCTCGCGCCACGCGGAGTAGTCCGGCTCCACCGACTCGGCCAAGGCCCGGTCGGCAGTGAGCTGCGCGATGAGGTCGGTGATGACCTCTCCGACGTCGCCGACGATCGGCACGTCTGCGGTGCGGTTCTTCGAGATCTCCGCGGGGTCGATGTCGGCGTGGATCACCTTGGCGCCAGGGGCGAACGTCGAGAGCTGTCCCGTGACGCGGTCGTCGAAGCGCGCACCGAGCGCGATGATGAGGTCCGACTTCTGCAACCCCGTGACCGCGCTGACGGTCCCGTGCATGCCCGGCATCCCGAGGTTGAGCGGGTTGCTGTCGGGAACGGTCCCCCGCGCCATCAACGTGGTGACGACCGGGATCTGCGTCAGGGCGACGAGCTCACGGAGGCGGTCGCTCGCACCGGAGCGCACGACGCCGCCACCGACGTAGAAGATCGGCCGCTCGGCGGCGGCGATGAGGCGGGCGGCCTCACGGATCTGCTTGCCGTGCGGGCGGATCACCGGACGATAACCGGGCAGGTCCATCTTCGGCGGCCAGCTGAAGGTCGTCTTCGCCTGGAGGGCGTCCTTGCTGATGTCGACGAGGACGGGGCCGGGCCGGCCGGTGCTTGCGATGTGGAAGGCCTCGGCGATCGCCTGCGGGATCATCGCCGGGTCGGTGATGAGGTAGTTGTGCTTGGTGATCGGCATCGTGATGCCTCGGATGTCGGCCTCCTGGAAGGCATCGGTCCCGATCGCCGCGCTCGCGACCTGACCCGTGATCGCGACCATCGGCACGGAGTCCATGTAGGCGTCGGCGATCGGAGTCACGAGGTTCGTCGCGCCCGGCCCGGAGGTCGCCATGCAGACCCCGACCTTGCCGGTCGCGGAGGCGTAGCCCTCGGCGGCGTGGCCGGCGCCCTGCTCGTGGCGCACGAGGATGTGGCGCACCTTGGTCGAGTCGAGCATCGGGTCGTAGGCCGGAAGGATGGCGCCGCCCGGGATGCCGAAGACGTTCTCGGCGCCCACCGACTCGAGGGCCATGACGAGGGACTGCGCTCCGGTGACCTCCACGGGGGCGACGCGCTGCGCCTCCTCGAGGGGTGCCTTGGGCTTCGGCCTCGAGGCCAGGTCCGCCGGCGAGGGCGCCTGCTTCGTCGTCTCGCTCACGATCTCATCCTTGTCATCGTCTGGTTCACTGCGGCCGGTTCCCCGACCCTTCCCTGCCCACAAAAAAACCCTTCGGTCCACCAAGGGACGGAAGGGGGCGCGCTGACCGGTGCTGCAGGTCGGCGCGCTAGGGAAGTACGAGGTTCCGGGCCACGCCTCCACGGTGCTACGCGGTCGGTGCAGTGTCAATCGACTCGCTGTCCCGTCTCAGGATGTGACCTCACCGTCTCACGATGCTGAACGGCCCGTTGCGGCGGGCCTGCGTGCGGGGGCGAAAGTCGGTTGTCCCCCTCCCCCACTCCTGAGCAGACTTGGGGGGTGTCCTCGACCGTCGCCGACCTCCTGCCCGCACTCGGCCTCCGCCTGACGGCCGGCCCCCTCGAGCTGCGCGGGATCACCGACGACGACCTCTCGGTCCTCTGCGACCTCGCCGCCGCGGGCATCCACCCCCGCGACCGGATGCCGTTCCTCACGCCCTGGACCGACGCCGGCCCCGAGGACCTGCGCCGCAACACCGCCCAGTACCACTGGCGCAACCGTGCGAGCTTCTCCCCGGAGGCCTGGAGCCTCGAGCTCGGGGTGTGGCACGACGGCGTGCTCGTCGGCACCCAGGGGATCGCGACGACGGACTACCTCGTCACGCGCACCGGTGAGACGGGGTCGTGGCTCGGCCTCGCCCACCAGGGACGCGGCATCGGCACCGCCATGCGGCAGGCCGTCTGCGCCCTGGCGTTCGACCACCTCGACGCGGCCGAGATCACGTCCGGCGCGTTCCTCGACAACCCGGCCTCGCTGGGAGTCAGCCGCAAGGTCGGCTACCGACCCAACGGCATACGTCGGCTCGCACGCCGACCGGGCGAGCTCGCGCTCAACCAGTCCCTCGTGCTCCACCCCGCGGACCTCGTCCGCGGGGACCACCCCGTGCGGGTCGAGGGGCTGACGGCCTTCCGCCGCTCCATCGGCCTCGATCCTCGAGAGGACGACCGATGAGCGACCCGACCCGCACCGACGCCAACGAGCTCGGCCTCACCGGCTTCGCGGTGCGTCCGCTGGCACCCGCCGACGCGCACGCGGTCTACACCCTGATGGCGGAGGTCGAGCTGCACGAGGTGGGCGAGGTCATCATCGAGGAGGCCGACATCGTCGCCGACTGGCAGCGGCCGAGCTTCGACCTCGCGACCCAGAGCATCGGGGTGTTCGACGTCGACCGGCTCGTCGGCTACGCCGAGGTCGACGGCGGTCGACGGGCGGATGCCGCCGTCGCGCTCGACCACCAGGGGCGGGGCATCGGCACCGCGCTCGCGCTGTGGACCCAGCGAGTCAGCCGGCGGGACGGACGAGGACTCGTCGGGATGCCGGTCCCGGCCGGATCGACGGGTGAGCGGCTGCTCGAGTCCCTCGGCTACGAGATCCACTGGACCTCCTGGGTGCTCGAGATGCCGGGTGGGGCCACCATCGGGCAGCAGCCGGTTCCCGAGGGCTACGTCGTGCGCGAGGCCGAGGGCGAGACCGACCAGCGGGCCGCCCACGACGTCGTCGAGGACGCCTTCCTCGAGTGGTCGGATCGCGAGCGGGAGACCTTCGAGGACTTCGCCGCGGGCACGCTCGACCGTCCCGGCTTCGAGGCGTGGAACCTCCGCCTCATGGTCGACCCGGAGGGAGCCGTCGTCGGGGTGTCGGTCGTGCTGCTCGGTGACGGGTGCGCCTACGTCGACCGGCTGGCGGTGCGCCGGGACCGTCGCGGTCTGGGGCTCGCGCGCGCCCTGCTCGTCGACTCCTTCGCCGTGGCCCGCGACCACGGCGCGACCCGTTCCGAGCTGTCGACCGACAGCCGCACCGGCGCCCTCGGCCTCTACGAGAAGGTCGGCATGGAGGTGACGTCAGTCTGGCGGCACTGGGCCATCGACACGTCCGCCCGCTGAGGCGCTCCCCTGGCGCGGGGCGACGACGCCGAGGGCCGGGTTGGTCGGTGATTCGGCCACGTCACCGGGGGCGAGGCCGGGCAGCCACGACGCGAGGTCGTTGGCCTGCGCCGGGTTGGCCGGTTCCTGCACCGTCAGCCCGTCGGCGAACCAGATCACGGTCATCACCTCCCGCATCTGCGCCGAGTCGTTGCCGAGGGCGCGGTGGACGGTCCAGCCCGAGTGGAAGGACGCGTCCCCGGCGCGCATCGCGACCGGCTCGTCGATGGCGAGCCCACGCTCGGCGACGAGGCGGTCGAAGTGCTCCGCTGATGCGTCGGAGATGCCGATGTCGCTGAGCGGGCCCTCGCGGTGGCTGCCCGTGGCGAAGGCGAGTCCGCCGTGGGCCGGCGTGATGTCGACGAGCGGCATCCACATCGTCAGGCACTGCGACCCGTCGAGTGGCCAGTACATCGCGTCCTGGTGCCACGGGGTGCGAGAGCCGCCGGGCTCCTTGAAGAGCGCCTGGTCGTGGTAGAGGCGCACGCGTGGGACGCCGAGCAGGCGCGCCGCCACGTCCGCGAAGCGGGCGGCCCGGACGAAGCGGGCCACGGCCTCGTCGTGCCGCCAGAGGTTCATCACCTGCAGGAACGCCCGGCTGTAGCTGTCGCGCTCGGCGAGCGGCCGGGTCTCGGTGCTGAGCCGCTCGACGGCCGCCTCGACGGGGCGGCGGTAGGCCGCGGCCTCCTCCGCGGTCGCCACCTGGCGCAGGCGGAGGTGGCCGTGGGCGCGGAAGGACACGACCTCGTCGTCGGTCACGGGGTATGCCGTGGTCAGCGCGGGCAGCAGGTCGGTGGGCATCAGGCGCTCTCACTCTCGGGGGCTCTCGCGAGGCTCTCACTGGGCAGGCAAAGACCGGCGTGGCCGTCGTCATGCTCCCAGCACAGCGGACCGCACCCGCCCCGACCCGGAACGGCGTGGTCACGGGGAACGTTCTGGTTCGATGGTGGGGTGGAGCGGACGACGACGCATGGTGCAGGGGCCGGAGCCGGCGAGCGACGCAGGCCGGCCGGACGGCTCGGTGAGGTCCTCGTCGCCGGCCGGATCACCGGCGGCAGCGGGCTCCCCGTCGGCACGACCCGGCGGCACCCCACGTGGGGCCTGACCTTCGTCACCGCGGGCACCGGCCGCTACCGCGACGGCGCTCACGACGAGGCGATCGGCCCGGGGACCCTCGTCATCGTGCACCCCGGCCACCCGCACTGGTACGGCGCGGACCGCGGCGGCTGGGACGAGCTGTTCGTCGTCTTCGACGGGGTCGTCTTCGAGCTGGCCCAGCGCAGGGGGGCGCTGTCGCCCGAGCGGCCGCTCGTGCACGGGCTGTCCGTCCCCGCCTGGCAGCACCGGCTGGCAGAGCTCGGTCGGCGGCCGCGGCCGGACAGCACCCACGGCCGGGACACGGAGGCCGTCGCGCTGCTCGGTCTGCTGCTCGAGGCCGGATCGACGGCCGCAGCTCCCCGAGCCGCTACACCGGACTGGCTCACCCGCTCCGTCGCGCGGCTCGAGCAGGACCTCACCGAGACGCTCGACCTCGCCCTACTCGCGCGAGAGGTGGGGATGCCCTACGAGACCTGGCGCCGCCGCTTCCGATCAGAGACGGGCCGCAGCCCCTACGCGCACCGGTCGGCGCACCGACTGGCCGCCGCGACCGACCTGCTCACACACACCGGGATCGGCGTGCGCGACATCGCGGCAGCCACCGGCTTCAGCGACGAGCGGCACCTGATCCGTCGGTTTCGCACGCACACCGGCCTCACACCCCGCGCCTTCCGCGACGTCGGCGCCGTCGACCCCGGTTCGAGGTGACGGAGGTCAGTCGCAGACGGCGCCCTGGCTCGCGCTGCCGACGAGCTTGCGGTACTTGGCGAGCACGCCGCGGGTGTACTTCGGCTCCGGGTGCGTGACGCCCTCGGAGCGGCGACGCTCCATCTCCTCGTCGTCGACGAGCAGGTCGAGCAGACCGCCGGCCACGTCGAGCCGGATCGGGTCGCCGTCGCGGACGAAGGCGATCGGACCGTCGTCGACGGCCTCGGGGGCGACGTGCCCGACGCAGAGTCCGGTCGTGCCACCGGAGAAGCGGCCGTCGGTGAGCAGCAGCACGTCCTTGCCGAGTCCGGCGCCCTTGATGGCCCCGGTCACGGCGAGCATCTCGCGCATCCCCGGCCCACCCTTGGGCCCCTCGTAGCGGATGACGACGACGTCCTTGGCCTGGAGCGAGCCGTCCTCGACGGCGTCCATCGCCGCGCGCTCGCCGTCGAAGACCCGAGCCGTCCCCTCGAAGACCGACTCGTCGAAGCCGGCCGACTTCACGACGGCACCGTCGGGCGCGAGCGAGCCCTTGAGGATCGTGAGCCCACCGGTCTTGTGGATCGGCTCGCTCATCGCGCGGACGACCTTGCCGTCGATGTCGGGCGGGGCGATGTCGGCGAGGTTCTCGGCGAGCGTCTTGCCCGTGACGGTGAGGCAGTCGCCGTGGAGCAGGCCGGCGTCGAGCAGCGCGCGCATGACGACGGGGACACCGCCGACGCGGTCGATGTCGGTCATGACGTACTGGCCGAAGGGCTTGACGTCGGCGAGGTGCGGGATCTTCGCGCCGACGCGGGCGAAGTCGTCCATCGTGAGGTCGACCTCGGCCTCGTGCGCGATGGCCAGCAGGTGAAGCACGGCGTTGGTCGAGCCGCCGAAGGCCATGACGACGGCGATCGCGTTCTCGAAGGCCTCCTTCGTCATGATGTCGCGCGCCCGGATCCCCTTGCGCAGCAGGTTGACCACGGCCTCGCCGGACTTCCGCGCGTAACCGTCCCGTCGGCGGTCGGTGGCCGGCGGCGCGGCCGAGCCGGGCAGCGACATCCCGATGGCCTCGGCGACGGAGGCCATCGTGTTGGCGGTGTACATGCCGCCGCAGGCGCCCTCGCCGGGGCAGATCGCGCGCTCGATGGCATCGACGTCGGCGCGCGACATCCGGCCTGCGGCGCAGGCGCCGACCGCCTCGAAGGCGTCGATGATCGTCACCGTCTTCTCGGTGCCGTCCGAGAGCTTGGCAATGCCGGGGAGGATCGACCCGGCATACAGGAAGACGGACGAGAGGTTGAGGCGGGCGGCCGCCATGAGCATGCCGGGCAGCGACTTGTCGCAGCCCGCGAGCAGCACCGAGCCGTCGAGGCGCTCGGCGTTCATCACCGTCTCGACGGAGTCGGCGATGACCTCACGGCTGACCAGCGAGAAGTGCATCCCCTCGTGGCCCATCGAGATGCCGTCGGACACCGAGATCGTGCCGAACTCCAGCGGGTAGCCGCCGCCAGCGTGGACCCCGTCCTTGACGGCCTTGGCGAGGCGGTCGAGCGAGAGGTTGCACGGGGTGATCTCGTTCCACGAGCTCGCGACACCGATCTGCGGCTTGACCCAGTCGTCGTCGCCCATGCCCACGGCCCGGAGCATCCCTCGCGCGGCGGTCTTCTCCAGACCGTCGGTCACGTCGCGGCTACGGTGCTTGATGTCGGGGCTCTGCGTCATCCCCGCAGCATATGACCGTGTCCGCTGGCTGGACACGCCATCTCACTTCCCGGGTATGCCGGTCAGCCGCGACCCACGTGGAAGCGGTCCAGCTCGCACGTGCCGAGGTCGAGGTCGGCCCAGGGCCCGGCGTAGCGCAGCACCGCGACGCCGCACGTGACGAAACCGTCGGCGAGGGCCGCGTGCGCCTCGCGCGAGCCCTGCCCGTCGCAGAGCAGGCTGGTGAGCTGGGCCATCGTCGGGTTGTGGCCGATGACGAGCACCGTGTCCGCGTCGGAGCCGTCCTCCCGCACGGTGTCGAGCACCTGCTCCGACCCGCCGAGGTAGACGCTGTGCCGGAACTCGACGAACTCCGAACCGATGCCGCCGCGGCGCAGCGAGTCCCAGGTCTGCCGGGTCCGCTCGGAGGTCGAGGCGATGACGAGGTCAGGACCGAGACCGTTGCCGTGCAGCCAGGCGCCCGCTGCCTCGGCGTCCCTGCGGCCGCGGTTGGTCAGCTCACGGTCGTGGTCCGCCTTGCCCTGCCCCTCCTCGGCCTTGGCGTGCCGGACGAGGACGAGGGTCTTGTCGCTGCCTGCGGTGCTCATCGCCCGAGCATGCCACTGTGACCCTGCCTAGAGGCTCAGCTCGGGCTTGATCCGGGCGGGGGTCCAGACCCGGAAGCGTCGCGCTGCCACGGCGGACACCGCGAGCGAGACGGTCAGGAAGGCGGCGAGCACGACCACGTCACCGCGCAGCGGGGAGAGGTCCGCGCCGTAGAGCAGCCGGCGCAGGCCGTCGATCGCGTAGCTCATCGGCATGACGTGGTGGATGGCCTGGAGGGGCGCGGGCAGGGTCTGCCACGGGAACGTGCCGCCGGCGCTGACGAGCTGGACGACCATGAGCACGAGCCCGAGGAACTTGCCCACCGCTCCGAGCCGGGCGGCGAGCGCGTGCAGGATCGCGACGAAGGTCATCGACACGAAGGCGAGGAAGAGCAGGGTCAGCACCGGGTGGGCGATCCGGATGCCGAGGCCGAGGCCGACGACGGCGAGGAGCGCCACCACCTGGGCCAGCCCGAGGGCCACGGGGGCCAGCCAGCCGCCGAGCGCGGTGCGCAGCGAGCGCTGACTCGTGGCGAGGGCGCGGGTCGAGAGCGGCCGCACGAGCAGGAAGAGGGTGTAGGCACCGATCCACAGCGCGAGGCTGAGGAACATCGGGGCCAGCCCGGCGCCGTAGCTGCCGGCCGACGACAAGGAGTCGGACTCGACCGTGAGCGGGTTGCCGATGGTCTGGGCCATGGCGGTGCGTTGCGACGTCGTCGGGTCGGGCACGGAGTCGCGGCCCTCGGCGAGCTGGTCGGTGAGCGTGGTCGAGCCGTCCGCCAGGCGGTCGAGGCCGGAGCCGAGCCGGGCTGCGCCCGATGCGAGGGAGGTCGCCCCGGACGACGCCCTGCCGGCACCGGTCGAGACGGACGTGGCGCCGGTGTCGAGCGACCGCAGGCCGGACTCGAGCGACCCGGCCCCGTCACGCAGCGCGGTGGAGGCCGTTGCTGAGCGGTGCACCGCATCGGCGAGGGCGGGAGTGGCGTCGGCGAGGGCGCGCGCCCCGCTCGACACCCGCTCGGCTCCCTGCGAGAGCTCGTCCAGCTCCCCCGACGCCTGCTGGATCCTGCCGTCCGCGGTGGCGACCTGTGAGTCGACGCGGTCGAGCTGCGCCTCCACCGTCGCGAGCTGCTCGACGGTGAGGCCCTGCTCCTTCAGGGCGGCGAGGACGTCGTTGCGACCTCCGGTGACCTGCTCGCGCAACGTCGCCGACGCGGCGGCGACCTCGCGACCGGTCGCGGCGACCTTGGCGTTGCCGGTCGCGACCTGCGCCGCGCCGTCGGCGAGCGTCGAGGCCTTCGCCGGCAGGCCTGCGGCCCTCTTGTCGAGGGTGGTGAGGCCGGTGGCGAGCGTGGCCGCACCCGTGTGCAGACGATCGGCGCCGGCGACGGCGGACCCGGCCCCGTCGCGGAGCCGGGTCGCCCCCGCGGCGAGGTCGTGCAGGCCCGACGCGAGGCTCCCGGCCCCGTTCTCGAGCGACGTCGCGCCGGTGACCGCGTCGCCGATGCCCGCGTGCAGCTTCCCCGCACCGTCGACGGCCTTGCCGAGCTGGTCGTGCACCTCGGTGAAGCCGAGCAGCATCCTGCTCGCCGCGGTCTGGCTCACATCGCTCGCGACCGAGGCGGTGACCTGCTTCATCACGGTGTTGCCGATGAGCGTCGTCATGTAGTTGTTCGCGTCGTTGGTCTCGAGCAGCACGGAGGCCTGGCGCGGGTCGTAGTCGGCCGTCGAGGCGAGGTCGGCGGAGAAGGTCGCGGGCACGATGACGGCGAAGGCGTAGCGACCGGTGTTGACCCCGGCCAGTGCCTCCGAGCGCGACACCTCGTGCCAGTCGAAGCTTCGGGACTCGACGAGGTGGTCGACGACGTCACCCCCGACGTGGAGGCGCTCCCCCGTGCTCAGGGTCGTCCCTCGGTCGTCGCTGACGACGGCCGCGGGGACCTCCGGCAGAGCGCCGTACGGGTCGTGGTTCGCGTAGAGGTAGAGCCCTCCGTAGAGCGTCGGGATGAGGACGAGGGCGACGACGCCGATCCGCGCCAGCCGGGACGAGGTGAGACGACGCAGCTCAGCAGCCGCGAGACGAACGGGATTCATGCAGAAGCCTTTTCGACGATATGGGCAGACAGGACGTCAACCGTGGAGGGGGAGCAGAGGGCAATGACGGTCAGGCCACGGTCCGCGAGGCCGGTCGCTGCGCGGTGCCACTCCCGCGGGTCGCCACCGTGACGATCCGGCCCGGCCAGGACGAGGACACGGACGTCGCGGTGCCGGGCCGCGAGCTCGAGGAGCAGACGGGTGCGCAGCCCGGCGGGGAGGCTGCCCCAGCGGACTCGGGCCCGGTCCTCCAGCCGCCGGTCGGCGAGGAAGGTCGAGACGTCGCGACGGGATGCCGGTCGCTCCGCGAGGGCCAGCTCCTCTGCGACGACCGCGCGCAGCGACAGCGACTCCTCGGGGGACGTGACGTCGACGAGGTCGACGAGCCGGGTGCGCAGGCGCCGCAGGTCGGCATCCGGCACCCCACCGACCGTGATCGAGCCGGCTGCGAGTCGCACGCGTCCCCCGACCGCGAGGGCCAGGGCCACCTGGCTCGTTCCCGGATCCGTCGGCACGAGGGTGACCTGTCCCGCGGGCGCCACGAAGCCGACCACGTCGACGAACGGCTCCCCCGGCCCGACGATCCCCGCCACGACGACCCCGTTCGCGATCACGTCACGCTGCACCACGCACTTCCTTCCGACGGGAGCGTCCCGCTTCGATACGAGTATGCATCCGATACGGACATGTATGCAATACGAGGCTGTATCCTCGCGGTATGCCGTCCACCCCACCCCAGCGAGTCAGCGCACGCCGACAGGCCACCCGGGACCGGGTCCTCGAGGCGGCGAGCGAGGTCTTCGCCGAGCGCGGGTTCCACGGCGCGAGCGTCGAGGACATCTGCGAGCGGGCCGGCTTCACCCGCGGCGCCTTCTACTCCAACTTCGCCTCGAAGGACGACCTCGTCCTCGAGCTGTCGAGCCGGCACTCGGAGCAGGTCGTGGCCCGGATCCGCGAGACGGCCGCCGCACCGGACGCGGCCCCGCAGGACGTCCTGCGCGACGTCCTCGCGGCGCTTGCCGAGGACCAGGGCACGGATGGCTGGCTGGTGCTGACCACGGAGTTCACCCTTCACGCCATCCGCGAGGCCGACGCGCGCCGCGCGTGGTCGCAGCAGCAGCAGCGGATCCGGAACGAGCTGATCTCGGCCGTCGACGAGGCCGTGCGCACCCGCGGCGCCCGGCTCCCGATCCCGACCGAGCTGTTCGTCCGGGCCGCTCTCGCGCTGTCGCAGGGCTCGATGACGCAGCGGCTCGTCGAGCCTGGCTCGCTCTCGCCGGGAGAGCTCGAGCGGACCGTGCTGCCCCTCCTGCTGGGGACGGACCGGGCCTGAGGTCAGCCGCCGGAGACCGCGTTGATGATGTGCACCCGCGCTCCGGCCGGCACCGCGGTCGCCACCCCCGACCCCCGCGTGGCGTCCTCGCCGTTGACGAAGACCTTGACGTGGCGCCGGATCTGACCGCGCTCGTCCCGGACCTTGCCGTCGAGGATCCGGTGATCGGCGAAGGCCCGGTCGAGCAGCTCGGCCACCGTCTGGGTGACGTCCGGCGACTCGACCTCGAGCTCGGGCACACCGCCCGCGAGGTCGCGCAGCAGGCCGGGGAGGATGACCCTCACGGAACTGTGCGGCATACCGGATCGACTGCCGCTCATGGGAGCTCAGCCGCGCGCACGACGAGCACGTCGGGCAGCTGCGTCGCGATGCGGGTGAAGGACTCCCCCTCGTCCGCGGACGCGAAGACGTCACCGTTGCGCGTCCCGAGGTAGACCCCGACCGGGTCCGCGGCATCGACGGCGGCCGCGTCACGCAGCACGCACGTGTAGCTCTGGCCCGGCAGGCCGACCGCCTGCTGGCGCCACGTCGCGCCGGCGTCGTCTGACCGCTGGACCTGCAGCTGGGCATCCGGCGGGATGCGCTCCCCGTCGTCGGCGACCGGTACGTTCCAGACGACCCCCGGCCGACGCGGGTGGGCGAGGATCGCGAAACCGAAGTCGGTCGGCAGCCCCTCGGCGATCGAGTCCCAGGTGTGGCCGTTGTCCCCGGATCGGTAGACGCCCTTGTGGTTCTGCGCAAAGAGCTCGCCGTCGCCCTGGCCGCGAGCAACCTTGTGGACGCACTGGCCGAACTCCGGGTACTCGTCGTGCGGCATGAAGTAGGCCCGGATGCCGGGATTGCTCGGCTCCCACGTCTGCCCGGCGTCGGCCGAGCGGTAGACGCCGCCCGCACTCATCGCGACGAGGAGCTGCTCCGGGTGGCCGGGCTCGGGGACGATCGTGTGGACGGCCCCGCCGCCGAATCCGGGCTCCCACTTCGGCCGGTGCGGGTGGTCCCACAGGCCGCGCACGAGCTCGTAGCTCTCCCCCGCGTCGGCGCTGCGGAAGAGGGCGTGCGGCTCGACCCCGGCCCAGACGACGTCGGCGTCGTTGGGGTCGGGGGTCAGCTGCCACACCCGCTCGAGGGCGGTGTCGGTGTCGGCGGGGAAGCTGAGGGCGCGCTCGGCGCTCTCGGTCCACGTGCGACCGCCGTCGGTGCTCGCCTGGACGGTGGGTCCCCAGTGCCAGGACTTGACGCCCGCGAGGACCGTCGAGCGCCCCTCCCGGGTGTCGATCGCGACGGACGCGACCTCGCTCATCAGGAAGTGCGGGCCCTCGAGGCTCCACTGCACCCGGTCGGTGCTGCGGGCGAGCCAGAGTCCCTTGCGGGTGCCGATCGCGACGATGGTCTCACTCATGTTGACAGTGTCCACTAAGCCCGGGGCCGCCGACAAGGGTTTCGCCGGGGCTGCCTCTCCCCGGCGCTGAGACCGCACGTTTCGTAGCCCGGGCCACCACAACGGTGGCTCCCGGCGCTGCGGGCCGCACGTTTCGTAGCCCGGGCCACCACAACGGTGGCTCCCGGCGCTGAGGCCGCACGTTTCGTAGCCCGGGCCACCACAACGGTGGCTCCCGGCGCTGCGGCCGCACGTTTCGTAGCCCGGGCGGCGACGGGGGTGGGCGGGTGAGGCGCCGCCGCGCGTATGCCGCTGGGCTGCCGACCGACGTCGCTCGGGTCAGGCGTTGACGACGTTGTCGGGCGGGAGCCCGTCGCGCATCCGTTCGATCTGGCGGCGCATCAGGGCGACCGCCCGGGGGCGCATCGCCGTCGTCTGACCGCCGACGTGCGGAGTGATGAGGATCCCGGGCGTCGTCCACATCGGGTGCCCCGCCGGCAGCGGCTCGGGTTCCGTCACGTCGACGGCGGCCCGCAGGCGGCCGGTCGCGCACTCGGCGACGAGAGCGTCGGTGTCGACGACGCCGCCGCGGGCGACGTTGACGAGCAGCGCTCCGTCGGGCATCCGGGAGAGCACGTCGGCGTCGACGAGACCCCGGGTCGAATCGGTGAGCGGCACGATGACGACGACGACGTCGTGCGACCCGACGAGGTCGGGCAGCTCGTCGATGCCGTGCACCCGGTCGACGAGCTCGTCACCCGCCCGGGCCCGTGACGCGACCGCCGTGACGCTGACCTCGAAGGGCAGCAGCCGACGCGTGATCGCCCGTCCGATCTGGCCGTAGCCCAGCACGAGCACCCGGCTGTCCGCCAGGGCGGGCCACACCTTCGGCTCGGCCCAGTGCGAGTCCGTCTGTGCCGCAGAGAACTCCGGGATACGCCGGATGGATCCGAGCATCAGGGCGAGCGCCAGCTCGGCCGTGCTCGCGTCGTGCACCCCCGCGGCGTTGCAGAGCGCGACCCCCTCGGGGACGTCGGGCAGGAAGGTCTCGAAGCCCGCACTCTGCAGCTGCACGGCCTCGAGGGCGTCGAGGCCGGTGGGGATGTCGGTGAAACGCAGACGGGTCATGTAGGGCATCACGAGCAAGCGGACCTCGTCGCGTCGTGGGTGCGGGCTCTCGGCATCCCATGCGAGCAGCTCGACGCCCTCGACGTCGGCCAGCTCGGCGGCATACGACGCATCGGGGACGGCGGCGACGAAGGGGGTGGCAGGCATGCGAGAACGGTAACCGAGTGGTCCGGGGCCACGACCGCGCACTACAGTCCGCGACATGGTCCAAACAGTCGATGCAGTCGAGACGGCGCAGGTCATCTCCGTCAACGTCGGCCACGGGGTCGAGCAGGCGTGGGCGAGCGGTACCGTCACGGCGATCGACAAGCAGCCGGTGGCGGCCGTCGACGTGCGCGACCCGGGCCCCAAGCGTGGCGGCCTCGGCAGTGGCGTCGTCGGTGACGAGATCGGTGACCCGCGCCACCACGGGGGCGTGACCCAAGCGGTCTACGCCTATCCCGTCGAGGACCAGCAGTGGTGGGCCGACCGGCTGGGCCGCGAGATCCCGCCCGGCAGGTTCGGCGAGAACCTCACGACCCGCGGGGTGGAGACGACGCACGCGCTCGTCGGCGAGACGTGGCGGATCGGCACGGCGGTGCTGCGCGTGCAGGCGCCGCGCATCCCCTGTGCGACGTTCGCCGGCCACGTCGGGGAGCGGGGGTGGGTGCGTCGCTTCACCGAGGCGGGCCGCACGGGCGCCTACCTGTCGGTCGTCGTGGCGGGTCGCATCGCGACCGGTGACGAGGTCGTCGTCGAGCGCCCCGACCACGACATCGACCTGCTGACGGCCTTCCGCGCCGTGATGGGCGACCTCGAGCTCGCCCGCCGGGTCCTCGACTCGGGAGTGCTCCACGAGAGCGAGCACTCCTACCTCCAGGCCGTCGTCGCCCGACGCAGCTGAGTCGCCCCGCGCGGGCACGACGGGCCGCAGGGACACGACGCTGGGACACAATGGGGTATGCCGCGTCGCACCAGCACCCGACACCTCCGTCCCGTCCTCGCCGCCGGGCTCGCCCTGCCGCTCGCGCTCGGCGCCTGCTCCAACCCGCTCGCCGGCACGGCCGAGCCGGGTGGACCGAAGGTGGTGGTGAGCCCCCAGGCTCCCGCGGGCTCGACCGGGTCGACGAGGTCGAGTAGCCCGACCTCCGCGCCCGCGCCGAACGACACGGGCGCCACCGCCGACCCCACCCAGCAGGCTCCCGAGCAGACGCTCCTCGACGGGCTCGACCGCCCGTGGGACATCGCCCCGCTGCCCGACGGGCGGCTGCTCGTCAGCGAGCGCAACACCGGTGACCTGCACCTCGTCCCGGCGCCGGGCTCCAGCGGCACAGCCAAAGTCGTCGGCCACCTCCCGATCGTGCGCACCGAGGGCGAGGGAGGTCTGCTGGGTCTGGCCATTCCCGAGGACTTCGACGTCAACCCCGTCTTCTACGCCTACTACTCGGCCGAGAGCGACAACCGGATCGTCGCCGTGCCCTGGACCGGGGACGGCATCGGCACCCCGCAGGTCGTCTTCTCGGGAATCCCGTTGGGCCGCAACCACAACGGTGGCCGGATCGCGTTCGGGCCCGACGGTTTCCTTTACGTCACGACGGGCGAGTCCGGCGACAAGTCGCTCTCGCAGAAGCTCGACTCGCTCGGCGGCAAGATCCTGCGGATCACCCCGGAGGGTGAGCCCGCCCCCGGCAACCCCTTCGGCGGGTCACCGATCTGGTCCTACGGGCACCGCAACGTCGAGGGCATCGCCTGGGACGACCAGAAACGCCTCTGGGCCAGCGAGTTCGGCGCAAACACCTGGGACGAGCTCAACCTCATCACGCCCGGTGGCAACTACGGGTGGCCCGCCGTCGAGGGCATCTCGGACGACCCCGCCTACGTGGACCCGGTCGTCCAGTGGAAACCGAGCGAGATGTCACCGAGCGGCATCACGATCGGACCGGACGGCGCCGTCTACCTCGCGGCCCTGCGTGGCGAGTCGGTCTGGCGGGTCCCTCTCGCCGACGGACGGGCCGGAACCCCCCAGCGGCTCCTGCAGGGCAGGTTCGGCCGGCTCCGCGACGTGCGGTTCGTCGACGACCGGGTCCTGCTGCTCACCAACAACGGTGAGACCGACCGCCTCGTCTCCCTGCCCCTGTCGGACCTCGGCGTCGGCTGACCTGCCGTCAGCCGCCTCGATCGGGTAGGAAGGTCTCGAGCGACACACGGTCGCGTCCCGACGGAGGTGCCATGTCTTCCTATGACGAGATCCTGAGCCAGGTCCCTATCGGCGATATCGCCGGTCGCCTCGGGGTGAGCGAGGCCGAGGCTCGCCGGGCGACCGAGGCCGCGTTGCCCGCGCTGCTCGGCGGCCTGCACGCCAACGCCGCCGATCCGGCCGGCGCCGCCTCCCTGCACTCCGCCCTCGCCGACCACCAGGGCGGAGCCTCGACCCTCGCCGACGTCGACGAGGCCGACGGGCGCAAGATCGTCGGCAACATCTTCGGCGGCCAGACCGACCAGGTCGTCAGCCAGCTCGGCGGTGTCGGGGGCGGCTCGCAGGGCGCCCTGGTCCAGAAGCTGCTGCCGATCCTCGCCCCGATGGTCCTCTCCTGGCTCGCCGGGCGGATGGGCGGTGGCGGGGGCCTCGGGGGCCTGCTCGGCGGGGTGCTCGGCGGTGCGGGATCGCAGAACACCCCCGCCCCCGGCGGCGCCGTCGACGACGGCCCACTCTTCCCCGGCGGTCAGGGCGCCCAAGCCGCCCCGACCCAGGTGCCCCAGGCGACTCCGGCCGGCGGTGACAACCCGCTGCAGGACGTCCTCGGGTCGGTGCTCGGCGGGGCGACCTCGGGCTCTGGCGGCGGCGTCCTCGGAGGACTGCTCGGCGGGCTCCTCGGCGGCGGCCGCCGCTGACCCCTCTCTGACCGTCGAGTGCCCACTTTCCCCCGGGGGAAA
>JBDSSS010000030.1:0-4365 GCA_039928615.1 Terracoccus sp. | reverse complement strand
CCCGCGTCTACTCGACCGCCGCCTACTACGTCGCCGCGGCCGTGGCGATCATCTTCGGCCTCTCGCCGAAGTTCGGCGCGCTCGTGGCCTCGGTGCCGGGGGGCGTGCTCGGCGGCATCACCGTCGTTCTCTACGGCATGATCGGCCTGCTCGGCGCGAAGATCTGGAAGGAGAACGGGGTCGACTTCGGCAACCCGATCAACCTCGTCCCCGTCGCCGCCGGCATCGTCATCGGCATCGGCAACGTCTCGCTCGTCTTCTCCGACAACTTCAGCCTGGGCGGCATCGCGCTCGGCACGATCGTCGCCGTCGGGGCCTACCACCTGGCCCGGTCGCTCGCCCCCGAGGACCTCAAGCGGCGCGCGGACGGCACGATCCTCTCGGTCGGTGACGCCGGCTACGGCGACAGCGACGGGATCGACGACCTCTACCAGGACGAGCCCAACGGGCCCGACCTGCGACAGCGGCGCTGACCGTCCCCCTGCGGTGCTGCGTGGGTCCTCGAGCGATCGAGGGCCCACGCGGCGTTTCCGGGGCCGGTCCCGTCCTCGCCCCGGCCTCCAGAGCGACCCACGGCAGAACTTGCCAAAACGCCACGCCCGGCGGTGCACAACAACCTCTAGTCCGAAACGCCATCCGGAAGGCAGGATCAGTTCGGTGAAGCCCGCCCCCTTCGTGCACCACGCACCCCGCTCCGTCGACGAGGCCGTCGCCGCCCTCGTCGAGGCCGGCCACGACGGCAAGGTCCTCGCGGGCGGCCAGAGCCTCATCCCGATCCTCAACATGCGCCTCGCCTCCCCCGGCCACCTCGTCGACATCAACCGGGTCACCGGTCTCGACACGATCGAGGTCACCCCCGACGCGGTGCGGGTCGGCGCCCTCGTGCGGCACGCAGGCCTCGAGCGGTCACCGGAGGCGTATGCCGCCCACCCCCTCCTGCGCCAGGCCGTCCGCAACGTCGCGCACCCCGCGATCCGCAACCGCGGCACGACGGTCGGCTCGATCGCCCACGCCGACGCTGCCGGCGAGATGCCGGCGATCCTCGCCCTCAGCGACGGGGTCGTCGAGGCCGCCGGTCCGTCCGGGCGCCGTGAGATCCGCTGGTCCGACTTCTTCCTCGGCGCGCTCGAGACGTCGCTGCACCACGACGAGCTCGCGGTCGCCGTGCGCTTCGGCCGCTTCCCGGCCGGCACCGGCACGGCCTTCAGCGAGTCGGCCCGCCGGCACGGCGACTACGCGATGGCCGGGGTCGCCGTCGCGGTGACGGTCACCGACGGCGTGGTCTCCCGGGCGCAGGCCTCCTTCGTCTCGGTGACCGACGTGCCGACCGTCCTCGACCTCACCGAGGCGCTCGGTGGCGTCGAGCCCGGCTCCGGCGGCTGGGACGCCGCCGCCGACCGCGCCGTCGAGGCCGTGCTCGCCCACGTCGAGCCCGAGGGCGACATCCACGTCAGTGCCGACTACCGCCGGATGCTCGTCGGTGAGCTGACCCGCCGCACCCTGCCCGCCGCCGTTCGAGAAAGTGACCACTCGACTCCCACCCCACCCTCGAGTGCTCATTTTCCGACGTCCAACCCCACCTCGAGTGCTCATTCTCCGACGCCAGGTGTGTCCGAAAATGAGCACTCGACTGAAGGAGGCCCATCATGACCGACCTCAGCCGTGGCACCGACGGCCCGGAGCAGCTGCTCGACGTGACCGTGTCGGTCAACGGCGTCGCCCGCTCGGCCGCCGTGCCGGCCCGCCGTCTGCTGTCCGACTTCCTGCGCCACGACCTCGAGCTCACCGGCACCCACGTCGGCTGCGAGCACGGTGTCTGCGGGGCCTGCACGGTGCTCGTCGACGGGGCCCCCATGCGCTCGTGCCTGATGTTTGCCGTCACCGCCCAGGACCACGCGATCACGACGGTCGAGGGCCTCGGCCAGCGGGCCGACGCCCGGGTGTGCCCGACGGGCGAGTCGATGAGCCCGGTCCAGCAGGCCTTCGCCGAGTGCCACGGGCTCCAGTGCGGCTTCTGCACGCCCGGCTTCCTCACGACCATCACCTCCTACCTCGAGGAGCACCCGGCTCCGAGCGCAGAGGAGGCCCGCGAGGCGATCTCCGGCAACCTCTGCCGCTGCACCGGTTACCAAAACATCGTCAAGAGCGTCCTGCGGGCCGCCGAGATCCGGGTCGAGCGCGAGACGGAGGACGCGTCGTGACCACCCAGATGTTCGGGGCGCCGATCCGGCGCAAGGAGGACCCGCGCCTCGTCACCGGCGGCGGCCGCTACCTGGACGACCTCGGGCACGACGCTCTCGCAGCCGCTTTCGTGCGCAGCCCGCACGCCCACGCGCGCATCCTCGAGATCGACGCCGACGACGCGATCGACATCGACGGCGTCGTCGCGATCTACGTGCACGAGGACCTGCCCGGCAAGGTGGGCGAGCCTCTGCCACTGCTCATCCCCCACCCGACGCTGACCCACGGCCGCACCGGCCACGCCCTGGCCAAGGATGAGGTCAACCACGTCGGCGAGGCGATCGTCATGGTCGTCGCGACCGACCGCTACGTCGCCGAGGACGCGTGCCAGCGCATCCGGGTGCGCTACGAGCAGCTGCCCGTCGTCGTCGGCATCGAGAACGCCCGCGACGGTGCGGCGCTCGTCCACGACGACGTGCCCGGCAACGTCGCGGCGCACATGCTCCAGCAGGTCGGTGACGTCGACACCGCGATGGCGTCGGCGCCGCACACGCTCACCCTCGAGCTCGACTTCGAGCGCAGCGCCTGCATGCCGATGGAGGGCAAGGGCGTCTACGCCCGGTGGGACGCCGAGCGCGATGAGCTGCGCATGTACTCCTCGACGCAGACCTCCACCGGGGTGCGCGCCGCGGTGGCCGCACGCCTGGACCTGCCGCTCGCCAAGGTGGAGTGCATCGCCCCCGACGTCGGCGGCGGCTTCGGCGTCAAGATCATGCACCCCTGGCCCGAGGAGGTGCTCGTCCCGTGGGCCGCGCGCCTGATCGGTCGCCCGGTCAAGTGGGCCGAGGACCGCCGCGAGCACTTCACCTCTTCCGCCCACGAGCGCGGTCAGCTCCAGAAGGTCACCGTCGGCTTCGACGACGACGGCCGGCTGCTCGCGCTCGACGTCGCCTTCTGGCACGACAACGGCGCCTACACGCCATACGGGATCATCGTCCCGATCATCACCTCGACCCAGCTGCTCGGGCCCTACAAGCCCGGCACCTACCGCTGCGAGTTCTGGTCGCTCTACACGAACACCGTTCTCGTGACGCCGTATCGGGGCGCCGGCCGCCCCCAGGGCTGCTTCGCGATGGAGCGCACGATGGACGCGATCGCCGACGAGCTGGGCCTCGACCGCGCCGAGGTGCGCTCGCGCAACTTCATCCTCCCGGAGGAGATGCCGTTCGACCACGGCCTGCTCTTCCAGGACGGGCGGCCGCTCAAGTACGACTCCGGCGACTTCCCCGCCTCGCTCGACAAGCTCAAGCAGCTCGTCGGGTGGGACGACTTCGCCGCCTACCGCGAGCAGGCGCAGGCCGAGGGACGCAAGGTCGGTCTCGGGATCGGCTGCTACGTCGAGGGGACCGGCGTCGGCCCCTACGAGGGCGGGCACATCCAGATCGAGACGAGTGGCCGGGTCAACGTCTCCACCGGCCTGACCTCGCAGGGCCAGGGACACGAGACCGTCTTCGCCCAGATCGTCGCGCAGGAGCTCGGGGTTCGGATGGAGGACGTCCACGTCACGACCGGTGACACCCGCAAGATGGCGTATGCCGTGGGCACCTTCGCCTCACGCGCGGCGGTCATGAGCGGCAACGCGATCGCCCTCGCCGCCCGCAACGTCCGCGCCAAGGCCCTGCGGATCGCCGCCGATGCGCTCGAGGTGTCACCCGACGACCTCGAGATCGTCGAGGGCACCGTGCAGGTCAAGGGCGCGCCGACGACGTCGATGTCGCTCGGCACGGTCTCGGTGCTGAGCAACCCGCTTCGCTACGCCTTCGACGAGGCCGCCAAAGCCGCAACGCAGTTCGCCGGCACCTTTGACCCGGACAAGCCGCCGGTCGCCGAGGACGACGAGCCGGGGCTCGAAGGCAAGGACTTCTACTCCCCCACCCAGGCGACCTTCGCCAACGGCATGCACGCGGCCATCGTCGAGACCGACCCGGTCACGGCCGAGATCCGGATCCTGCGCTACTGCGTCATCCACGACTGCGGCACGATGATCAACCCGATGATCGTCGAGGGCCAGGTCCACGGCGGCGTCGCTCAGGGCGTGGGCGGAGCGCTCTACGAGCGGATGGTCTACGACGACTCCGGGCAGCTGCTCAACGCCTCCTTCATGGACTTCCTGATGCCCTACGC